>NZ_JBSSDL010000026.1:0-1082 GCF_054060695.1 Frigoribacterium sp. 2355 | reverse complement strand
CATGACCACACGATCGGACGCTGACAGCAGCGTTGTGCTCTGGCGGCCCACGGGCCCGGAGGAACTCGAGCTCGTCGAGGCGAGTGGCTGGTCGCTGTGGCCCCCGAGACTGCCGGATCAGCCGATCTTCTACCCGGTGCTGAACGAGGACTACGCCGCGCGCATCGCCCGAGAATGGAACGTGAAGGCCTCAGGCGTCGGCCATGTCACTCGTTTCTCCGTGCGTCGGAGCTTCCTCGAAGGCTTCGACGTCCAGCAGGTGGGTGGGCGGAGCATCCTCGAGTACTGGATTCCGGCGGAACGCCTCGATGAACTGAACGCGAATCTCGTGGGGCCAATCACGCTCGTCAGCACGTTCCGTCTCGATGACGCCGACGGCGAGATCAAGGAGTTCCGGGAGGAGTGGCCCGTCCGTAGTGCGTCGTGAGGCAGTGGGCGGGGAGCGATCCCCTATCGGGACGCCTTCGGGTCGTGTTCGGCCCTACGGAACGTATTCTTCAAATGCCAAGAGGGACCAGGGCTCCAGCCCGCTCGTGTCCAGGTCGCCTTCCGGAAGCACCCGGGTCGTGCCGAACTCGCGAGCTGCATAGTCCAGCAAGTTCGTGCCGAAGACGATGACGTCCGTCTGGTGAACGGAGAATACCGGGGCCCCTGGACCGAACGGCGCAGCCGGCAAATAGCGGTGGGCGTACAGAGGTACGAGCTGCGGCCAAGTGCCGACCTGTCGCTTCACAACCTCGGAGCGCGCCGCGAAGGAGTCGGGGCGCTCGCCCCACGACGCAGGCCAGAAGTCGTTCTTCTCGACGTCGAACAGGACACCTTCGAAAGGCTCTCGAATCGCCTTGCGGACACGCTCGTCCCCTCTGGCCCGCCAGTCGTACCAGCCATCACCCACGGGAAGCGCGAGGGTCAGGAGCTCGCGGTGGTCGGCGGCGAAACGGACGCCGTATCGGCGTTCAGCACGACGCAACTCAGCCTCGGAAAGCCCCGCCTCGAGGGCGACACGTCGTTCTCGAAGGAGCTCGACGACCTCGGCGGCAGACACGTCGCCAGCATAGACGCGACCTGTTCGACAGCCGATC
>NZ_JBSSDL010000025.1:0-5426 GCF_054060695.1 Frigoribacterium sp. 2355 | reverse complement strand
GTGCGTTTGGTCCTTGAGAACTCAACAGCGTGCACATTGTCAAATGCCAAATTATACCCTGGCATTGCTTGTGGCTTCATCTTTGGTGGGGTTGTGAGTGGTGTTTAGGTTTCTTTGAGATTGATGGACAACAACAATCGTCAGATTGTTTTGTTCTTTAGTCAGCATCAAATTCAGCAGTCATGGCCTATTCCGGTTGTGCTGTTTTTTCTTTTACGGAGAGTTTGATCCTGGCTCAGGACGAACGCTGGCGGCGTGCTTAACACATGCAAGTCGAACGATGAACTGGAGCTTGCTCCAGGGATTAGTGGCGAACGGGTGAGTAACACGTGAGTAACCTGCCCTTGACTCTGGGATAAGCGCTAGAAATGGCGTCTAATACCGGATACGAGCTTCAGCCGCATGGCTAGGAGTTGGAAAGAATTTTGGTCAAGGATGGACTCGCGGCCTATCAGCTAGTTGGTGAGGTAATGGCTCACCAAGGCGACGACGGGTAGCCGGCCTGAGAGGGTGACCGGCCACACTGGGACTGAGACACGGCCCAGACTCCTACGGGAGGCAGCAGTGGGGAATATTGCACAATGGGCGAAAGCCTGATGCAGCAACGCCGCGTGAGGGATGACGGCCTTCGGGTTGTAAACCTCTTTTAGTAGGGAAGAAGCGAAAGTGACGGTACCTGCAGAAAAAGCACCGGCTAACTACGTGCCAGCAGCCGCGGTAATACGTAGGGTGCAAGCGTTGTCCGGAATTATTGGGCGTAAAGAGCTCGTAGGCGGTTTGTCGCGTCTGCTGTGAAATCTGGGGGCTCAACCCCCAGCCTGCAGTGGGTACGGGCAGACTAGAGTGCGGTAGGGGAGATTGGAATTCCTGGTGTAGCGGTGGAATGCGCAGATATCAGGAGGAACACCGATGGCGAAGGCAGATCTCTGGGCCGTAACTGACGCTGAGGAGCGAAAGCATGGGGAGCGAACAGGATTAGATACCCTGGTAGTCCATGCCGTAAACGTTGGGAACTAGATGTGGGGGCCATTCCACGGTCTCCGTGTCGCAGCTAACGCATTAAGTTCCCCGCCTGGGGAGTACGGCCGCAAGGCTAAAACTCAAAGGAATTGACGGGGGCCCGCACAAGCGGCGGAGCATGCGGATTAATTCGATGCAACGCGAAGAACCTTACCAAGGCTTGACATATACCGGAAACGTCCAGAGATGGTCGCCCCGCAAGGTCGGTATACAGGTGGTGCATGGTTGTCGTCAGCTCGTGTCGTGAGATGTTGGGTTAAGTCCCGCAACGAGCGCAACCCTCGTTCTATGTTGCCAGCACGTTATGGTGGGAACTCATAGGAGACTGCCGGGGTCAACTCGGAGGAAGGTGGGGATGACGTCAAATCATCATGCCCCTTATGTCTTGGGCTTCACGCATGCTACAATGGCCGGTACAAAGGGCTGCGATACCGTAAGGTGGAGCGAATCCCAAAAAGCCGGTCTCAGTTCGGATTGAGGTCTGCAACTCGACCTCATGAAGTCGGAGTCGCTAGTAATCGCAGATCAGCAACGCTGCGGTGAATACGTTCCCGGGCCTTGTACACACCGCCCGTCAAGTCATGAAAGTCGGTAACACCCGAAGCCAGTGGCCTAACCCTTGTGGATGGAGCTGTCGAAGGTGGGATCGGTGATTAGGACTAAGTCGTAACAAGGTAGCCGTACCGGAAGGTGCGGCTGGATCACCTCCTTTCTAAGGAGCATGTACTCGCCCCGCGGTATACACGGGGGTCAACGGGTCAAGTCGGTTTCGAAGCGAATGTCTTCGGCCGGCGCTCATGGGTGGAACATTGACAATGGCTCTTTGCGGAGAGCATCAGCGCTAGTACGGCACCTTTGGGTGTCTGGAAGGTGAGGGTGTTCGAGGTGGGGGGCGTGCACGCTGTTGGGTCCTGAGGGACCAAGCACCCATGCTTTGAGTGTGGGGGTTTTTCCTCTGGGCCATGAAAGTCCTGCATCAATCGCAGGGTGATCGTGGTGCCGCCCGTATTTTGAGAACTACACAGTGGACGCGAGCATCTTAGTCGCAAGCAGGGCCGGCCTTCGGGTTGGTTGTTGTTTGTGATACTAAGTGCAATTTCTTAGACCAATCCGCCCTTTGGGTGTGGTTGGCGAATGAGATAACACTGAGCTGTCAGTCTTTGGCTGGCAGCAACTTTGTGGTCAAGTTTCTAAGAGCAAACGGTGGATGCCTTGGCATCTGGAGCCGAAGAAGGACGTAGAAATCTGCGATAAGCCTCGGGGAGCTGATAATCGAGCCCTGATCCGAGGATTTCCGAATGGGGAAACCCCGCCAGGCGTTATGTCTGGTGACTCCCGCCTGAATATATAGGGCGGGTAGAGGGAACGTGGGGAAGTGAAACATCTCAGTACCCACAGGAAGAGAAAACAACAGTGATTCCGTCAGTAGTGGCGAGCGAAATCGGAAGAGGCTAAACCGGTCATGTGTGATAGACGGCGGTCGTTGCATGGTCGGGGTTGTGGGACCCGTTGTCCTGTTCTGCCGGACAGGAACAGTTACAGCGCAGTATAGGCGAACAGCTTTGAATGGCTGGTCATAGAGGGTGCGAACCCCGTAGCCGAAATGCTGGCGCTGGCTGAATGGGGATCCCAAGTAGCTCGGGGCCCGAGAAATCCCGTGTGAATCTGTCAGGACCACCTGATAAGCCTAAATACTCCCAGATGACCGATAGCGGACAAGTACCGTGAGGGAAAGGTGAAAAGTACCCCGGGAGGGGAGTGAAATAGTACCTGAAACCGTTTGCTTACAAACCGTTGGAGCCTCCTTGTAGGGGTGACAGCGTGCCTTTTGAAGAATGAGCCTGCGAGTTAGCGATATGTGGCGAGGTTAACCCGTGTGGGGTAGCCGTAGCGAAAGCGAGTCTTAATAGGGCGATCCAGTCGCATGTCCTAGACCCGAAGCGAAGTGATCTATCCATGGCCAGGTTGAAGCGACGGTAAGACGTCGTGGAGGACCGAACCCACTTAGGTTGAAAACTGAGGGGATGAGCTGTGGATAGGGGTGAAAGGCCAATCAAACTTCGTGATAGCTGGTTCTCTCCGAAATGCATTTAGGTGCAGCGTTGCGTGTTTCTTGCCGGAGGTAGAGCTACTGGATGGCCGATGGGGCCCAAAAGCTTACTGACGTCAGCCAAACTCCGAATGCCGGTAAGTGAGAGCGCAGCAGTGAGACGGTGGGGGATAAGCTTCATCGTCGAGAGGGAAACAACCCAGACTACCAACTAAGGTCCCTAAGCGTGTGCTAAGTGGGAAAGGATGTGGAGTTGCATAGACAACCAGGAGGTTGGCTTAGAAGCAGCCACCCTTGAAAGAGTGCGTAATAGCTCACTGGTCAAGTGATTCCGCGCCGACAATGTAACGGGGCTCAAGCACACCACCGAAGTTGTAGATTTCGTATTATAGACAAGCCTTCGTGGTTCAGTCGTACGGAGTGGTAGGAGAGCGTCGTGTGGCCAGTGAAGCGGCGGTGTAAACCAGCCGTGGAGGCCACACGAGTGAGAATGCAGGCATGAGTAGCGAAAGACGGGTGAGAAACCCGTCCTCCGAAAGACCAAGGGTTCCAGGGCCAGGTTAATCCGCCCTGGGTAAGTCGGGACCTAAGGCGAGGCCGACAGGCGTAGTCGATGGACAACGGGTTGATATTCCCGTACCGGCGAAGAACCGCCCAAGCTAATCCAGTGGTGCTAAGAGTCCTAACCCGGCTGAGTGGATCCCTTCGGGGTGATGCCGGCCGGTCTAACGCTCGACCCCATGCTGGTGCGGTTAACGTATTAACAGGTGTGACGCAGGAAGGTAGCTGAGCCAGGCGATGGTATCCGTAAGGTGAACCTGGTGTAAGGATGTAGGGCTGACGATAGGCAAATCCGTCGTCAATGCGCCTGAGATCCGATGCGTACCCCGATTGGGGGAAATCAGTGATCCTATGCTGCCGAGAAAAGCATCGACGTGAGGTTCAAGCCGCCCGTACCCCAAACCGACTCAGGTGGTCAGGTAGAGAATACCAAGGAGATCGAGAGAATCGTGGTTAAGGAACTCGGCAAAATGCCCCCGTAACTTCGGGAGAAGGGGGGCCGGAACCGTGATGGGATTTACTCCCGGAGCGGGAAAGGCCGCAGAGACCAGTGGGAAGCGACTGTTTACTAAAAACACAGGTCCGTGCCAAGTCGCAAGACGATGTATACGGACTGACGCCTGCCCGGTGCTGGAAGGTTAAGAGGAAGGGTTAGCGCAAGCGAAGCTCAGAATTTAAGCCCCAGTAAACGGCGGTGGTAACTATAACCATCCTAAGGTAGCGAAATTCCTTGTCGGGTAAGTTCCGACCTGCACGAATGGCGTAACGACTTCCCAGCTGTCTCAACCGCGAACTCGGCGAAATTGCACTACGAGTAAAGATGCTCGTTACGCGCAGCAGGACGGAAAGACCCCGTGACCTTTACTACAGCTTGGTATTGGTGTTCGGAGTGGCTTGTGTAGGATAGGTGGGAGACTGTGAAGCTTGGACGCTAGTTCAGGTGGAGTCATTGTTGAAATACCACTCTGGTCACTTTGGATATCTAACTACGAACCGTGATCCGGTTCTGGGACAGTGCCTGGTGGGTAGTTTAACTGGGGCGGTTGCCTCCCAAAAAGTAACGGAGGCGCCCAAAGGTTCCCTCAACCTGGTTGGCAATCAGGTGTCGAGTGTAAGTGCACAAGGGAGCTTGACTGTGAGACTGACAAGTCGAGCAGGGACGAAAGTCGGGACTAGTGATCCGGCAGTGGCTTGTGGAAGCGCTGTCGCTCAACGGATAAAAGGTACCTCGGGGATAACAGGCTGATCTTGCCCAAGAGTCCATATCGACGGCATGGTTTGGCACCTCGATGTCGGCTCGTCGCATCCTGGGGCTGGAGTAGGTCCCAAGGGTTGGGCTGTTCGCCCATTAAAGCGGTACGCGAGCTGGGTTTAGAACGTCGTGAGACAGTTCGGTCCCTATCCGCTGCGCGCGTAGGAAATTTGAGAAGATCTATCCCTAGTACGAGAGGACCGGGATGGACGAACCTCTGGTGTGTCAGTTGTCCTGCCAAGGGCACCGCTGATTAGCTACGTTCGGAACGGATAACCGCTGAAAGCATCTAAGCGGGAAGCCGGCTTCGAGATGAGATTTCCATACCCTTAGGGGTGAGAGGCTCCCAGCTAGACTACTGGGTTGATAGGCCGGATGTGGAAGTGGGGACTAACGACCCATGGAGCTGACCGGTACTAATAAGCCGATAACTTGACAACACTCCCTCCCTGTAGAGGTGGGGGAAAGCTGCTTGCGTCCACTATGTGGTTCCCGAAATACGGTCGGGAACAACTCAACAGACAAGTCGCCACATCTGTAACG
>NZ_JBSSDL010000024.1:0-6209 GCF_054060695.1 Frigoribacterium sp. 2355 | reverse complement strand
CCGGTCAACTGTGGGGGTGTCTCGGTGGTTGGGCCCGGGGGGCGCCCACCGTGATTCCAAACCCCCACCCCTTATTTTATACAACCCCCCCCCCCGGGGGGGGGCGCCCCCGCCCCCCCCGCCCCCCCCGCCCCTCTCAACGCCCGTGGGCGGGCCGCCGACCCGGTGCCGCCCGTCCCCACCCGAATGCCTAGACCCGAGGTAGCCACCTGAGATGAAGCTCGAACTGCGGGGCATCACCAAGCGATTCGGCGCGCTGACCGCCAACGACCACATCAGCCTGACCGTCGAGCCCGGCGAGATCCACTGCCTGCTCGGCGAGAACGGCGCCGGCAAGTCCACGCTGATGAACGTGCTCTACGGGCTCTACCAGGCCGACGAGGGCGAGATCCTGCTCGACGACGCCGTCCAGCACTTCTCGGGCCCGGGCGACGCCATGGGCGCCGGAATCGGCATGGTGCACCAGCACTTCATGCTGGTGCCCGTCTTCACCGTCGCCGAGAACGTCATGCTCGGCCACGAAGAGACCAGGTCCGGCGGCCGGCTCGACCTCGCCGCGGCTCGCGCCAAGGTGCGAGAGATCAGCAGCCGGTTCGGCTTCGACATCGACCCCGACGCCCTCGTCGAGGAGCTGCCCGTCGGTGTGCAGCAACGCGTCGAGATCATCAAGGCCCTGTCCCGTGACGCGAAGGTGCTCGTGTTCGACGAGCCCACCGCCGTGCTCACGCCGCAGGAGACCGACGAGCTCATGGTGATCATGCGTCAGCTGCGTGACGCCGGCACCGCCATCGTCTTCATCACCCACAAGCTGCGCGAGGTACGCGAGGTCGCCACCCGCATCACGGTCATCCGCCTCGGCACGGTCGTGGGCGAGGCCGAACCGACCGCCTCGAACGCCGAGCTCGCCTCGCTCATGGTCGGTCGCGCCGTCGAGCTCACCGTCCAGAAGGCCCCCGCAGAAGCCGGTGAGCCCGCCCTGGTGGTCGAGAACCTCCGGGTGGTCGACCCCATCGGGCAGGTCGTCGTGGACGACGTCTCGTTCGAGGTCCGCCGGGGCGAGATCCTCGCCATCGCCGGCGTCCAGGGCAACGGTCAGACCGAACTCACCGAGGCCATCCTCGGCCTCCAGCCACGGGTCGAGGGGCGGGTCTCCCTGGACGGGCGCGACATCACGGGCCGCAGCGTGCGCCAGGTCCTCGACGCGGGCGTCGGTTTCGTCCCCGAGGACCGCAACCAGGACGGCCTCGTCGGCGAGTTCACCGTGGCCGAGAACCTCATGCTCGACCGCTCGCAGTCCGGTCCCTTCGTGAAGCGCGGCTCGCTCAAGCTCGCCGAGCTCGCGGCGTTCGCCGTGGCCAAGGTGAAGGAGTTCGACATCCGCACCCAGGGCATCACGACGCCTGCCGGCCGCCTCTCGGGCGGCAACCAGCAGAAGGTCGTGCTGGCGCGCGAGCTCAGCCGCGACCTGCGGCTCTTCGTGGCCGCCCAGCCCACCCGCGGCATCGACGTCGGGTCGATCGAGTTCGTGCACAAGCGCATCGTCGAGACCCGCGACCAGGGCGTGCCCGTCATCGTCGTCTCGACCGAGCTCGACGAGGTCGCCGCCCTGGCCGACCGCATCGCCGTGATGTATCGCGGCACCATCGTCGGCATCGTGCCGGCGGACACCCCTCGCGACGTGCTGGGGCTCATGATGGCCGGCGAGATGCCGCAGGGAACGGAGCAGGCAGCGTGAGCGACGCCACGACCACCACGACGGGCCCGGGCACGCCACCCGCCCCGTCGTCACCGGAGTCGACCGAGGGACGCGGCTCGCGCCTCCTGAGAGAGATCACGACCGGCAACGCCGCCATCTCGGTGCTCGCCGTCGTGCTGGCACTCGTCGTCTCGGGCCTCCTCATCGGGTTCACCGACACCACGGTGCAGGGCACGCTGGGCTATTTCTTCTCGCGCCCGGCCGACTTCTTCCAGGCGTTCTGGACCGCGGTCGGCGGGTCGTACTCGTCGCTCTTCCAGGGCGCGATCTACAACTTCCGGGTCGACGGCTTCGCGGCGGGCATCCGTCCGCTGACCGAGACGCTGAACTACGCCGTGCCCCTCATCGCCGCGGGCCTCGGCGTCGCGGTCGCGTTCCGCGTGGGCCTGTTCAACATCGGTGCCCGCGGGCAGATGCTGATGGCCTCGGCCGCCGCCGGCTGGGTGGGCTTCTCCTTCCACCTGCCGCTCGCCGTGCACCTTCCCCTCGCGCTCGCCGCCGGCATCGCCGCGGGTGCCCTGTGGGGCGGCATCGTGGGCCTGCTCAAGGCCCGCACCGGCGCCCACGAGGTGATCCTCACGATCATGCTCAACTACATCGCCTTCTACCTGTTGGCCTTCATGTTGCGGACGCAGGGCCTGCTGCAGGCTCCGGGCAGCGCGAACCCCAAGTCGCCCGCCACGCTCGACACGGCGATCCTGCCCGACCTGTTCGGCGCCCGCTACAACCTCAACTGGGGCTTCGTGCTGGTCATCGTGATCACCGCCGTCGTGTGGTGGCTGATCAACCGGTCGACGCTCGGCTTCCGGTTCCGTGCCGTCGGCGAGAACCCGCACGCAGCCCGCACGGCCGGCATGAACGTCAAGAACATCTACCTCTACGCGATGCTCATCTCGGGTGCCCTCGCGGGCGTCGCGGGGTCGACCCAGGTGCTCGGCACGCTGACCAGCGGCTTCACCTCGGGCATCGACGCCGGCATCGGCTTCGACGCGATCACGGTCGCGCTGCTCGGTCGTTCGCGGCCGTGGGGAGTGTTCGGCGCCGGCGTCCTCTTCGGCGCGCTCAAGGCCGGCGGGTACTCGATGCAGGCCGCCAACGGCGTGCCGATCGACATCGTGCTCGTCGTGCAGTCCCTCATCGTGTTGTTCGTGGCCGCGCCCCCGCTGGTCCGAGCGATCTTCCGTCTGCCGGCCCCGGGCCTCCGCCCGGTGCGCAAGGCCTCGAACAAGGAGGCGGTGGTCACCAAGTGAGCACGCTCACCCCCGACACCGCGGTCC
The DNA here is from genome assembly GCF_054060695.1 of Frigoribacterium sp. 2355. Lineage (NCBI taxonomy): Bacteria > Bacillati > Actinomycetota > Actinomycetes > Micrococcales > Microbacteriaceae > Frigoribacterium > Frigoribacterium sp. 2355. The sequence goes on along the minus strand of NZ_JBSSDL010000024.1, from coordinate 3,176 downwards.
CCGCCGCGCCGTCGCCCGACCTGGCGCGGACCTCCTCCCGCAGCCTCAAGGCCCCGATCGCGTTCGCGATCTTCACCGTCGTGGCCGCCGTGCTGTTCCTCGGCCTCGCCCGGGACGGCGAGAGCACCTTCCGCCTGTCGACGACGACGGACTTCTTCGCCCTGCCCGACGCGGTCCTGCCGGCGGCCGGCACAGGCATCGTGCTGACGGTGCTCCTGGCCGTCATCACGGTGGTCGCGGTGCTGCGCGCCGTCCGCTTCGAGAAGGTGCCGATCTGGCTGATCGCCGTGTTCGGCGTCCTCTTCCTGCTCGGCTTCCTCACGTGGGCGAGCGCCGGTCAGACCATCCCGGTGCCCGGTCTGCTGCTCGGCGCCCTCGCACTCAGCACCCCGCTGATCTTCGGTGCCCTCGGCGGCGTCATCAGCGAGCGGGTCGGTGTCGTCAACGTCGCGATCGAGGGGCAGTTGCTCGCGGGCGCCTTCGTCTCGGCCATGGTCGCCTCGGCGACCGGGTCGGCCTACGTCGGCCTGGTCGGGGCGATGATCGCGGGCGTGCTCGTGTCGATGGTCCTCGCGGTCTTCAGCATCCGCTACATCGTCGACCAGGTCATCGTCGGCGTCGTGCTCAACGTGCTCGTCACGGGCCTCACCAGCTTCCTGTACTCGCAGGTGCTGTCGAAGTCCGAGTCGCTGAACCGCGGCGTGCGGTTCCCGCAGCTCGACATCCCGGTCCTCAGCCAGATCCCGATCGTCGGGCCGGTCTTCTTCCGTCAGACGATCATCGTCTACCTGATGTACATCGCGATCGCGGTCGTCTTCTACGGTCTCTTCCGCACGCGGTGGGGGCTGCGCCTCCGTTCGGTGGGCGAGCACCCGCAGGCGGCCGACACCGTGGGCATCAAGGTCAACGCCACCCGGTTCTGGAACGTCTCCCTCGCGGGGGCGATCGCCGGTCTCGGCGGGGCGTACTTCACGCTCGGTTCGCTCGGCAACTTCCAGAAAGAGATGACGGCGGGCGCGGGCTTCATCGCCCTGGCCGCGGTCATCTTCGGTCGGTGGGACCCGATCCGGGCCACGCTCGCCGCGCTGTTGTTCGGCTTCGCGAGCAACCTGCAGAACGTGCTCGGGGCCATCGGTTCGCCGGTGCCCAGCGAGTTCATGCTGATGCTGCCGTACGTCGTGACGATCTTCGCGGTCGCCGGCCTGGTCGGGCAGTCCCGGGGCCCCGCGGCGTCGGGCAAGCCCTACATCAAGTCGTGACCGCCCGCAGCAGCGAGTCCGTGCTCGCCGAGACCGACTGGGACGCCCTCCGCGGGGCGGCTCGCGACGCCATGCGCAAGGCGTACGTCCCCTACTCGAACTTCCCCGTGGGGGCCGCGGCCGTCACGGACGACGGCCGGATCGTCTCGGGCTGCAACGTCGAGAACGCCTCGTACGGCATCACCCTCTGCGCCGAGTGCTCACTGGTGTCCGACCTCGTCATGTCGGGAGGGGGCCGTCTGGTCGCCTTCGCCTGCGTCGACGGCAACGGCGGGGTCCTGATGCCCTGCGGGCGGTGCCGTCAGCTGCTCTACGAACACTCCGACGAAGCCATGGTCCTCGACACCGTCTCGGGCTTCAAGACCATCGACGAGGTCATCCCCGACGCGTTCGGACCGCGGCAGCTCGAGGCGTACCGCGCCTCGCAGGGCTGACCCGCGCCTCCTCGTCCCCTCCGGTCGCGACCCCGTGGTCGCGCCCTCGCACCACCCACCGCACCACCGCTAGGAGCCCCGCCGTGACCCAGAACGCCGTCGAACCGTTCGACACCGTCGACCTCATCCGCGTCAAGCGGGGCGGCGACGCCCTCAGCACCGCGCAGATCGACTGGCTCATCGACGCGTACACGCGCGGGTACGTCGCGGACGAGCAGATGTCGGCGCTGACCATGGCGATCTTCCTCAACGGCATGGAGCGCCGGGAGATCCGCGACATGACGATGGCCATGATCCGGTCGGGCGAGACGATGGACTTCGCCGGGCTCGGCAAGACGACCGTCGACAAGCACTCGACCGGTGGCGTCGGTGACAAGATCACCCTGCCGCTGGCTCCGCTCGTCGCCTCGTTCGGCGTCGCCGTGCCCCAGCTCTCGGGCCGTGGCCTCGGCCACACCGGGGGAACGCTCGACAAGCTCGAGTCGATCCCCGGCTGGCAGGCCTCGATCTCGAACGACCGCATGCGCGAGATCATGGCCGACAGCGGCGCCGTCGTCTGCGCCGCCGGGTCGGGCCTCGCCCCCGCCGACGGCAAGCTCTACGCGCTCCGTGACATCACGGGCACCGTCGAGGCCATCCCGCTGATCGCGTCGTCGATCATGAGCAAGAAGATCGCCGAGGGCACCGCCGCCCTCGTCCTCGACGTCAAGTTCGGGTCGGGCGCCTTCATCCAGGACATCGAGCGGTCGCGTGAGCTGGCCCGCACGATGGTCGACCTCGGCACCGACGCCGGCGTCGCGACCACCGCCTTGCTGACCGACATGAACGTGCCGCTCGGGTTGACCATCGGCAACGCCCTCGAGGTCCGTGAGTCGGTCGAGACCCTCGCCGGAGGCGGCCCCGCCGACATCCGCGAGCTCACGGTGGCACTCGCCCGCGAGATGCTGACCCTCGCGGGTCGACCCGACGCCGACGTCGAGGCCGCCCTCGACGACGGACGCGCCATGGACGCCTGGAAGCGCATGATCCGTGCCCAGGGCGGGGACCCCGACGCCGCGCTGCCCACCGCCCGCGAGACGCACGTCGTCACCGCCGGGCGCAGCGGTCACCTGACCGAGCAGCACGCGCTGCCCTTCGGCATCGGTGCCTGGCGCCTCGGTGCCGGTCGCGCCCGCAAGCAGGACCCCGTGCAGGCGGCCGCCGGCATCGAGCTGCACGCGAAGCCGGGCGACCGGGTCACCGAGGGCCAGCCCCTCTTCACCCTGCACACCGACGAACCCGAGCGGTTCGAGCGTGCCCTCGAGGCCGTCGACGGGGCGTGGACGATCGGCGACGAGGCTCCGGCGGCGCGCACGATCGTCGCCGAGCGCATCGGCTGACGACCCGCCCGAGCACGTCCCACCGGCACCGGGGCGCCCGGCCCGGGGGGGGGGGGGGGGGGGGGGGGGGGGGCCCCCCCCCCCGGGGGCGCCGCCCCGGGCGC
>NZ_JBSSDL010000023.1:0-6844 GCF_054060695.1 Frigoribacterium sp. 2355 | reverse complement strand
CCGCGCCGGCCCCGCGGCCGGGGGGGCGGGGGGGGGGGGGGCGGGCGGCCCCCCCCCCCGCCCCCGGCCCGGGGGGCGCGGCGGCCCCCCCCCCCCCCCCCCCCCCCCCCCTCCTCGGTGTCCCCCTAATGGTGGGCATGACGTGGCGAGGGCTCTGTGGCATCGTTGCAGGGTTCGGAGACGGCACGCTCCCACCAGGCGCGCCCAGCGAGAGGGAGCCGTGTGATCAGGGACGAAGTCCGCGAAGAACGTCGGCAGCGAGCGGTCGAGACGCTCGGCATCGTCGAGTCGGGCCACGAGGCCCGCCTCGACCGCGTGACCCGCGTCGCCCGGGCCGTGTTCGGGGTGCCGCTGTCGTCGGTCACCGTCATGGACCACGAGCGCGCGCTCTTCGTCGGCCGGGCGGGCTTCGACGACCCCGAGTCCGGCCGCACCGACACCCCGTGCAGCCTCGTGACCGACACGGGCGAGATCGTCACCACCGACGACGCCCGCGTCGACCCGCGGTTCGCCCACCTGGGCGCCTTCAACGACAACGGGCTGCGGTTCTACGTCGGTCACCCGCTGCGCGACGGATCGGGCAACGTCGTGGGTTCGTTCTGCCTGATGGACGCCGAGCCCCGGCAGCTCTCGGCAGACGAGATGGCCGAGTTCCGCGACCTGGCCGCCTGGGCCCAGGTCGAGCTCCTCGCCGACGCCGACGCCTCGGCCGCCCGCTCGACGCAGCAGGCGCTGTTGCCGGCCGAGCCCCTCGAGGTCGAGGGCGTCCGGGTCGAGGGCATCTGCCTGCCCTCGCTGAGCGTCGGGGGCGACTACTACGACTACGGACTCGTCGGCCGGTTCCTGCACGTGGCCGTCGGCGACGTGATGGGCAAGGGCGTCGGGGCGGCCATCATCGGGTCCTCCGTCCGGGCGGCCTGTCGTGCGGCCTCACCGCAGGTCGCCGCGGGACGCGAACTCGGCCTCGCGGTCGACCGCATCGAACGAGCCGTGCGGACCGACCTGCAGCGCACCGGGACGTTCGTCACGTACTTCCACGCCGTCCTCGACCTCGACACGGACGAACTCTCGTTCGTCGACGCCGGGGCGGGGCTGTCGATCATCGTCCGGGCCGACGGCAGCGTGCAGCACCTGGCGGGCACGGGGCTGCCGCTCGGGCTCGACGAGCAGCAACAGCACGTCACCGAGACGACACGCCTCGGCGTCGGCGACCAGCTGATCGTCATGAGCGACGGCGTCCTCGACGTCCTCGACGACGAGTTCGACTGGGCCCTCGAGGTCGGGCGGCTCGCGACACGGCCCGCCACCGGCGGTGCCGACGGCCTCAGCCTGCTCGGGTCGATGGCGGCCCTGACCGAGCGACGCCTCTCGCGCGACGACGTCACCGTCGTCGTCATGGACCGTCGCGCGTGACCGACACCCTGAGTCGCCGCGACCAGCGGCTGCTCGACCGGACCACCCCGGGTCGCCGCATCGTCGCGATCCGGGTGGCGGTCCTGCTGGCGTCGCTCGCCGGCCTGAACTACATCGTCTGGCGCTGGGCCGCCTCGGTGAACTGGTCGTCGTGGTGGATCGCGGTGCCGCTGATCCTCGCCGAGACGTACAGCGTGATCGACTCGCTGCTGTTCGGCCTCGGGGCCTGGCGGCTGCGTGAGCGTGGCGAGCCGCCGACCGCGCCCGACCCCGAGGGCCTCGAGACGCGGGTCACGGTCGACGTCTTCGTCACCACGTACAACGAGGAGGTCGAGCTCGTCATGCGCACCGCCCTCGCGGCGCAGCGCATCGACTACCCGCACACGACGTGGATCCTCGACGACGGGGGTCGCCCCGAGATCCGTGCCGCCGCCGAGGCCGCGGGCATCGGCGTCATCACCCGGTCGGACGACTGGGCCGACCGGCCGCGCCACGCGAAGGCCGGCAACCTCAACAACGCCCTCCTGTCGACCGAGGGCGAGTTCCTGCTGATCCTCGACGCCGACCAGGTGCCGAAGCCCGAGATCCTCGACCGCACCCTCGGTTACTTCAAGGACGAGCGGATCGCTCTCGTGCAGACGCCGCAGTGGTTCGAGAACGTGCCGGAGTCCGACCCCCTGGGCAGTCAGGCACCGCTGTTCTACGGCCCCATCCAGCAGTCGAAGGACGGCTGGAACAGTGCGTTCTTCTGCGGGTCGAACGCGGTCCTCCGTCGGGAGGCGCTGATGCAGCTGGGTGTCGCGCGGTACGTCACCGAGGTCGAGGCGGCCGTGCGTCGAGCCGTCCGCACCTCGCGCAAACTGCTGGTGCGGGCACGCGAGGAGGCCGTCGGCCAGCCCCGCGTGCTCGAGGCGTTGGACGACGCCGAGACCGTGGTCGAGCGGGCCCGGGCCGAGTTCGCCGCGGGGGAGTCCATCGGCGACGTCACCTACCGGTTCCAGCGCAGCATCGACACGATCGCCTTCCGTTTCGCCGACGCCGACCTCGCGGCCATGAAGGGCGACCTCGCCGAGCTCGCCGCCATGTCGCTCGGCCCCGACACGTTCGACGCCCTCGACGAGGCGGCCCTCGACCTGCTCGCGCAGCGGTCGTCCTCTCCGCTCGCCGCCATCGAGTCGATCTCGCTGCTCGTCGGGGCGCTCGACGTCGACCGCGGCTCCGAGGCGCAGGCGATCATGCCCCTGGCCACGATCTCGGTCACCGAGGACATGGCCACGGCGATGCGCCTCCACGGGCTGGGCTGGAGGTCGGTCTACCACGACGAGACCCTCGCCATCGGGCTCGCGCCCGAGGACCTCGCGACCATGATGACGCAGCGTCTGCGCTGGGCCCAGGGCACCATGCAGGTGTTCTTCCGCGAGAACCCGCTCGTGCAGAAGGGCCTGTCGTGGGGTCAGCGTCTCATGTACTTCTCCACCATGTGGAGCTACCTCTCGGGCTTCGCCGCCGTGGTCTACATCGCGGCGCCCGTGCTCTGCCTGTCGTTCGGCGTCGTGCCGGTGCAGGCCTACAGCGTCGACTTCTTCGCCCGCCTGATCCCCTTCCTGGTCTTCAACCAGCTGCTCTTCTGGGTGGTCGCGGCGGGCAGGCCGACCTGGCGGGGGCAGCAGTACTCGCTGGCGCTCTTCCCGGTCTGGATCGCCTCGGTCACCACGGCGTTCCAGAACGTCTACCGCGGCCGCGCGCTCGGCTTCTCGGTGACGCCCAAGACGAAGCAGGCGGCCACCGGCCCCCGGTGGGACCTCGTCCGACCGCAGATCTGGGCCGTCGCCTGCCTCGTCGCCGCACTCGTCCTGGTCGGCGTCCGCTACGCCACCGGGCAGGCCGAGGGCCTCGCGCCGCTCGTCAACATCGCCTGGGTGCTCTTCGACCTGGTGATCTTCAGCATCATCGTCCGGGCCGTTCTCTACCCGGGGCCCTCGGCACCCCACGACAAGGAACAATCATGATGACCGTCACCGTCGAGGCCGTCGAAGGCGGCTGCGTGCTCTCCCCACAAGGGCGCCTCACCGTGGTCTCGACACCACAACTCCGCGACGAGGTGGCCGCACGTCTCGCGGCCGGCGACCGCCTCATCATCGTCGACCTCTCGGGCACGACCTTCGTGGACTCGTCGGGCCTCGGGGCCCTCGTGTCGTGCCTCAAGTCGGCACGCCAGGCCGGGGGAGACCTGCGGCTGGTGGCCCCCACCGAGCAGGTCTCGATGGTGCTGCGCCTCACGAACCTCGACCGCATCCTCAAGCCCCGCGCCTCGGTCTCGGCCGCCCTCGATGACTGAGCGTCCCGGCCCCGTCGTCATCGACGTGGCCGTCGAACCCGAGAGCATCGACCTGGTGCAGAACGCCTTCGAGGCGTGGTGGACCTCGCTCGGCGACGACTCGCTCGAGACGCGCTTCTCGTTCGAGACCGCGATCGTCGAGATCGCGGCGAACGTCGTCGAGCACTCGCGCCGGTCCGAGGCCGACCGCGGTCGCCGCTTCACCCTCGAGCTCTCCGCCACCGACGACCGGCTGACGGCCGTCTTCCACGACAACGGCATGCCCAGCGAGATCGACCTCAGCGCCGTCTCGATGGCCGACCTCGAGGACGAGGACGGTCGCGGCCTGGCCCTGGCGCTCCTCAGCCTCGAGAGCCTCGACTACCGCCACGAGGACGGCCGCAACGTGTGGACGCTCGTGTGCCGACGCTGAGGCACCCGTCGGCGACGGTGTCACGTCGGCGGGCGGCCCGCCGGATCGGCGCGGCCCTGCTCGCCGTCGCGGCGTTCGTGCCGCTGGTGCTGGGGCCGGCGGTGCTCGGGGACGCGACGTCCGCGTCGGCCGCCGCCGCGCCTCCTGAACCCTCGGACACGTGGTTCGGCCCGGACCTCGACTGGGGCTCGGACGGACCCGACGGCTACGCCGGTCGACTCGGCGCGACGCCGTCGCTGTACGGCGTCAACATCGACTACCCGCTCGACCAGGGCGCGGTCGAGGAGTGGCGCCGGTCGGCCCGTGCCGCGGCCGCCCAGGGCGCCGTGCTCGTGGTCAGCCTGGAGCCCACCGGGCGGCTCGCCGACCTCGACGCCGCGGACGCGCGCCGGGCCGACGGCCTGCTGACCGAGATCGACCGGCAGTACGGCACGCTCCAGCTGGTGCGCTTCGCGCCCGAGATGAACGGCAACTGGCAGCGCTGGGGGCAGCAGCCCACGGCGTTCGTCGGGGCGTTCCGGGCCCTCGCCGACGTCGTGCACGCCGGGGACTCGCAGGCCCGCATGGTGTGGGCTCCGTCCTACGGTGCGGGCTATCCGTTCTCGGACGCTGTCGGCCGCCTCACCGAGACCCCCTCGAGCGACGTCGACCTGCTCGACACGAACGACGACGGGCGGGTCACCGAGGCCGACGACCCCTACGGGCCGTACTACCCCGGCGACGACGCGGTCGACTGGGTCGGCCAGTCGATGTTCTTCTTCGCCAAGGGCAGCGCCTCGACGGCCGCCGGCACGTCGGTGCCGTTGGTCGAGAACCAGGCCCCGGCGGCGGGCGAGGTCGAGGCACGCTTCGACGAGACCTGGGGCTACACCGAGGCTCAGCCGTCGACGTTCTACGAGCGCTTCGCCGAGGGGCGCGACCGACCCATGCTGCTCGACACGGGCGCCCTCTACGCCGCCGAGTTCGACGGTGCCCCCGAGCTCGACGTCAAGCAGGGCTGGTGGCGTCAGGTGCTGGACGCCCTGCCGACCCACGACCGGATCTCCGGCGTCACCTGGCTCGAGGTCGAGCGGGACGAGGCCGAGGCGGGCGACCGACCCGTCGACTGGCGGGCCACGGCCGGGTCGGGCATCGCCGGGGCGCTGCGCACCGACCTCGAGGAGTCCGACCGGATCGACCTCGGGCCGGTCACCGACCGCGTGACCTCGACCGACGGCGACGCCGCGACCGTGCAGGTCCGCGACGGCGGCGGCGACGAGATGGGCTGGATCGTGGCCTGTGCCGTGGTGCTCGCCCTGGTCTTCCTGGTGAGCGGCGTCGTCGGGCGCCTGCTGCCCCGCTGGCGCTACCCCGACGACGGATCACCCGGCCGCGACCTGCGCATCGACCTCTTCCGCGGGTTCATCATCCTGGCCGTCGTCATCACGCACATCGAGGTCGCGGGGCCGTTCTCGTTCGTCACGCTGAAGGCCGTCGGGGCGATCACGGGCGCCGAGATGTTCGTGTTCCTCAGCGGCATCGTGCTCGGCATGGTCTACCCGCTCGGCATCAAGAAGTACGGCGAGAAGGCCGCCGCGATCGGCGCGTTCGTCCGGGCGCGCAAGCAGTACGTCGTGACCCTCGCGGTCATCCTGATCGTCTTCGCGCTGAGCTTCGTGCCGCTGCTGAACACGGACGCGGTCACGACCTTCACCGACCGCGGCACGGGCATGACCGGCACCTCGGCGGAGGGGCGGGTCTACGACCTGTACCCGAACGTCGACCGCCTGCTCGACTACCCGCCGCCGTGGTACGCCGTGCGTCAGCTGTTGCTGCTCGAGATGGGGCCGTGGCCGTTCAACATCATGGGCCTGTTCGTCGTGCTGAGCCTGACGATCCCCGCCCTGATGTGGGCGATCAAGCGGCGTGCCTGGTGGGCCGTGTTGCTGGTCAGCTGGGCGGTCTACGCCGTCGGGGTGGTCTTCCCCGACGTCCACCTCCTGCCGTCACAGTTCGAGCCGGTGTTCCCGCTCTTCGCCTGGCAGGTGCTCTTCACCCACGGTCTCGTCATCGGCTGGTACCGGCGTCGGATCGTGACGGCGCTGACCACCCGCCTCGGCAAGGTGCTGGTCGGCGTGGGGGTCGTCGGCTACGCCGGGTTCCTCGCGCTGATCTGGGCCGGGCACGCCTACGGGTTCGCCCCGGGGCCGATCCCGACGGGCCTCTACGACACGCTGTACGCGACCGGCTACCAGCGGGTCGACATGCAGTGGGGCCGGCTGGTCGACGTGGCCCTCGTGGTCGTCTGCGTCTACGCGATCCTCACGGTGTTCTGGAAGCCGATCTCGGCGGCCCTCGGCTGGTTCTACGTCCCCCTCGGGCAGGCCAGCCTCTACGTGTTCATCTGGCAGGTCTTCTTCGTGCTCGCCGTCGCGTCGATCCCCGGGCTGGACCGCTCGGACGTGGTCGTCGGCACGATCGTCCACGTGGTCTCGATGCTGCTGCTCTGGGTGATGGTGAAGAAGAAGTTCCTGTTCTCGGTCATCCCCCGCTGAGCGGCGGGCCGCCGGGGGGGGCGGGGGGGGGGGGGGGGGGGGCCCCCCCCCCCGCCGGCCCCCCCGGCGCCCCCCCCCCGGGGGGCCCCCGGGGGGGGGCCCCCCCGGGGCGGGCCCCGGCGCCCCCCGGCGCCCGGGGCCGCGGCC
>NZ_JBSSDL010000022.1:0-11630 GCF_054060695.1 Frigoribacterium sp. 2355 | reverse complement strand
CGCCCGGGGCGGGGGGGGCCCCCCCCCCCCCCCCCGGGCGCGGCCCCCCCCCCCCCCCCCCCCCCGGGCCCCCCCCCGCGACGGTGGTGCGACCCGACCCGACCCGACCCGACCCGACCCGACCCGACCCGACCCGACCCGACCCGACCCGACCCGACCCGGCCCGACCCGATCCGGCACGGACCGGATCAGCTGCCGCGCGGTGCCGACCCCCGGGCCCGACGTCCCTCGAGCACCCCGGCGAGCAGCACCACGGCCACGCCCACCACGGGCACGAGCAGCAGTCCGTACCGCAGCCCGGCCGAGTCCGCGACGAACCCGACGACGGGTGGCGACGCCAGGAACCCCAGTCGCAGCAGCCAGCTCACCAGGGTCAGCCCCGTGCCGGCCCGGAACCCGGGCAGGTTGTCCGCCGCGTGCATCGCCGCCGGGATCAGGGTCGCGACGCCGAACCCCGCCGCCGCGAAGCCGAGGATCGTGCCGATCACCGACGGGAACGCCAGGGCGATGCCCATGCCCACCGCGACGAAGACGCCCCCGGCCCGGGCGACGGCCTTCTGGCCGAAGCGGTCGACCATGCCGTCGCCCAGCAGTCGTCCGACGAACTGGGCCCCCTGCAGCGAGACGAACCCGAGGGCGGCGACGGTCACGCCGGCCCCGAGCGACCCCAGGTAGAGCGCGGCCCACGTGCTGCCGGCGTCCTCGACGACGGCGCCCGACGACGCGATGACGACGAGGGCCAGCAGCACGCCCCACTTCGCGACGAACCCGGGCGAGACGCGGTGACCGTCACGAGCCGAGGAGGTGCGGGTCGCGTCGTCGATGGAGCCCGCCCCGGTCACCGAGCCGGCCCGCGCCTCCTGCGCTCCGCCGTCGGGGGAGTCCGTCGCCACGGGTGCGGCCGCCGCCCCGGCACCCGCGGTCACGTCGTCGCCGGGCAGGACCGCCGCGTCGGCCGTCTCGGCCGTGCCCTCGGCCGGTTCGGGCCCGGCGAGCAGCAGCGGGTACGCGACGAGCGCCACGACGGCGAAGATCAGCGCCGAGGCCCCGAGGTGCCAGACGATCGGGATGCCGAGTCCCGCCGCCGCCCCGCCCATCAGCCCGCCGAGGACGGCCCCGATGCTCCACACGGCGTGGAACGAGTTGAGGATCGACCGGCGGTAGCGGTACTGCACGCGCAGTCCGTGCGAGTTCTGCGAGACGTCCACGATGGCGTCGAGGGCACCGGCGAGCAGGAAGCCCGCGGCGAGCAGCCCACCGACCGGGGCGATGCCGGCCAGCAGGACGGCGACCCCGGTGACGACCGTGCCGACCACGGCCACCCGTGACGACCGGAGGCGGCGGATCAGCCACCCGGCGCCGAGCCCCGCGACGAGCGCGCCGACCGGCATCGCCGCGACCGCCAGGCCGAAGTCGGCGTTGGACAGCTCGAGGCCGTCCTTGATGGCGGGGTAGCGCGGGAGGAGGTTCGCGATCAGGGCGCCGTTGGTGAAGAAGAGCAGGGCGACGCCGAGTCGGGCTCGGCGGTCCTCGCGCGTCGGCACGGTGCGGGCCGGCGCCGCGGGAGAGGTCGTCGGTGACGTCATGGTGTACGAACGTACACTAAGGCCGGGCGGCCGCGGACCGCTCGCGGGGACGCGCCGCCGAGGTGATCAGCGAGGCGCCCGCGACCACCACCAGCACGACGATCATCGCGCTGCGCAGGCCCACGTGCTCGCCGACGAAGCCGAGCAGCGGCGGCCCGACGAGGAACGCCACGTAGGCCATCGTCGCGACGGCTCCGACCGCCGTCGTCGGGTCGTCGCCGTCGGCCGCGGCCGAGACGGTCACCGGGAAGCCCAGGGCAGCGCCCAGTCCCCACAGCACGACGGCGACGCCCGCGACGACGACCGAGTCCGAGAAGACGACGAGGGCGATGCCGACCGCCGAGACCAGTGCGCTGGCGCGCAGCACGGTGGCGTGCCCGAAGCGGGCGAGCAGCGGTTCGCCGAGGAAGCGGCCGACCGTCATCGCCGCCGCGAACGCCGTGAAGACGACCGTGCCGGCGGTCGCCGAGACCCCGTGCCCGTCGACGAAGAGCAGCGGCAGCCAGTCGTTGGCCGACCCCTCGGCCAGGGCGAGCGCGAGCACGATCAGGCCGAGCAGCACGAGCCGGCGGTCACGCCAGACCGCGAGCGACCCGGCGAGCCGCGCCCGCACCCCGGAGGCGCGCTCGGCCCGCTCGTCGGAGCGTCCGGTCGAGCGCGGCACGATCGGCACCGCCCAGGCCAGTGCGGCGCCACCCGCGAGCGCGACCCCGAGCAGGTGCCACTGGACGGGGACGTGCGTCGCCGTCAGCAGGATGCCGAGGCCGGCCCCCGCGACCGTGCCGAGGCTGAAGCAGCCGTGCAGCACGGGCAGCACCGACCGGCCCGAGGCGGTCTCGATGGCGGCGCCCTCGATGTTGACGGCGATCTCGGCCAGGCCGACCCCCGCCCCGACCAGGGCGAGGCCGACGAAGACGCCGGGGGTGATCGAGAGCGAGGCGGCCACGCCCACCAGCGCCACGCCGGCGACCAACGAACTGCCGCCGATCGCCACGGCGCGATGGGCTCCGTGCCGCCGGACGATCGGGGCCGACGACAGGATGCCGCCCATCGACCCGACGGACAGGCCGAAGATGACGAGGCCCATCTCGCCCGTCGAGGCCTGCAGCAGGTCGCGGATGGCCGGGGTCCGCACGACCCACGAGGCGAGCGAGACGCCGACGACCGCCATGAAGACGAACACCGCCGCCCGGCGTCGGGCGAGCTCGGGGCTGAACGGTGGTCGGTTGGCCATGCGTCCAGTGTGTACGCTCGTACGCTCGTCGTCTAGGGTGTCGTGCATGACCACCACCGACCACTTCGCCGGCGACCCGCGCACGAACCACGAGCGGATGCTCGCGGGCGACCTCTACATCGCGGACGACCCCGAGATCGCGGCGCAGCAGCAGCGGGCGATCACCTTGCAGGCGCGCTTCGCCGCGGTCTTCGCCGACGACGTCGACGCCGCGCAGGCCGTCGCGCGCGAGCTGTTCGGCAGCCTGCACGAGACGGCCCACGTCCGGCCGCCGGTGTACGTCGACTACGGCAGCTCCATCACCATCGGGGCCGGCACGTTCGTCAACTACGGCCTGACCGCGCTCGACGTGGCCCCGATCACGATCGGGGCCGACTGCCAGATCGGCCCGAACGTCCAGCTGCTGACCCCGACGCACCCGGTCGAGCCGCAGCCGCGTCGCGACAAGCTCGAGGCCGCGAAGCCGATCACGATCGGCGACAACGTCTGGCTCGGCGGCGGCGCGATCGTGCTGCCCGGGGTGACGATCGGCGAGAACAGCGTGATCGGCGCCGGGGCGGTGGTGACGAAGGACGTCCCGGCGAACGTGGTCGCGGTCGGCAATCCGGCCCGCGTGCTGAGGAGCATCTAGTCGTGGGCACCGTGCGACGCACCGAGCCCGACCGTCGTGACCGCCTCATCGACGTGGCGCTCGACGTCGTGGCCGAGGTCGGCGTCGCCGGCGCCTCGCACCGCAAGATCGCAGCGCGCGCCGACGTGCCCCTCGGCTCGATGACCTACCACTTCGACGGCATGGACGAACTGCTGTACGAGGCGTTCTCGCGCTTCGCCGAGACGATCATCGCGCGGTTCGAGCGCCGACTCGGTGCCGCGACCACCCGCGACGACGCCAAGGAGGCGGTGGTCGCGTTGGTCCACGACGACCTGACCGGCCCTGCCGCGGTCCGCGACCAGGTGCTCAGCTACGAGCTCTACACGCTGGCCGCGCGGGAGCCGAGGTTCCGCGAGATCACCCGCGAGTGGATGCGCCGCAGCCGGGTCGAGCTCGAGCGCCACTTCGACCCGGACACCGCCCGCCAGGTCGACGCCCTGATCGAGGGGCTCTCGATCCACCGCGCCCTCGACCCGTCCCCGCCGAGTCCTGCGCTGACCCGTGAGGCCGTGGACCGCATCACGCGCGCCTCCTGACCGTCGCCGGTCGCGCCTCCTGCGGTTCCGCTCGACCTGGCCACAAACCGAACTGTCGTCGCACCGGGATGCGACTCACAGTAGCTAGGCGCTCTAATGGAACCGGTGCAGAAGATGCACGGCGGTGAGAAGGTACGCACCGGATCGGGACGAGAGTCGAGAAACCAGTGGACGCAGAGAGCGACATGTCGCGCCGCGCCCCCGAGGTCGACGCTCCCGGGGCCACCGGTTCGGACGCCTTCGACACGGCGTTCGGCGACTTCAACGTCTCCAGCGACTTCGGCGAGGTCGGCGATGTGACCCGCACGGCGGCGGCCGACCTCTTCTTCGGCGACTTCGCGCCCCCGCTCGACCCCGACCTGGTCTTCGAGTGCTCGGCGTCCATGAACGGCGAACACGGTGCGGTGGCCCTCTACGAGGACCGCGTCATCGTCGAGAGCCCCGACGAGCCCGACGGCGAGGCCGTGTTCTCGACCGAGACGGTGCGGGCCTGGTGGCTGGTCGAGGGCGAGACGTTCTTCGCGCTGGTCGTCGACGCCGACGTGCTGCACCGCACGCGGCTGCCGACGGGCTTCAAGGCCGTGCTCAAGGCGGCGTTCACGAAGGCCTTCGGCCCGGCGACGAGCCCGACCGGCGCGTGAGCCCCACGCACCTCCGCCCCCGCTTCGGGGCTTCCGCCCGGTCAGGGCGTTCTTTCAGGGGCCCGGTCATGGCAGGATCACTGTGATGGAACCCGAACAGACCCTGCCCCCGGTGCGTTCCGAGATGGGCGGCCGCGACATGGACCAGGCGCGCGCCCTGTTCGAGGACACCTACAACGGCGCCGGGTTCCGCACCGACACCCGGCAGGAGACGTTCGCCTACCGCTACACGACGGCGGGCGACGAGGACATGACCCTGCGGTCGGCGATGTTCCTCGGGGACATCCGCGGGGCCATCCAGCCCGAGCGCGAGTACGTCGTCGCCTGGATCACCGCGGGCGAGGGCCGGGTCGACGTGGGTGCCGAAGAGGCCGCGTTCGAGATCGGCCGCCCGCTGATGTTCCCGACCGGCAAGGCCTTCGAGTTCGAGGTGCGCGAGTACCGCCAGAACCTGGTGCACTTCGACGCCGCCTACCTCGAGCGCATGGCCGCCGAGCACGAAGGGGCCCTCGCCGGGCCGTTGCAGTTCGACCACACGGCCGTGCCCGACCTGGCGAACCTGCGTCGTTGGCAGTCCACCATCACCAACGCCGCGAAGACCATCCTCGGCGGCGAGTCCACCGAGCTGCTGCGCTCCGAGCTCAAGCGCGAGTCGGCGTTCGCCCTGCTCGACACGTTCTCGCACCGGTCGATCGACCTGCCGCCCGCCCTGCTCGTCCCGCGCAACGCCCGGCTGCGCGAGGCGGTCGAGTACCTGCACACGCACTCGCACCTGCCGGTCAACATGACCCAGCTGGCCGAGTCCGTGCACCTGACGCCGCGGGGGCTGCAGCAGGCCTTCAGTCGACAGCTCGGCGTGACGCCCACCGAGTACCTGCGCACCATCCGCCTCGACCACGTGCGGGCCGAGCTGATCGAGCTCGCCCCGGGCGAGGCCACCGTCGGCGCCGTCGCCCAGCGCTGGGGCTTCACCCACCTGAGCCGCTTCACGGCGTCGTACGTCGGACGCTTCGGCGAGTACCCCAGCGCGACGCTGCAGCGCTGAGCCCGCGCCGTCCGCCGCGCCGGCGCGGGCAGGCCGCGCCGCGCCTCCTCGTCTCGGCTTTCCGGGCTGGGCCTCCCCGAGGTGGGCACGCCGCCACGATGTAAACAGTCCGCCACGTCTTTGTGTGGCGGACTGTTTACTTCATGGCGGGATGGGGCGTGGCGCGACCAGCCCGCCAGCCACCACGCCAGGAGGTGGACACCGCACCACGGGAAAGCCTGGCGCCGTGACCACGTCCTGGCGCCGTGACCACGTCCTGGCGCGGTGCCCGTCACCCGGCGGCGTGCGCGCGACGCGAGGCAGCCCCCTGGAGGCGCGGGTCGCCACCCGACGCGGGTCGCGCCCGACGGCGCGCGGGTCGCGGACCGCGGGTTGTGCCCGATGGTGCGCGAGGCGGGTCGCGTCAGCCGCGCAGCGCGGCGGCGACCCGGTCCCACCAGGCGGCCGACGCCGCGCGGGTACCGTCGAGGCGGTCGGCCCACGCCGAGCGCACCGCGTCGCGTCCGGCCCAGGCCGCCAGCGCGACCGCGTCGGCCTCGCCCGCGAGCAGCTGCGCGGCCGAGACGACGCTCGTCTGCCCGAAGTTGCCGAGCGCGCCGGTCAGCTTGATCGTCGTGTAGTCGTCGACCGCGAGCCCGACCGTCGGCACGCCGCCCGCGACGGCGAACACGGCCGGGTGGTAGCGGCTCGTCAGGTGGAGGGCCGCCCCGCGGGCGAAGCGTGCGGCCGCGGGGGAGTCGGTCGTGGGTTCGACCCGCGCCGGCACGGTCAGCTGGTCGAGCACGGCCCGGTGCAGCAGCGAGTCGCCGCGCTCCTCGGTCGGGTCGAGCGAGCCCCAGTGCGCGAGGAACACGACCTCGAGCCCCGCCTCGCCCGCCACCCGGTCGAGCAGTCGGGCGACGGCCGTGGCGAAGGCGCCCCGGTCGGCGTCGCCCGTGTGCGCGGACAGGCTGACGGCGAGGTACGGCGACACCGCGGACGCCGCACCCGCCGCACCCGCCGCACCCGCCACGGACGCGGCACCCCCGGCAGGAGGCGCGGCGTCGAACCCGAGGAAGCTCGCGTCGTCCACCGTGCCGACGGTCGTCGTCGGGTCGACGCCGAGCGACCGCACGAGCTCGAGAGACGCGCCCTCGCGCAGGCCCACGAGTGCGGCGGCGTCGAGCAGCTCGGTGACGAGCTCGCGGTCCTCGCCCTCGAGCACCGGCCCGATGGTCTGCCCGCTGACGACCAGCGGCTTGTCGAAGCGTCGGGCGATGAGCCCGAGCGTGTTCCGCTCGTAGACGTGCATCGGCCAGAGCGAGGCCATGTTGCCGCCGCCGGCGACGAGCACGCCGTCGGCCTCGCGGACGGCTTCGACCACCTGCCAGGCCGGGTCGTCCTGCGGGAGGTGACCCGCGCCTCCGTCGATCGCCGACAGCACGCGGGCGCGTCGCTCGCGCTGGCCGAGCCGGCCGCCGGTCGTCGCGGGGTGGAAGCCGATCGCGGGCACGGCGTCGATGCCGTACCGCTCGGCGGTCTCGGCCGGGTTCGACGAGACGCCGGTGATCGTGGCGCCGCGGGCGCGCAGCTGCACGGTCGCCTCGTGGAACATCGCCTCGTCGCCGATGTGGACCATGCCGTCGAGCACGCCGACGTCTCCGATGGTGACGATTCGCACGGGTGGCACCTCTCGCTGCGGGACTCGGCAGCGGGATCGATGCCGCCCACGACGGTACCGGACCCCCGCGGCGCCGAGCACACCGTGCGGCCACCGGGCGGCCACCGGGCGGCGATAGGCTCCACCAGGCCCCGGGCTCCGCGGGCCGGGCACCGCACCACCACCCCGCCGCACCCGAGAGGCACCGCCATGGGCATCCAGACCTCGCTCGACGCGATCCACGAGGCCGACCGCCTGGTCGACTCGATGCGCCTCGCCGACGACCTCGCGCTCGACGCCGCGCGCACCGGCGGGGCCCGGACGATCCGCGTGCTGCGCGGCGCGCTCGGCAGCCCCGACCAGCTCGTCGCCATCGCGGCGACGAACGCCCTCGCGCAGGTCTTCGACGAGCAGGCCGACGTCGTGCTGAGCGACCTGCTGTCGAGCGACCGCACCTTCCTCCGCGAGCACGCCGCGTCGGCGCTCAGCCAGCGGCTGCCCCGCTACGACACCGTCGGTCGGCTGATCGGGCTCGTCGTCGCCGGGGGCTTCACCGGCATGGTCGCCCAGCGCACGCTCGAGCAGTGGTCGTCGGCCGCCCCCGCCGTGGTCGGCGTCGCCCTCGAGGGCGCCCTGATCGGCGTGGACGAGCCCGACGCCCGGTACCGCCTGGTCGAGACGCTGGGCCTCGTGCGCGCCCGCATCACCTCCCGCCCGCTGCTGACGATCGCCCGCGACCGGGGCGAGGACGAGCACGTCCGCGTCGCCGCCGTCTCGGCCCTCGGCCAGCGTCGTGGCGACCAGGCGGTCGCCGCCGTCGTCCACGAGCTCGCCCGCCACGACGGCTACCTCGGCGACGTCGCGCGCCTGTCCGCGATCGACCTCTCCGCCCCGGACGAGGTGCCCGACGGCCACCGGGTGCACGACCGCGGGGTCGAGGACGGACCCGACGGCGACCACCCCGCCGGGCGCGACGGCCTCACCATCGCGCAGCTCTTCCTGCACGCCGACATCGACGCCGGCCTCACCCACGCCGGCAGCGGCGACAACGGCGGCATCGCGACGCTGCTCGTCCGGCTCGGCGACGCGCTCGCCGCGGGCGGCATGCTCCCCGCCGGAGCCGTGCTCCCCGCAGGAGGCGCGGTGCCGGCCCTCGGCGACCGTCACGTCGAGCGGGTGGTCACCCTCTCGCGCGGGTCGGCGGACGCGGCGGTCGAGAGCGTCCACGACCTGGCGACCCGCGCCTCCGGACACGTCTACGGACGCGTGCCGCTGCTCAGCGACCCCGTCTCGTCGGCGACCGCGTGGCCGCTGCGGGTGGCGGCCCGGCGCGGCATCCGGCGGGTGCTGCGCGCCGCGGGCGGCGTCGACCTGCTGCACCTGCGGATGGCCGACGTGGGCAGCCTCGCGGCGGCAGACGTCGCCCGCGAGCTCGACATCCCCGTCGTGTTCACGGTCGCGCCGGACCCGCACGCCGTCATCCAGTCGCTCGACCTGTCGGGCGCGCTGACCCGCGAGACCTTCGGCGACGTCGACGAGGTCGAGCACTTCTGGTTCCGCACCCGGCTCGTCCAGCAGCTCGCGTCGAACGCGTCGCACACCGTGCTGTTCCCCCGGCCCGAGCTCGAGCGCGACATGCGCGAGCTCGTCGGCATCGACGTCACCTCGCACCCCGAGCGCCACACGATCGTGCCCGAGGGCATCGACCTCGGCGTGGTCGACCGCTCGGTCGCCGAGGCCGCCGAACACGCCGCGGGCCTGCCCGCGACCCCGCCGCTCGCCGAGCTGGGCGCGCTGCTCGAGACCCTGCCGCCCGAGCGTCGCGGCCTGCCGCTGCTGGTCAGCGTCGGACGACTGCACCGGGTCAAGGGCATGGCGACGATCGTCGAGGCCTGGGCCGACGGACCCCTGCGGGACCGCGCGAACCTCCTGCTGATCGGCGGCGACCTCGAGCACCCGAGCGCCGACGAGCGCGAACAGCTCGACCTGATCGACGCGATCGTCCCCGCGAGCCGGCACCGCGCCTCCGGACTCCTGTTGCCCGGCCACCGGCCGAACGACACGGTCGCCCGGTGGGTCGCCGCGGCCCGCTTCGGCCTGCCCGGGCTCGCGGCGCCCCGCGGCGTCTACGTCTGCGGCAGCCTGAAAGAGGAGTTCGGCATCGCCCTGCTCGAGGCGATGGGCTCCGGTCTGCTCGTCGTCGCGCCCCAGGGCGGCGGGCCCTCGACCTACGTGCATCAGGGCGACACCGGCTGGCTCACCCGCACCTGGGACGTCGACGCCCTGCGCCTCGCGATGGGCGAGGCGCTCACCGCGGCCTCGGTCGAGACAACGGAGGCGCGCGCGGCCCGGTCACGCGACACCGTCGAGCGGTCCTTCACGATCCAGGCCATGGCGCGGTCGCTGTCGGGCGTCTACGACACGGTTCACCACGACGAGCTCGAACAGCGCGAGTGGAGCGTGAGCGCACGATGACCCTGCTCGTCGTCAGCCCCGACTACGCGTCGCACCTGCTGCCGCTCGCGACCCTGGCCACCGAGTGGCGCGACCGGGGCGAGCGCGTCGTCGTCGCGACCGGCCCGGCCACCGCGGCCATCGTCGAGTCGTTCGGCTTCGAGCGCGTGCACCTGCAGCTCGGGCGCGGCTCGAACCCCGGGGTGATCCGTGCCGAGGAGCAGGTGGCCGAGGAGGACGCGTCGCTGCGCGGCTTCTTCGACGCAACCCGGCTCGGCATGGTCGAGACGCTGTCGTACCAGGCGCGCGAACGCCTCACCGACCTCATGTGGCAGCCGGTCGCCACGGCCCGGGCCGTGCTCGACGTGGTCGCCGCCGTCCGGCCCGACCAGATCGTCGTGGACCACCTCGCGTTCAGCGCCCGGCTCGCGCTCGTGGCCGGCGGCGTGCCGTTCGCCGACGTCGTGCTGGGGCACCCGACCGCGCTGCCCGTGGGCGACGAGGTGTACGGCTGCCCGCCCGAGTGGCCCGCGGCGTTCGCCGGCGCCGGCGCCGGTGCCGGTGCCGGTGCTGGTACTGATGCTGATGCTGGTGCTGACCCGGCGCTGGCCCAAGGCCGGACCACCGTCGAGTCGTCGAACCGCCCCGGAACGTGGTTCGACGACGCGAACGTGGTGCGAGCTGCCGGAGATGCGTCGGTGGCGCACGCCGACGCCGACGCCGGCGCGGCGCCCGAGGGCGTCGCCGGGCTGCGCGAGTTGTGCGAGCGGGTCGACGCCTCGTTCACCGCCGAGTGGAACGCCGCGCTGGCCGAGATCGCTCCGCACCTGCCGCCGTCGACGAGCGCCTTCGGCGAGCACGGCGACCTGCTGCTCTACAACTACCCGGGCGAGCTGGCCGACCCCGAGCGCGAGGCCCTGCTGCCCCCGCACGTCTGGCTCGGATCGGCCGTGCGTGCCGAGCCGGTGGACGCCGAGGTCGCCGCCTGGCTGGCCGTCGGCGCCGACCCCGACCACACGCCAGCGCCCGACCTCGACCCCACCCCCGATCGCGACCCCACGTCCGACCCCGACCCCGGCCCCGACCCCGACCCCACGCCCGCGCCGTTCGTCTACGTCAGCTTCGGCAGCTTCCTCTCGGTGCGGTCGGACGTGCTGGGGCGCGTGGCCGAGGCCCTGCGTCGCGTCGGGGTGCGGGCCGCGATCGCGCTCGGCTCGGGCGACCGGGCCGACCTCGGCGAGGTGCCGAGCGACTGGCTCGTCCGCGAGTTCCTGCCGCAGGTGACGCTGCTCGACGCGGCGACCGCGGCCGTCACGCACGGCGGCAACAACAGCGTGACCGAGGCGATGACCGCGGGCGTGCCCGTCGTCGTCCTGCCGTTCTCGACCGACCAGTTCGCCGGGGCCGCCGCCCTCGAGCGCACCGGCGTGGGCCTGGCGCTCGCCCCGAACACGGCGACGGTCGACGAACTGGCGGACGCGCTGCGGCACGTGCTCGACCTGCCGACGCGCGACCCCGGTGCGGCCGGGCGCCTGGCCGGGCTGGCGGCGTCCCTGCGCGAGACGCCCGGACGGGCACGAGCCCACGCGGCGCTGACCGGGCGCGGCTGACCGAGCCGGCCCGGACGGGCACGAGCCCACACGGCGCTGACCGGGCGCGGCTGACCGAGCCGGCCCGCGCCTCCTCGGCTCGCCCCGCCTCTCGAGCTGTCACGACGTGGGGGGCGCCCGGGGCGGGGGGCGGGCCCGGGGGGGGGGGGGGGGCGCCCCGGGCCCCCCCCCCCCCCCGCGCGGGGGGGGGGGGGGCCAACGGAGGCGGTGGTGGGTGTCGGCCCCGCGCGGGT
>NZ_JBSSDL010000021.1:0-20203 GCF_054060695.1 Frigoribacterium sp. 2355 | reverse complement strand
GGCCGGGGTTTTGGGCCGGCCCCCGGGGGGGGGGGCCGCCCCCCGCCCCCCGGGGGGGGGGGGCGCCCCGGGGGGGGGGGGGGGGGGGGGGGGTGGGGGGGGGCCCGGGGGGGGGGGGGGGGGGGGGGGGGGCCGGGGGGGGGGGGGGGGGGGGGGGCCCCCCCCCCCCCCCGCCTCCGTCGTCTCTCGCGAGGTCGCCTACGCGTCGAGGCGGGCGAGCGCCTGCGTGACGTCGCCGAGCAGGTCGTCGACGTCCTCGATGCCGACCGACAGCCGCACGATCGAGTCGGGCACCTCGAGCTCGGTGCCGCGCACCGAGGCGTGGGTCATCTCGCTCGGGTAGCCGATCAGCGACTCGACGCCGCCGAGCGACTCGGCCAGCTGGAACAGCTCGGTCGACTCGGCGAACCGTCGGGCCGCGGCGGCACCCGCGCTCAGCTGCACCGAGAGCATGCCGCCGAACGCCCGCATCTGCCGGGCGGCGAGTTCGTGGCCCGGGTGGGACTCGAGCCCCGGGTAGTAGACGCGCTCGACCGCCGCGTGCCCCTCGAGGGCCCGGGCGATGGCGAGGGCGTTCGACGAGTGGCGGTCGACGCGCACGCCGAGCGTCTTGATGCCGCGCACCGTGAGCCACGCCTCCATCGGCGCCGACACGGCACCGACGCCGAACTGGACGAAGCCGACCTTCGCGGCGAGCTCGTCGTCGCGCACGACGACGGCCCCGCCCACGACGTCCGAGTGACCGCCGATGTACTTCGTCGTCGAGTGGACGACCGCGTCGGCCCCCAGGGCGAGGGGCTGCTGCAGGTACGGCGACGCGAACGTGTTGTCGACGACGACGACGGCCCCGACCGCGTGCCCGATCTCGGCGAGCGCCGCGATGTCGCTGATCTTCATCAGCGGGTTGCTCGGGGTCTCGACCCAGAGCACGGCCGTCGGGGCGGCCTGGACCGCGGCGCGCACGGCGTCGAGGTCGCTCATCTCGACGGTGTCGAGCGTGACGCCCCAGGGCACCCACACCCGGTTGACGAGGCGGTGCGTGCCGCCGTAGACGTCGTTGCCCATGACGATGCGCGTGCCGGGCGCCAGGACCGAACGCAGCAGCGCGTCCTCGGCCGACAGCCCCGAGGCGAAGCTGAACGCGGCGCTGCCGCCCTCGAGGTCGGCGAGCAGGGTCTGCAGCGAGTCGCGCGTCGGGTTCGCCGACCGCGCGTACTCGTAGCCGCCGCGGAACCCGCCGATGCCGTCCTGGACGAACGTGGACGACTGGTAGATCGGGGGGACGACGGCACCGGTGGTGGGGTCGAAGTCCTGGCCGGCGTGGATCGCCCTGGTCGAGAAGCCGTGGGTCATGGGATGTCCTTTCGAGGGGGACGGGTGGTGCAGACGGAGGGACGAGGAGGCGCGGGCCGGGCCGCCGGGTGACGGTGCCGCCCCGGCCGCTCAGGAGGACATGAAGGAGAGGACGTCCTGGCGGGTGACGACGCCGACCGGGCGGCCGTCGTCGGTGACGAGCAGGGCGTCGACGGACTCGAGCGCGGACCGGGCCGCCGAGACGGGTTCGTTCACGCCGATCAGGGGCAGGGGGTCGCCGAGGTACGCCGAGACGGCGTCGCCCATGGTCGCGCCGCCGCGGAAGATGGCCTCGAGCAACGCCTTCTCCTCGATGGCGCCGACGACCTCGCCGATGACGACCGGGGGCTCGGCCGAGAGCACGGGCATCTGCGAGACGCCGTAGGTCTTCATGATGCCGATCACGTCGTGGACGGTGTCGGACGGGTGGGCGTGGACGAGGTCGGGCAGCTGCCCGGTCTTGGAGGCGATCAGGTCGCGGACCGACCGCTCGTCGTGGCTGACGCCGAAGCCGTACGAGCGCATCCACGCGTCGTTGAAGATCTTGCCGAGGTAGCCGCGCCCGCCGTCGGGCAGCAGGGCGACGACGACGTCGTCCGGGCCGAGCTCGCGGGCCACGTCGAGGGCGGCCGCGACGGCCAGGCCGGACGAGCCGCCGACCAGCAGTCCCTCCTCGCGGGCGAGGCGCCGGGTCAGCTCGAACGAACGGGCGTCGTCCGCGGCGATGATGCGGTCGACGACCGAGGGGTCGTAGGCGGCCGGCCAGAAGTCCTCGCCGACGCCCTCGAGCAGGTAGGGACGACCGGTGCCCCCGCTGTAGACGCTGCCCTCGGGATCGGCGCCGACGACCTGCACCGCGCCTCCGGACACCTCTTTGAGGTAGCGGCCGGTACCGCTGATGGTGCCGCCGGTGCCCACGCCCGCGACGAAGTGCGTGATGCGGCCGTCGGTGTCGCGCCAGATCTCGGGGCCCGTCGTCTCGTAGTGGCTGAGCGGCCCGTTGGGGTTGGCGTACTGGTTCGGCTTGAACGCCCCGGGGATCTCGCGCGCGAGGCGGTCGGAGACGCTGTAGTAGGACTCGGGGCTGGTCGGCTCGACGGCGGTCGGCGTGACGACGATCTCGGCGCCGTAGGCCTTGAGCACGTTGCGCTTGTCCTCGCCGACCTTGTCGGGCAGGACGAAGACGCAGCGGTAGCCGCGCTGCTGGGCGACGAGGGCGAGGCCCACCCCGGTGTTGCCGCTGGTCGGCTCGACGATGGTGCCCCCGGGCCCGAGCAGCCCGTCGCGCTCGGCCGCGTCGATGATGCGCGTCGCGATGCGGTCCTTCGACGAACCACCCGGGTTGACGTACTCGACCTTGACGAGCACGGTCGCCGTGATGCCCTCGGTCACCTTGTTCAGCTTGACGAGCGGCGTGTCACCGATCAGGTCGAGGACGGTCTCGGCGTACTTCACGGGTGCTCCGGTTCTCGCGGGGCCCTCGTGGGGCGCGCGCAGGTCGACGACTCGGGTGGTCGGGTCGGTCGGGGCGTCCCGCCGGACCCGTTCGTCGAGTCTAACGACGGGGTCGTGGCGTGTGACGGAGGGTCGGCGGGCCCGACCTGCTGGCACGCGCCTCCCAGGCAGTCGTGAGAGAAAATGGTTGACGCATCCACGATCGGGTGCGTCCCGACCACCTCCCCGACCCCAGAGGACCCCCGTGGCCAGCAGCGACAAGCCGACCGACAAACCCACCGTCAAGCAGCAGCGAGACGCCCGGCGTCACGAGAAGGTGGCCGAGCTCAAGCGGCAACAGGCCCGGGCGAAGCGCAACCGCACCATCGGCATCGTCACCGCCTCGGTCGCGGGCGCGGCGGCGATCGCGCTGGTCGTCACCTTCGTCGTGACGAGCGGCCAGCCGCGGCAGGACCCCCAGGCCATCGAGATCGACGGCGTGAAGACCTACTCCGACCTCACCGCGAACCACGTCGGCGGCAGCGTCGACTACGCGATGACCCCTCCCGCGGGCGGCGACCACAACCAGATCTGGCTGAACTGCGGCGTCTACACCGAGCCCGTGCCGAACGAGAACGCCGTCCACGACCTCGAGCACGGCGCCGTCTGGTTCACCTACGACCCCGAGCAGGTCAGCGAGGGCGAGATCGAGGCGCTGCGCGACTTCGCCCCCGACACGTACGCGGTCGTCTCGCCCTACGAGGGCCTCGACTCCCCCATGTACGTCTCGGCCTGGGGCGCCCAGTTGCCCTTCGCGAACGTGACCGACGACGAGGCCAGCGTGTCCGACTTCGTCACCAAGTACTGGAAGTCCACGAACGCCCCCGAGCCCGGTGCGCCGTGCAGCGGCGGCGTGGACGGCACCGGCAAGATCGCGTGACGGCACCGGGGCACGACGACGACGCGACCGACGGGGCGGGGCCGCACCGCGCCTCCTCGGGTCGTCGGCTGAGGCTGGTGATCGCGGGGGTCCTGACCGTGGCGATCGTGCTGCTGGTCGGCGTCGCGCTCGGGCGGCTCAGCTCGCCCACCCCGGTCACGCCCGGCACGGACAGCGTCGAGGCGGGGTTCTCGCGCGACATGCAGGTGCACCACGAGCAGGCCGTGCAGATGGCGATGATGGTCCGCGACCGGACCGACGACCCCGCGGTCCGCTCGTTGGCCTACGACTTGGCCCTCACGCAGTCGCAGCAGGCCGGTCAGATGTACGCCTGGCTCGAGCTGTGGCGCCTGCCGCAGGCGCCCTCGGAGCCGACCATGACCTGGATGACCCGTCCGACCCTCGACGGGGACTACGGCAGCCACCACATGACCGACGACGGAGGCGCGGGCGGCTCGGCCACGCCCGTCGCCACCCACGAACCCGGCGGCCGCATGCCGGGGCTGGCGACCGACGAGCAGCTCGCGTCCCTGGACTCCGCGAACGGCGTCGACGCCGAGCGGATCTTCCTGACCTTGATGATCGCGCACCACGAGGGCGGCATCGAGATGGCCGACGCCGTCCTGGCGCGCAGCGAGGTGCCGCAGGTGCGGGCCTTCGCCTCGGGCATGCTGCAGACGCAGCAGAGCGAGGTCGACGCCATGCAGGCGATGCTCGTCGAGCGCGGCTGACGGGACGCCGCAGCGCTACGACGACACCTGCTGCCCGTACAGCTCGGCGTACACCCCGCCCAGGGCCAGCAGCTCGTCGTGCGTCCCCCGCTCGACGACGCGACCGGCCACCACGACGAACACGACGTCGGCGTCGCGCACGGTCGAGAGCCGGTGCGCGATGGCGATCGTCGTCCGGCCACGGGTCGCCGTGTCGAGGGCCTCTTGCACCACGCGCTCGGACACCGTGTCGAGGGCGCTCGTCGCCTCGTCGAGGACCATGACGGCGGGGTCCTTCAACAGGACGCGAGCGATGGCGATGCGTTGTTTCTCACCGCCCGAGAGCCGATAACCCCGCTCGCCCACGATCGTGTCGTAACCGTCGGGGAACGACGCGATCGTCTCGTGGATGTTCGCCTGCCGGGCTGCGTCGACCAGCTGTTCGTCGGTCGCGTCGGGTCGCGCGTACCGGAGGTTGTCGCCGATGCTGGCGTGGAAGAGGTAGGTCTCTTGGCTGACGATGCCGATGTTGCCGACCAGCGATTCTTGGTCGAGGCGCCGGACGTCGGTGCCGGCGAAGCGCACCGCTCCGCCGGACGCCTCGTAGAACCGCGGGATCAGGTACGAGACGGTCGTCTTGCCGGCACCGCTCGGGCCGACGAAGGCGGCGAACTGACCCGGTGCGATGTCGAACGAGACGCCGTCGAGGGTCTTCTGCCCGGGCTCGGCGTCGGGGTACGAGAACGAGACGTCGTCGAACTCGACCCGGCCGAGCTGCGTCTCGTCGACCGGCTCGGCCGAGGGGTCGTTCGTGATCGCCGGGTGGAGGTCGAGGTACTCGAAGATGCGGGCGAACAGCGCTCCGGAGGTCTGCAGGTCGAGGGCCACCCGCAGCAGCCCCATGAGCGGGAAGGTCAAGCGGGCCTGCACCGTGGTGAAGGCCACGATCGTGCCCGCCGTCACGGGCACGTCACGGAGGATCAGCCAGGCCGCGACCAGGTAGATGAGGGCGGGGATGACCGAGAGGAAGATCTGGACGACGGCGAAGAACCACTGCCCGCTCATCTGCTGACGCACCTGCAACCCGATCTGGGTGCGGTTCTCGGCCGAGTAGCGCTCGACCTCGGCGCGCTGCTGGTTGAAGCTCTTCGCCAACAGGATGCCGCTGACGCTCAGCGCCTCCTGCGTGATGGCGGTCATGTCGCTGAGCGACTCCTGCGTCTTGGTGGCGATGCGGGCGCGCACCTGGCCCACCCGTCGCTGGGCCACCACCAGCAGCGGCAGCAGGACGACCGTGACGACGGTCATCTGCCAGCTGAGCACGAGCATGGACACGAAGGCCGCGATGACCGTGACCGTGTTGCCGAGGACGCTCGAGATGGTGTTGCTCAGCACGTTCGCGACGCCGCCGACGTCGTTCTGCAGGCGCGACTGGATGACCCCGGTCTTGGTGCGGGTGAAGAACGCGAGCTCCATGCGCTGCAGGTGGCCGAAGAGGCGGATGCGCAACGCACCCATCACCTTGTTGCCGACCGTGGCGGTCAGGTACGTCTGCCAGACGCCGATGCCGGCGGACAGCACCCAGAGTCCCACCATGGCGCCCACGAGTTCGAGCAGCACGGGCACGTCGGGACCGCCCTGGGGGAACAACCCCCGGTCGAACGCCTGCTTGGTGAGCAGCGGTGGAGCCACGCTGACGGCGGCCCCGATCAGGACGAGCACGACGGTGACGACGAGGGCTCGCCGGTGCGGGGCGAACAGGCCGCGGATGCGACGGAACAGGTCGGGGATGCGCGGCGCGGTGGCGTTCGCCGCACGCTGGGCCTCGGCGTCGCCGCTCGAGACCCGGCCGGACCCGCCCGGTCGGCCTCCGCCCCGGGGACCGCCTGCGGGGGCGTGCATCGAACTCATGCGGTCAGCGTAGGCCCGACCCCCGTCACGAGTGGCCCACCGTCGGACGCCGACGCCGCGACACGCCGTAGAACGACCGTTCGTCCCCCAGTTGTAGGCGCAATGCCCGACAGACCATACGGCGTAATGAACACTCAGTTTAGTATGGCGGTGTCGGTGCACCTGACCAGGCTCCGGCAGCCGCGTTCTCCCTACCCGACGGGCGAGCCTCCCGAAGCGGCCGAGCTAGGACCATCGTGAACACGTCGAACCCCACGGCCGTCGAACCGCCGAGTGCCGAACTGCAGCCCGCCGACCACCGGGCCGCTCTCGATGCCATCGAGCAGGGCTGGACCCAGATCGCCCCCTTGCAGGGAGCGCGTCTGCGCGAGGCCATCCGCTCGACGCCCGAAGAGGAATGGCGCGGCCGACCCCGCATCCTGCTCGCCCTGGCGGCGAGCCACCGCTCGGTCGGCTCCCGCTCGCGCAGTGCGGCCCTGCCCTGGTTCCGCGGCGTCGCCAAGGCGCTCGACGCCGACCCCGACCTGCCGCTCGACATCCGGGCGGGCTACCACGTGCACCTCGGGGCGTCGCTGCGCACCCTCGGCAACTTCGTCGTGGCCCACGAGCACCTCGAGGTCGCCCGGACCCTCATCGAGAACGACCTCGCCGAGTCCATCAGCGTGCGCATCTCGCTCAGCGCCTCCTTCTCGTTGCAGCTCGGCCTCATCCGGCTGCACTACGGCGAGATCGACCAGGCCCGCTTCGCCCTGAGCCTCGCGAACGGTCTCGGCGAGGACCACCTCAGCACCGCCGAGCGGGTCGAGTGCCTCTCGGCGCTCGCCTTCGTCGCGATGCTGATCGGCGACTTCGACCTCGCCGACCGCCACGTCGACCTCGCCCGCGAGCTCGCCGACGGCACCGACCTGCTGGGGAGCTCGTTCGGGGCCCTCACCCAGATCACGCGCGTGCACCTCGCCCTCGAACGCGGCGAGGCCGTGAGCGGCCACGAGGGCCTGCTCGCCGACGTGCGGCAGGCGTCGCGCGGCAGCGACTGGGAGGCGCTCGGCCTGTTCGCCGAAGCGCACGTGCTGCTGTCCGAGGGCCGCTACATCGAGGTGCTCGACCTGCTGGCGCGGATCACCCGCACCATCGACGGGTTCACCGGGCACAGTGCCCTCACCGACTCGGCCACGGTGTTGCGGGCCGAGACCATGCGCCTGCTCGGTCAGCCGCACGAGGCCCGTCGACTCGCGTCGTCGGTGACGTCGTCGCACCACCACATCCGCTGTCCCGGTCGCGTGCTCGCCCTCGTGCACCTCGCCGCCGGTGAGCCCGAGGCCGCCCTCGAGGCGCTCGAGCCGTGCCTCGCCATCGGCGACCTGCACAGCGAGCGCACGATGGGCCAGGTCCACGCCCTCCAGGCGGCCGCACACCTCGCCCTCGGCGACGCCCCGCACAGCGACATCGCCTTCGACCAGGCCCTGCTGAGCGCGGGTCACAACGGGTCGATCTGGCTCTTCGCCACCCTGCCGGAGGACGTCCTCGACCACCTCGTGCAGCGCGCCGTCGGCCGTCGTCAGCCGGCCGCCATCGTCGGGGTGCTCGACCGCCTGCGCGGGACCACGGCCGACGTCGTGCCGCAGCTCGCCGAGCCGCTGAGCGACCGCGAGCTCGTGATCGTCCGGCACCTGGCCACCGGTCAGACCCTCGGCCAGATCGGCAGCCAGCTGTTCATCTCGGTCAACACCGTCAAGAGCCACGTCCGCAGCATCTACCGCAAGCTGCAGGCGTCGTCGCGGCGCGAGGCGATGACCCGCGTCAAGCAGCTCGGCCTCGACCTCGACGACTAGGGACGAGGAGGCGCGGTGCCGGCCGTGGGGTAACCTCTCGCGGTGCCCCACGAGTCCCGCGTCACGTCCCGTCCGTCCCTCGTCGCCCAGCTGAGGGCGCGCAAACCCCTCGAGGCCTACGTCGCCGAGAGCGCGGCCTCCGCCGACGGCGGCCCCCGTCTGCGACGCACCCTGGGCGTCTGGCACCTCACGGCGATCAGCATCGGGGCGACCCTCGGCACGGGCATCCTGGTCGTGCTGGGCACCGCCGTCCCGCTGGCCGGCCCGGCGGTCTGGATCTCGTTCGTGCTCGCGGGCGTCGCGGCCCTGCTGTCGGCCCTGTCGTACGCCGAGATGGCGGGCAGCGTGCCCGTGTCGGGGTCGAGCTACTCGTACGCGTACGCGACGCTCGGCGAGGGTGTCGCGTGGGTCTGCGGGTGGTGCCTCGTGCTCGAGTACGCCGTCTCGGTCGCGGCCGTCGCCGTCGGGGCGGGGCAGTACGTGAACGAGGCCCTCGACGTGTTCGGGCTCGCCCTGCCGGCCGCGATCGCCGAGCCACCGGGCGCCGGCGGCGTCCTCAACCTGCCCGCCGCGGTCCTCGTCCTGCTCGCCACCCTCGTGCTCGTTCCCGGCGCCCGGGAGAGCGCCTGGGTCAACACCCTGCTCGTCGTCGTCAAGGTGGCGCTCCTCGTGTTCTTCGTCGCCGTCGCCTTCACGGCCTTCCACGCCGGGAACTTCGAGCCGCTGGCACCGATGGGCGCGGCCGGCGTCTCGGCGGCGGCCTCGCGCCTGTTCTTCTCGTACATCGGCTTCGACGCGGCGTCCACGGCCGGCGAAGAGGCCCGTGACGCGAAGCGCGACCTGCCGCGCGCCATCATCGCCTCGATCGTGATCATCACGGTGCTCTACATCCTGGTGGCCGTCGCCGCGATCGGTGCTCGCCCGTGGACCACCTTCACCGACGGTGAGGCGACCCTCGTCACGATCGTCGCCGACATCACGGGACAGCCGTGGGTCGCCTTCCTCTTCGCCGTCACCGCCGTGGCGGCGATCGCGAGCGTCGTGTTGACGGTGCTCTACGGTCAGACGCGCATCTTCGTCTCGATGGCACGCGACGGGCTCGTGCCCCGCGTCCTCGGCCGCGTCTCGGCGCGCACGCAGACCCCCGTCGCCGGCACCCTCATCGTCGGCGGAGCCGTGGCCGTCGCGGCGGCGGTGATCCCCCTGGGCGCCCTGGCCGACGCGACGAGCATCGGCACGCTCTTCGCCTTCGCCCTGGTCAACGTGTCGGTCATCTGGCTGCGCCGCAACCGCCCGGAGCTCGACCGCACCTACAAGGTGCCGCTCTACCCGCTGACCCCGGTCCTCGGCTGCGCCTTCTGCGTGCTGCTCATGGTGACCCTCGGGTGGGTCACCTGGGCGGCCTTCGCCGTCTGGATGGTCGTGGGCACCGCGGTGTACCTCGGGTACGGCCGCCGACACTCGGTCCTGGCCCGCGCCTCGTGACCCGGCCGTCCGTGTGGTCGGCGCGCCCCACCGGAAACGCCAGAAGGCGCCACCCCGGGGGGTGGCGCCTTCCGTGTGGTGCTGAGCAGACGTGCCGCTCAAGCGCAGAGGGCCGCGAGGGCCCGCCGACTACTTGAGGGTGATCGTCGCGCCGGCGGCCTCGAGCTGAGCCTTGGCCTTCTCGGCGGCGTCCTTCGTGGCACCCTCGAGGACGGTGCTGGGGGCACCGTCGACGACGGCCTTGGCCTCGCCGAGACCGAGGCTCGTGAGCGCGCGGACCTCTTTGATGACCTGGATCTTCTTGTCGCCGGCGGCCTCGAGCACGACGTCGAAAGCGGTCTGCTCTTCGACCTCTTCAGCGGCGGCGGCGGGGCCGGCGGCACCGGCAGCGGCCACGGGGGCAGCAGCGGTGACCTCGAAGACCTCTTCGAACTTCTTCACGAAGTCGCTGAGCTCGATGAGCGTGAGCTCCTTGAAGGCCTCGATCAATTCGTCCTGCGTGAGCTTCGCCATGGTGTTCTCCTTATGGGTTTTCTAAAGTGTGGGTTGGTACGACAGCTGTTTAGCTGTCGGCTTCCTGCTTGGCACGCAGCGCCTCGACCGTGCGAACGGCCTGGGACAGCGGTGCCTGGAACAGGTAGGCAGCACCGAACAGCGAAGCCTTGAAGGCGCCGGCCAGTTTGCCCAGCAGCACCTCTCGGGACTCGAGATCGGCGAGCTGCTTGACCTCGTCTGCCGTGAGCGGGTTACCGTCGAAGTAACCGTTCTTCACGATCAGAGCGGGGTGTGCCTTGGCGAAGTCACGCAGGCTCTTGGCGACGGCGACAGGGTCACCGTGCACGAAGGCGATCGCAGACGGTCCGACGAGTTCGTCGTCGAACGAGCTGATTCCGGCGTTGTTGGCCGCGATCTTGCTGAGCGTGTTCTTCACCACGGCGTACGTCGCGTCTGCACTGATGGACTTGCGGAGCTCTTTCAGCTCGGCAACAGTGAGACCGCGGTACTCGGTGAGCAGGACGGCGGTCGAGTCACGGAAGTTGTCCGTGAGCTCGGCGACCGATGCTTCCTTGTTCGCCATGGCTCTCCTAAAACGTGGGTGTGCCGGCAGCCCCCGGGAACTCGACTCGGCCGCGCCGAGACCGGCGCCGCACCAATGAAAAAAGCTCCGGCGCAAGCGCACGGAGCTGGATCTCTTCGAGAAGAGGAACGACTTCACACACCTGCGCTGGTCGCTCTCTCTCGAGAACCTTCGGCACCCGTCTGCGAGCAGACGACTACAACCGGCGGTCTTGGGCTTTGTACAGAGTAGACGCAGGAGGCGCGCTCACGCAAGTCGCGCCTCCTCGGCTTCGTGGTGGGGTGCGTCCGCGGGCGTCGCGAGCGGCAGGCGGACGGTGAAGGTCGCTCCCCCGGCCGAGCTCGCGACGTCGACGGTGCCGCCGTGGGAGTGGACGACGGCCTGGACGATCGCGAGGCCGAGCCCCGTGGAGCCGGCCTTCCGCGACCGCGAGCTGTCGGCGCGGGCGAACCGCTCGAACAGCACGGGCAGCACGGCCGGGTCGATGCCCGGCCCGTCGTCGGCGACCGAGACGACGGCCTCCCCCGACGTGTCGTCGACCGTGAGCGAGACGTGCACGTGGGTGCCGTCGGGCGTGTGGGTGCGCACGTTCGTCAACAGGTTCGCGACGATCTGGTGCAGGCGCATGGCGTCACCCGACACGGTCACCGGCTCGTCGGGCACGTACACGTCGACGTCGTGCGTGGGTCCGGCGACGTGGGCGTCGTTGACCGTGTCGAGCACGACCCTGGTCAGGTCGACGTCGCCCGTGACGAGGTCGCGACCCTCGTCGAGGCGGGCGAGCAGCAGGAGGTCCTCGACGAGCGAGGTCATCCGCAGCGACTCCGACTCGATGCGGCCCATGGCGTAGACCACGTCGTCGGGCAGTCCGGTGTTCATGCGGCGGGTCAGCTCGGCGTAGCCGCGGACCGACGCGAGCGGGGTGCGCAGCTCGTGCGAGGCGTCGGCCACGAACTGCCGCACCTTGTTCTCGCTCTGCTGACGGGCCTCGAGGGCCCCGGCCACGTGGCCCAGCATGCGGTTGAGCGACGCACCGACGCGGCCGACCTCGGTGCGGGTGTCGGCGTCGGCCTCGTCGACGCGTTCCGCGAGGGCCACCTCGCCGCGGTCGAGCGGCAGTTCGGCGACCCGCAGCGCCGTGTCGGACATGCGCTCGAGCGGGCGGAGGGCGCTCCGCACGACCCCGTAGGCGATCGCGATCGCGACCGCGAGGCCGATGAGGGTCACCGCGAGGATCGTGACCACCATGACCGTGATGGTGCGGTCGACGCTGCTCGTCGGCAGACCGACGACGAGGTACGCCGGCGTGGTGGCGAGGGAGCCCGACGTGGTGGTCGTCTGGTAGCCGACCGCGAGCGACTCCACCCGGTACGACCCCAGCGCCGACCCGAGCGAGACGGACTCGGGCGCGGTCGAGCCGGCGACGGTCGTCACGACCGAGGTCAGGTCGTCGGTCAGGCGCGGCGTGACGACCCGACCCGACTGCTCGACCTGGTACGCCGCCACGACCGTCCCGTTCACGACGACGGCCGTGAAGGTGCCGGGCGACTGCCGCGGGCCCGAGAGGTCGTCGCCGTCGGGCGTCAGGTAGGGCCGGCTCGTCGAGCCCTGCGCGTTCACCATGGGCACGGAGCGGCCCGTCGCCCCCTCGAGCTCGTCGTCGAGCTGACGCATGAGCGACGCCTGGAGCACGAACACGCTGACCGAGCCGATCACGATGGTCAGCAGCACCACGAGCGCGACGATGCTGAGGATCAGGCGGTTGCGCAGCGTGAGCGGCCCGGCGAGACCGGGCGCCCGGCCCACCAGGCCCCGGAGGCGCGAGCCCACCCGGGCGGGCAGGGCATCGCTCACGACGTGGGCTTGATCACGTAACCGACGCCGCGCACGGTGTGGATCATCGGCTCTTCGCCGACGTCGATCTTCTTGCGCAGGTACGAGATGTAGATCTCGACGACGCTGGACTTGCCGCCGAAGTCGTAGCTCCAGACCCGGTCGAGGATCTGCGCCTTGCTCAGCACGCGGCGCGGGTTGCGCATCAGGAAGCGCAGCAGCTCGAACTCGGTCGCGGTCAGCTCGATCTCGCGACCGGCGCGCGTCACCTCGTAGCTCTCCTCGTCGAGCACGAGGTCGCCGACGACGATGCGCGAGTCGCCCGCCTCGCTGATGGCCGAGGCCGACCGGCGGATCAGGCCACGCAGGCGGGCCACGACCTCTTCGAGCGAGAACGGCTTGGTGACGTAGTCGTCGCCCCCGGCGGTGAGACCCGACACGCGGTCCTCGACGCTGTCCTTCGCGGTGAGGAACAGGATCGGGGTGTCGTCACCGCTCGACCGCAGTCGACCCAGCACCTGGATGCCGTCGATGTCGGGCAGCATCCAGTCGAGCACGATCGCGTCGGGCTTGAACTCGCGCGCCGTGGCGAGGGCCGCCTGACCGTCGGAGGCCGCCTTGACGTCCCATCCCTCGTAGCGGAGGGCCATCGAGAGCAGGTCGGTGAGACTGTTCTCGTCGTCGACGACGAGGACTCGGAGAGGCGTTCCGTCGGCACGGGTGAGGCGGGGGGCCGAGGCGGTGGCGGGGGTCGTTGTGGTCACCTCTCCAAGTATCGAGTGGTTCCTATGAACCGACTGTGATCGGTCCATGAGCAGGCTGCGCATCGTCCCCGGCGACCCGCGGGGGCCGAGAGCACCCGGGGTGCCGGGCGCGCGTCAGGCGGACGGGTAGTCGGCGCAGGCGAAACGAGCCGAGTCCGGGGCCCAGCAGGGCACGTTGATCGTGCCCTGGCCGCCGAAGAGGGCGAGCACGTCGCTTGGCGCCCGGCCCGGCACGGGCAGGCCGTCGGGACCGAGGGGCAGGGTGCGCAGCACGACGTCGCGGTTCTCGGGGTGGCCGAGCGTGCCGGGCTCGAACGACACCCAGAGCAGCGTCGAGCCGTCGGGCGACACGTGCGGGAACCAGTTGACCCGTTCGTCGTCGGTCACCTGCACGACGTCTCCGCCGTCCAGGCGGCTCCGGAAGAGCTGCGCGTGGCCGGCGACCCCCGCGGAGGCGCGTTCCGAGTTGGCCCACAGCCACGCCCCGTCCGGAGAGAACTCGGCCCCGTCGTCGGGGTGCTCGTCGTCGGTCACCGGCGTGGTCGCGCCGTCGGCGAGCGAGACCAGGGCGACGTTCGTGCGCCATCCGGCCCGCGCCTCCTCGTCGTCCGGGTCGTCGACCGGTGCCGGCAGGGCGCCGACGATCACGCTGAGCGTGGCACCGTCGGGCGAGACGCCGTGCAGGTAGTTCTTGTGGTTGCGGCCCGCGGGGTGGTCGCGCGTCACGCGGCGGGCGGTGCCGCCCGGGGTCACGCCGTCCCACGGCACCTCGTACAGGTGGCCGTCCCGGGCGCTCACGATCACGGCCCCCTGGTCGGGAACGATCACGTGGTCGTTGTTGATCTCGGGCACGTCGCCCATCGGCACCGGCTCGAGCGCGGTCTCGTCGACCCCACGGGCGTCGGCGGGCACCCGCCAGAGCAGGCCGTCGCCGTTGACGACGAGCCATCGACCGTCGGGGCTCCAGTTCGGGGCCTCGACGAGCACGCGGGTGCTCTCGAGGACGACCTCGACGTCGCCGGTCGCGGGGTCGACGACGAGCAGGCGGCTCCGTTGGCCGGGCAGCAGGGTTCGGGGCATGGGATCAGTCTGCCGTCACTGGTTCGAGAAGGCGGCGTCGAAGGAGGCGCTCGGCCGTCTCCAGAGGAGTGAACGGATGTAGGCGAGCGCCTCGGGAGCACCGTGCAACCGGTCCATGCCCGCGTCCTCCCACTCGATCGAGATCGGGCCGTCGTAGCCGATCGCGTCGAGGGCGCGGAAGGCGTCCTCCCACTTCATGTCGCCGTGGCCGGTCGAGACGAAGTCCCAGCCCCGGCGGGGGTCGCCCCAGGGCAGGTGGGAGCCGAGCACGCCCGAGCGCCCGCTGACGGGCTTGATGCGGGTGTCCTTGCAGTCAACGTGGAAGATCCGGTCGGCGAAGTCGGTGATGAACGACACCGTGTCGACCCCCTGCCAGAGCATGTGCGAGGGGTCCCAGTTGAAGCCGAAGGCCGACCGGTGCTCGATGGCCTCGAGCGCCCGGACGCTCGTCCAGTGGTCGTAGGCGATCTCGCTCG
Source organism: Frigoribacterium sp. 2355 (assembly GCF_054060695.1). Classification (NCBI taxonomy): domain Bacteria; kingdom Bacillati; phylum Actinomycetota; class Actinomycetes; order Micrococcales; family Microbacteriaceae; genus Frigoribacterium; species Frigoribacterium sp. 2355. Next base: position 5,307 of record NZ_JBSSDL010000021.1, on the reverse strand, counting down.
GGTGCACCTCGTGGGCGAACCGGACGCCCTCGGCGTCGAACACGTCGAGGATGGGGTTCCAGCGGTCGGCGAAGTCCTGGTATCCGGCGTCGATCACGCTCGCCGGGACCGGCGGGAACATCGCCACGTAGGGCCAGATCTTCGAGCCGGTGAAGCCGACGACGGTGTCGACGCCCATCTTGCGGGCCACCCGCGCCGCCCGCTTCATGTCCTCCGCGGCCCGCTGCCGGACGCCCTCGGGCTCGCCGTCGCCCCAGGTGGACGGGCGCACGATCGCCTGGTGCCGGAAGTCGATCGGGTCGTCGCAGACCGCCTGCCCGGTAAGGTGGTTCGAGATCGCCCAGACCCCCAGGCCGTGCCGCTCGAGCACGTCGAGTCGCGACCGCAGGTACGCGTCGTCCTGGTCGGCGCGCTCGAGGTCGAGGTGGTCGCCCGACGCGGCGATCTCGAGGCCGTCGTAGCCCCACCCGGCGGCGAGTGCCGCGACCTCCTCGAAGGGCAGGTCGGCCCACTGGCCGGTGAACAGGGTGACGGGGCGGGAGCTCTCGGCCATGGGTTCCTTCTCGGGGGCGACGGGGGTGCGGGCGGGCAGCGGGGGCGGTGCGGGCGGCGACGGGGTCGGGACGGGCGGGGTCAGGGCAGGTCGACCCACCGGCGCGACGCGGCGGACGCGAGGACCGCCTCGGTCACCCGGACGGCGCGCAGGCCGTCGACGAAGGTGGGCAGCCCCTCGGGGGTCCCGCCCCGGACGGCGTCGTGGGCGTCGCGCACGAACCCGGCGAACGCGTCGACGTAGCCCATCGGGTGCCCGGCGGGGACGGTCGACAGGCGGGCGGCGTCGGGTGCGAGCACGGCCGCGTCGCGGGCCACGAGTTGCGTGCCCGACCGGCGTCCGACCCAGAGCGTCTCGGGCTCCTCCTGCGAGAACTCGAGGCTCTCGGCGGTGCCCGACAGGTCGAGCAGGAGGCGGTTCTTGCGACCCGGCGCGACCTGCGACACGAAGAGGGTGCCGATCGCCCCCCGTGCCGTCTCGAACACGACGGCCGCCTCGTCCTCGGTGTCGACCGACGAGCCCCCGCGGTGGGTGTGCACGGTGGTGGTCGTCGAGGTCAGCCGGGCCAGCCGGTCGCCCAGGACGAACTCGAGCAGGTCGACCAGGTGGCTGCCGATGTCGGCGAAGGCGCGTGACGGACCGCCCGCGGCCGAGTCGACCCGCCAGTCGACGTCGTCGCTGTCGAGCAACCAGTCCTGCAGGTACGAACCCCGGACGCTCAGCACGCGGCCGACCTCGCCCGTGGCGACGCGGGCCCGGGCCTCGCGCACCATCGGGTGGTAGCGGTAGACGAAGGGCACGGCACCGACCAGTCGCCCGGCCCGGGCGGCCTCGACCAGGGTCTCGGCCTCGGCGCTCGAGGTCGCCAGCGGCTTCTCGCAGACCACGTGCTTGCCGGCGGCGAGCGCCGCCAGCGCGACGGGCGCGTGCGTGGCGTTCGGCGAGCAGACGTGCACGACGTCGACGCCGGGATCGGTCACGAGGTCGTCGACGCTCTCGTGGGAGGTGTCGACGCCCAGGGACGCCGCCGCGTGGGCCGCGCTGGCGGCGCTCGAGGAGGCGAGGGCGACCACGCGGGCACCGGCCGACCGCGCGGCGCCGGCGTGCACGCGCGCCATGAAGCCGCCGCCCACGATGCCGACGCGCAGGGGTTCGACGCGACCCGCGCCTCCTCGGCTCGGTGCTGCCCGGCCGGCCGGGCCGGCGGTGGCGCCCACCGGCCCCACCGCCGTGGCCACGGCCGGCTCGGTCACTTCACGGCCCCCGACGACAGTCCGGTGATCAAGTGTTTCTGCACGAGCATGAAGCCTATGAGCACGGGCAGCGAGACGACGACCGAGGCGGCCATGAGCTGGTTCCAGTAGACGTCCTGCTGCGAGGCGTAGGCGCGGAGGCCGATGGAGAGCGTGCGCGTGTCCTTGCTCGTCAGCACCGAGGCGAAGAGCACCTCGCCCCAGGCCGTGATGAAGGCGTAGACCGCGACCGCGATGATGCCCGGCTTGGCGACCGGGATGATCACGCGGAACAGGGCACCGAGGCGACCCGTGCCGTCGATCATCGACGCCTCCTCGAGCTCTTTCGGGATCGACGCGAAGTAGCCCGTCAGCATCCAGATCGAGAACGGCAGCGAGAACGTCATGTAGGTGATGATCAGGCCGAGGTAGCTGCCGGTCAGCTGCACGCCGACCGTGCGCTGGATCTGCACGAAGATCAGGAACAGCGGCAACAGGAACAGGATGCCCGGGAACATCTGCGTCGACAGCACGACCAGGCTGAAGCTGCGCTGGCCCTTGAACCGCAGGCGGGCCAGCGAGTACGCGGCGAGCACGGCCATGGCCACCGACAGCACCGTCGCCGAGATCGTGACGATCAGGCTGTTCTTGAAGTACGACGCCAGCGGCACCGTCTGCCAGATCTGCACGTACGGCTCGAGCGTCACCCGGCTGGGGATCCAAGTGAACAAGCCCTGGACGTCGGCGAGCGGCTTGATCGACGTGGTCAGCACCACGTAGAGCGGGACGACCACCACGAGCGACAGGAAGGCCAGCCCGAAGAAGCGGAAGACCTTGAACCCACGGGTCTCAATCATCGTGTTGTCCCTTCGGCAGAACCATGCGGATGTAGAACGCCGACGCGATCAGCAGCACGACCAGGAGCATCACGCTCATGGCACCGCCGAGGCCGAAGTTCCAGTTGTTGAACGACTGCTGGTAGATCAACGGCGAGATGAGCGTCGCCTGCTCGGGCGACGCCGGGCCGAAGAGCACGTAGGGCACGTTGAACTGGTTGAAGATCCACAGGCTCATGATCAGCAGCAGCACGGCGTTGGCCGGCTTGACCATGGGCAGGGTGATCTGGGTGAACTGCTTCCAGAGGCTGGCGCCGTCGAGGCTCGCGGCCTCGTAGACGTCGCCCGGGATGTTCTGCAGCGCGGCGAGCAGCATCAGGAAGGCGAAGGGCCAGAACTGCCACGCCGTCACGATGACGATGGCCCAGAACGAGTTGCCGCCGAGCAGCCAGAAGGGGCGGTCCTGCAGGATGCCGAGGTCGTCCACCAGGAAGCGGTTGATGGCCCCGTCGCGCTGGTTGAACATGAAGGCCCAGGCGATGGTGCCGACGTACGACGGCAGGGCGTAGGGCACGAGGAAGAGCGTGCGGAGGATGCCGCGGCCCTTGAACGAGCTGGTCAGGAGCACCGCGCCGAGCATGCCCATGCTCCAGGCGATGGCCACCACGATGACGGTGAACATCAGCGTGCGCCCCAGGGCCCCGTACAGCTGGCCGGCGATGGGCGAGGACGGGTCGAGCGCGGTGACGAAGTTCTGCAGGCCGACGAAGGGCGCGTTGACCCAGTTGGCGATGCTGAGCTGGTTCAGCGTGATGAACGCGATCCAGATGCCGAGCACCATCGGGACGATGTGGACGAGCAGTTCGGCCAGGGCGGCGGGCGCCACCAGGAAGTAGGCGAGCGGCGATCGGTGCTTCTTGCGCTTGGCCGGCTCGATCGGGGCCTGCTGGTGCGGGTCGGGCGGGAGGTCTTTCTCGGCGGTGGCGGGGGGCAGGACGTTGACGGTCATGAGGGTCCTCTCGGGGCCTGGGTGGCGGGGGCGGCCGGTCGATCGGACCGGCCGCCCCCGTCACGGGCGGTGGGACGGGCTACTGACCCGAGCTCATCTGGCTGTTCGCGTCCTCGAGGGCCGACTTGACGTCGGACTCGCTGACGGAACCGCCCTGGGCTGCGGTGGCGAGGAGGTTCTTGATCGCGGTGCCGACCAAGGTCTCCATCTGCCCCTCGGAGGGGTAGAGGGGCATGGGCTGGGCGTGGTCCTCGAGGATCGTCTGCTTCAGCTTGATCGTGTCCGACTGGAACGCCGGGTCGTCGTACGCGCTCGTGACCACGGGCAGCGAGCTGAACGCCTTGTTCAGGTACACCTGCTCGGAGTCGCTCGTCAGGTGCTTGACGAAGTCGATCGCCGCGTCCTTGTTGCCGCTGTTCTCGAAGACGCTCACGTTGATGCCGGCCACGTGGCTCTGGGTGCCCAGCAGACCGGTCGCGTCGGCGGACTCCATCGGCACGGGTGCCGCGGCGTAGTCGGTGAAGTCGCGGGCCGAGAGGTTCGCGTCGGGGGCCTGGTCGAAGAACATCGCGGCCTTGTCGTCCGCGAACGTCGCCGCCATGTCCGAACCGTTCACGCTCTCGGCATCGGACGGTGAGACCACCTTGTCGACCGCCATGAGGTCGACCCACTCCTTGACGCCCTTGACGACGCCGTCGTTGCCGAAGTCGGGCTCGCCGTCCTCGTCGTACAGCGCGCCTCCGTTCTGCAGGCCCCGGACGAACGCCTGGTGGGCGTTGTTCGAGATGCTCGACCCGGCCATGGTGACGCCCCACTGGTCGATCGTGCCGTCGCCGTCGGTGTCGACCGTCAGCTTCTTGGCGTCCTCGACGAACTCGTCCCAGGTGGCGGGCGGGGTGGTGATGCCCGCGGCCTCGAACATCTTCGTGTTGTAGTACAGCGAGTACGACAGCCCGTAGAGCGGGATCGACGTGGGTGCCTGACCCTCGGCACCGCCGGTGGCGAAGCTGGACTGCACGAAGCGGTCCTGGCCACCGACCTGGTCGAGGGCGTCGCCCTCCCAGGGCACGAAGGCGCCGCTGGACTGCAGCGACACCGCCCAGGTGTTGCCGATGTTGAGGACGTCGGGCCCCTCGCCGCTCGAGACGGCGGTGAGGATGCGGTTGTAGAGGTCGGACCACGGGATGACCTCGAGGTCGACCTTGACGCCGGTCTCCTCCGTGTAGCGGTCGATGCTCTCCTGCAGGATCTCGGCGTCCTTCTCGACCGTCGGAGCCTGGTTGCTGGCCCAGTAGGTGATCGTGTCGGCGTCGCCGCTGCCGCCCGAGGCGCTGCAGGCGGTCATCGATCCGACGGAGAGGGCTCCGACCGCGAGGGCGGCGAGCCAACGGAACTTCGTTTGCATGACTTCTCCTGGTGTCTCTTCTTCGAGATTTCTCTTCATCGAGTGAGGGAAGGGGTGGTGCGGGGGTTCGTGGTGCTGTGGTGACTCCGGTGGTGCGGGTGGTGCGGGTGGTGCGGGTGGTGCGCTCAAGGGGTGGGCGGGTCGGGAGGCGCGGGGGGGGGGGGGGGGGGGGGGCCGGCCCCCCCCCCCCCCCCCCCCCGCGGGGGGGGGGGGGGGGCCCCCCGCCCGCCCCCCCCGGGGGGCGGCGGAGGGGGGGTAGTCGGCGGCCCCCC
>NZ_JBSSDL010000020.1:0-24352 GCF_054060695.1 Frigoribacterium sp. 2355 | reverse complement strand
CCCCGTTCCCCCCTGCGGTCCCGCACCGCGCCGCCCCCCCCCCCCCCCGGCCCCCCGCCCCCCCCCCCCCCCCCCCCCGGCCCCCCCACACCCCCCCCCCCCCCCCCCCCCCGGCGCCCCCCACGTCGTGGCGTCTGGTCCGTCCGGCCGAGCCCCGACCGGCAGGAGGCGCGGGTCGGCCTACATCGTCCGGGTGTGGAGGATGCCGCCGTCGACGTCGAGCAGGGCCCCGTGCACGAAGGTCGCCTCGTCCGACGCCAGGTAGCGCACCGCGTGGGCGATGTCGACGGGACGCACGGGTCGACCGGCCGGGGTGGCCGCGGTCAGGGTGTCGAGGACGGCCGCCGACTCGGCGTTGCCCGGAGTCGACGTCGCACCGGGTGCGACGCTGTTGACGCGGACGCCGCGGGGGCCGAACTCGGCCGCCCAGGTGCGGGTCATCTGCTCGACGGCGGCCTTCGACGCGGTGTACATGGCGCCGAACGGCACCCCGACCCGGGTCATCCACGAGCCGATGTTGACGATCGAGCCGTCTCCACGGTCGGCCATCGCCGGCGCGAGGGCCCCGACGAGCACGTGCGGCGCCCGGACGTTCGTCGCCAGGATGGCGTCGAGGTCGGCGTCGTCGAGGGCGTCGGTCGGCATCGTCGGGTAGACGCCGGCGTTGTTGACCAGGATGTCGACGCGGCCGCCGAGCACCTCGGTGGCCCGGGCGGCGAATGTGCGGAGGTCGGCGTACGGGCCGGCGAGGTCGGCGGGCACGGCGTGGGCCGAGCCGCCCCGGGTGGTGATCGCGTCGACCACCCGTCGGGCTCGGGCGTCGTCGCGGCCGCTGACGACGACGGTGGCACCGGAGGCGGCGAGCACGCGGGCGATCGCCTCGCCGATGCCGCTGGTCGAGCCGGTCACGAGGGCGGTGCGACCGGCCAGGCGGTCGTCGGTGGGCAGGGAGTCGAGGACTTCTTCATTGGACTGCATGGTCCATTGATAGCACGTACTGGACCGTCGAGTCCAGTGTTCGTGGACCGGATAGTCCAATCGACGTAAGATCTCTCCGTGGACGAGACGAAGATCACCGAGCGCGGGCGGCTCACCCGCCAGAGGATCATCGACGAGACCGGTCGACAGATCCTCGCCGCGGGCATCGGCGGGACGACGCTCGACACGGTGCGGGCCGCGACGCTGACCAGCAAGAGCCAGCTGTTCCACTACTTCCCCGGCGGCAAGACCGAGCTGATCCACGAGGTCGCCCGGTGGGAGGGGCGTCAGCTGCTCGAGGCGCAGGAGCCCGAGATCCACGACCTCGGCACCTGGGAGTCGTGGGAGCGCTGGCGCGCCGCCCTGGTCGAGTACTACATCAGCCTCGGCCGCTGGGCCTGCCCGATCGGCACGCTCGCCGCCCAGGTCGCCGCCACGGACGCCGAGGTCGAGCGCAGCGTCAAGGCGAGCTGGGACGCCTGGCGCGAGCAGCTGGCCGCGGGCATCCGGCGGCTGCAGGCCTCGGGGTCGGTCGACGCCTCGGCCGATCCGGTGCGCGTCGCCACCGCGATCATCGCCGCGATCCAGGGGGGACTGCTGCTCAGCCAGTCGGAGCGGGCGGGCTGGCCGCTCGAGGCCGCACTCGACCACGCGCTCGGCCCGTTGCACACCGTCCGCCGCGACTGACGCGGGTCGTCCGCCGGACGTGCCCCGCGCCTCCTGCGCTGTCGCTCTCCGGCTCTGTCGCCCTTCGGCTCTGTCGCCCTCTAGCTCTAGCCGCCGAAGACGACCGCGCGCATCGCGTCCTCGCCGACCGCCGCGTCGCGGTACCGCTGCATCAGCGCGGCGTTGGCGTCGTACTGAGGCCCCTCGCGCACCTCGGCCTGGTGGTGCAGGGCGAAGACCATGCCCTCGTGCCGTCGCGGGGCCTCGCCGAGCAGGGTGGTGTGGGCGAGGTACCAGGCGGCGTCCTCGAAGCCCCAGCCCCGGAAGCGTTCGTCCTGCCCGCCGTGACTGCGCCACGAGGAGGCGCGGGTCACGTAGACCCCCGAGCAGGCCCCGCGCACGAGCTCGAAGTCGCACCGCTCGAGGGGGGTGCCCGCGGCCGCCTGCGCGGTGCCGTCGCGTCCCAGCCAGTGGTACTCGGTGTAGGGCAGGTGCACCCGGCCGCTCGTGCGGGCCGCCTCGATCGCCGCGAGCAGGGGCTCGCGTTGCGGCAGGGTGTCGGCGTCGCCGATCACGGCGACCTCGTCGTCGGCCAGGCCGGCGATCCCGAGGTTGCGGCACTGGGCCAGGTTGAACACCGGGTCGGGGGAGTCGATCGTGCGGATCTCGGCCTCGGGCAGGGCGTCGGCGTACCAGTCGCGGACGACCTCGAACGCCGCGACGCGACTGGGTTGCGGACGCCAGGGGAGCACGACGGTGACCATCCCGCGAGCCTAGCGGCGTGCGCCGGGCCGCCCCGCGCCTCCCGCGCCGCCCGCGCCGCCCCGCCGGCCAGACCCGCGAACCCCGTTTGCGAAGACGAACCCCGTTCTGTCGGGGTTCGACTTCGTGAACGGGGTTCGAGGCCGGGAGCATCGCCGTCCGACGGGACGTCGGCACGACGTCAGGAGGCGCGGGTCGCGTCCGCCGCACCCGGCAGCGTCAGCTCGAGCGCGTGGCCGCGCACGTGTGCCAGGGCCCGCTCGACGGCGCCCGTGGTCACGACCGCGTCGCCCAACGTCGAGGCGACGACCTCGGGCGCGGCCCGGTGCGTGAACCGGCTGAGCCACGGTGTCGTCCGGTCGAGCAGCAGTCCGAGGGAGGGCGCCACGGCCCCGGCGACGACGATGCGGTCGACGTCGAGCATGCCGCTGAGCATGGCGCAGACGCGTCCGAACCGTTCGGCGGCCTTCTCGACCAGGCGCAGGGCGGTCGGGTCGCCGGCGTCCGCCGCGGCCAGCACGGCGGGGGCCTCGAGCTCGTCGAGCGGGATCGCCCGCAGCGGCGACGAGACCGGCACGGTGCCGAGCTCGCGCGCGGCCCGGGCCCAGTCGCGCAACAGGGCTCCGAGGCCGTCGGCCGATCCGACGCCCTCGACCAGGTCGAGGAGGCGCATCTCGCCCGCGGCACCGCGGCTGCCCCGCACGAGGGCTCCGTCGAGCACGAACCCGGCGCCGAACCGCTCGCCCGCCAGCAGGGTCACGAACGACGTGGCGGCGCCGGCACCACCACCGACCTCGCGGTCGGCACGGGACGCGGCCGCCGCCTCGGCCACGGCGGCCAGGTTGGCGTCGTTCTCGACGACGACGGCCCAGCCGCGCTCGGCGAAGAGTCCGGTGTAGTCGGGGTTCATCAGCACCCAGAAGTCGGCGCCGACCTCGATCGGCGACCGGCCCTCGGCGTCGGTCGGCGCGGGCACTCCGAGTGCCACGGCGAGCACGTCGGCGTCGCCCAGCGAGGCCTCGTCGAGGACGTCGTCGACCAGCCGTGAGACCGTCCGGCGGCGGTCGTCCGCCGTCCCGTCGGGGTCGATGCGCCGTGCGACGCGGGCCACGACGTCGCCGCGCAGGTCGGCCACGACGGCGGTCAGGTGGTGGCGGCCGGCGTCGACGCCGACGACGTGCCCGGCGGAACGGGCCAGGGCGTAGCGACGCGCGGGGCGGCCCTTGCGGTACTCGCCGGTCGAGCGGGCGTCGGCGAGCGACACCATCCAGCCGTGGTCGATGAGGTCGTCGCAGACCCCGAGCACGGTGGACCGGGTGAGTCCGGTGAGGGCGATCAGGTCGCTCGCCGTGACCGCGTCCGCGGACCACGCGTGCCGCAACACCTCGGCCGCGTTCATGCGGCGGAGCAGGCTCGGCGACGACACCCCGGTGCTCAGCGCCACCCGCGCCTCCTCGTGCTGTGGCCGGTGCCTCGCGACACGGCGGATCTTTTCGACGACGACCCATGGTGCCACGCCGCGAATTGATCTAGGGTCTAAATCTACACACCAGATCAACTCGGTCCCGACGCTGTCGTCGGGGTCGCGACCCGGGAGACGACGACGTGCCCACACCCCCACTGCCCTCCGGTGCCGGCTTCAGCCGACGCACCCTCCTCGGCGGGATCGGTGCCGCCGGGGCGGCGCTCCTCCTCGCCGGCTGCGCCCCGTCCGGCTCCGGCCGCGGGCGCACCGAGATCACCTTCTACGCGACCAAGCCCGAGGCGATCCCCTACTTCTCCGACCTCGTCTCGCGCTTCAACGAGTCGCAGTCGGCGGTCCGGGTGATCCACGACTCGACCTCGGGCATCTCGGCCGGCTTCGTCCGGGGCAACCCGCCCGACGTCGCGGCCTTCACGTACAACCTCGAGATGGCCCGCTTCATGGAGCGCGGGGCGCTGAGCGACCTGGGCGACCTGCCCGAGGCGCGCACGATCCGCCCCGAGGTGCAGGAGCTGGTCGACCAGTACGCGACGTACCCCGGCCGGACGAGCGTGCTGCCGTACTCGATCACCGCCGCGTCGGTGATCTACAACCAGCAGGTCTTCGCCGACCTGGGCGTCGAGGTGCCGACCACCTGGGACGAGTTCCTCGCGGCGTGCGACACCTTCACGGCGGCCGGCGTCACGCCGATCTACAGCACCTTCCGCGAACCGTGGACCGTCGCCCAGGGCCTGTTCGACTACACGACCGGCGGGTCGCTCGACGTCGCGGCCTTCTACGAGAAGATGAACGCCGAGGGCACGAGCGTCGGCCAGGGTGGCTCGGTCTCGTTCGAGAAGGACTTCCGCGAACCCGTCGAGCGCATGGTGCAGCTCGGACGGCTGTCGAACGCCAACCGCAACAGCCGCGGGTACGGCGACGGCAACCTCGCCATGGCGCAGGGCGAGGCGGCGATGCTCATGCAGGGGCCGTGGGCACTCGGCGAGATCACCAAGGCGAACCCCGAGGCGAGGGTCGGCACGTTCCCCTTGCCGATGACCGACGACCCCGCCGACCGCAAGGTGCGGGTCAACCTCGACCTGGCCCTGTGGGTGCCCGAGCAGTCGCGCAAGCAGGACGCCGCCCGCGAGTTCCTGACCTACCTGATGCAGCCCGAGATCCAGGACGCCTACAACCGCGACTTCCTGGCGTTCGGCACCACGAGGTCGGCCCCCGCCGTGACCGACGAGCGCATCGTCGGCATGCAGGGCTACTACGACGACGCGCGGTTCTACCAGGGGGCGTCCAAGGCGATCCCGCTGACGATCCCCGCCGAGAACTACGTGCAGGGCATCGTCACGGGCGCCAGCGTCGAGGGCACCCTGCGCACCATGGACGCCGACTGGCGCCGCCTGGCACTCCGCGCATGAGCGCGATCGACGGCGCGGGCCGCGCCATGGCCCCGGCCACCCCGACCACCGCCCGAGTCGAAGGAGACCCGATGGCCACCACCACCCCCACGGCCGCGCGAGGTGCCCGCACCTCGCTGAGCGGCAGCACGACCGGCAACCCGCGGCGTCGCGGCAGGCGCGTCGACCCGGTCTTCTACTTCTTCCTCGTGCCGACGCTCGTCCTCTTCTCGCTGGCGATCACCCTGCCGGCCGTGATGGGCGTGTTCTACAGCTTCACGAACTCGATCGGCTTCGGCGAGTTCGACATGGTCGGCGTCACCAACTACCTCGCGATGGCGACCGACCCGGCGATCCTCGGCTCGTACGGCTTCACGATGGGCTTCGCCCTGGTCACGGTGATCGCCGTCAACGTGATCGCCCTGCTGTTGGCGATCGGCCTGACCTCGCAGATCAAGGCGAAGACCGCGCTGCGGGCCGTCTTCGTGATCCCGATGGTCATCTCGGGCATCATCATCGCCTTCGTCTTCCAGTTCCTCTTCTCGAACTCGTTGCCGGCCCTCGGCGCCTCGCTCGGCATCCCCGGGCTGCAGGACAGCATCCTCGCGAACGCCGACACCGCCTGGATCGGCATCGTCGTCGTGACCGCGTGGCAGGCGATCCCGAGCACGCTGCTGATCTACATCGCGGGCCTGCTCGCCATCCCCGGCGAGGTGTACGAGGCGAGCAGCCTCGACGGCGCCTCGGGCTGGAAGCAGCTGCGGTCGATCACGCTGCCGCTCGTGGCGGGCTACGTCCTGATCAACACGATCATCGGCTTCAAGAACTTCTTGAACTCGTACGACATCATCGTCGGCCTGACGAACGGCGGCCCCGGCACGTCGACCCGCAGCATCGCGATGACGATCTTCACGGGCTTCACCGGCGGCGACTACGCCTACCAGATGGCCAACGCGACCATCTTCTTCGTGATCGCCGTCGCGATCGCGCTCGTCCAACTCCGGATCACCCGCGGAAAGGCGGCCGTCTGATGGCGAACACCGCACTCGTCACCCCGGCCGCCTCGGCGGCCCCCACCCCAGGAGGCGCGGGTCGCGACGCCGACGCCGTCACCCGTCGTCGACGCGGTCGCGTCGGTCGGGAGCGCCCGAACCGCCTCGTCACCGTGCTGCTGGTGCTCGGCACGATCACCGTGCTGATCCCGATCTACGTCACCGTCACGATGTCTCTCAAGACGTCGGCGCAGGCCGTCGACGGCAACGCGTTCAGCCTGCCGGCACCGATTGACTTCTCGAACTTCGCGACCGCCTGGCAGCTGACCGACTTCCCGCGGGCGTTCGGCATCTCGACCCTCGTCACGGCTGCGACCGTGGTCGGCACGGTCGTGCTCGCCTCGATGGCGTCGTACGCGATCTCGCGCAACTGGGACCGCAAGCTGTTCCGCTTCTCGTTCTTCTACCTGCTGGCCGCGATGTTCCTGCCGTTCCCGGTCGTCGCGCTGTCGCAGATCAAGTTGACCGGCATCGTCGGCCTCGACAACCCCGCCGGCGTCGCGCTGCTGCACGTCATGTTCCAGCTGTCGTTCTCGATCCTGCTGTTCACGGCGTTCCTGCGGTCGTTGCCCGAAGAGCTGGAGGAGAGCGCGCGGCTCGACGGCGCCACCACCTGGCAGGTCTTCTGGCGCCTGGTCTTCCCGCTGCTCGCCCCGATGAGCGCCACGGTCGGCATCTTCGCCTTCCTGGCCTCGTGGAACGACTTCGCGATGCCGTCGCTGATCACCGCCGACCCGTCGCTGCAGACCCTGCCCGTGCTGCAACAGATCTTCCAGACGCAGTTCAGCAACGACTACAACGTCGCCTTCGCCTCGTACCTCATGGCGATGGCCCCGGCGATCGTCGTCTACCTCTTCACCCAGCGCTGGGTGATGGCGGGCGTGACGCAGGGCGCGATCAAGTAGGCGTCCGTCGGGGGCGCGGCCCGCGCCTCCCGACCCCCAGGCAACCCACCACCACCGAGAGGACCTCGCTCCACGATGACCGACACGCTCCGCACCGCACCCTCGACCGAGCCGCTGACCGACGACCCGACCTGGTGGCGCCAGGCGGCGGTCTACCAGATCTACCCCCGCAGCTTCGCCGACTCGAACGGCGACGGCATCGGGGACCTGCCCGGCATCACGGCGGCGGTGCCCTACCTGCAGCGGCTGGGCGTCGACGCGGTCTGGCTCAGCCCGTTCTATCCGTCGGCCCTCGCCGACGGTGGGTACGACGTCGACGACTACCGCGACGTCGACCCCAAGATCGGCACGCTCGCGCAGTTCGACGAGATGATCGACGCGCTGCACGCGGTCGGCATCCGGGTGATCGCCGACCTCGTGCCGAACCACTCGTCCGACCGGCACGTCTGGTTCCAGGAGGCGCTGGCCGCTCCCGCCGGATCGCCCGCCCGGGCGCGCTACATCTTCCGCGACGGTCTCGGCGAGACCGGCGAGCTGCCGCCCTCGGACTGGACGTCGATCTTCGGCGGCCCGGCCTGGACCCGCGTCGCCGACGGCCAGTGGTACCTGCACTCGTTCGCGAGCGAGCAGCCCGACTGGGACTGGGACAACCCGGAGGTGCGCGAGGACTTCCTGACCACGCTGCGCTTCTGGTCGGACCGCGGCGTCGACGGCTTCCGGGTCGACGTGGCGCACGGGCTGGCGAAGAGCCTGCCCGAGGTGCTGCCGTCCACGGCCGAGCTCGAGGCGCTGCCCAAGGCCGACGGCGACCACCCGCTCTGGGACCGCGACGAGGTGCACGAGATCTACGCCACGTGGCGTGAGGTCTTCGACGAGTACGACCCGCCGCGCATCGCCGTGGCCGAGGCCTGGGTCGAGCCGTCGCGCCGTGCCCGCTACGCCAGCGCCGAGGGCCTGGGCCAGGCGTTCAACTTCGACCTGCTCGAGGCCGACTTCGACGCCACGCAGTTCCACGACATCATCACGTACAACCTCGACGCCGCCGAGGCCTCGGGCTCGTCGACGACCTGGGTGTTCTCGAACCACGACGTCGTCCGTCACGCGACCCGGTACGGCCTGCCCGCCCTCGACGGTCGCGACGTCAAGCAGGGTGCCGAGTGGCTGCTGTCAGGCGGCACCACGCCCGAGGTCGACGTCGAGACGGGCCTGCGTCGGGCCCGTGCCGCGTCGCTGTTCATGCTCGGCCTGCCCGGTTCCGCCTACGTCTACCAGGGTGAGGAGCTCGGGCTGCCCGAGGTCGCCGACATCCCCGCCGACGAGCGCCAGGACCCGTCGTTCTTCCGCAATCCCGGCGTCGACATCGGTCGGGACGGCTGCCGCGTGCCGCTGCCCTGGACCCGGTCGGGGCCGTCGTTCGGCTTCGGCGCGGGCGAGGCGCACCTGCCGCAGCCCACGTGGTTCGGTGAGTACTCGGTCGAGGCCGAGGAAGCCGACGCGACGTCGACGCTCGCGCTCTACCGGGCGGCCCTCGCCGCGCGGCGCGACCTGCAGACCGACGAGACGCTCGACTGGCTGCCCGTCGACGGCCGCGACGACGTGTTGCACCTCGTCCGCCCCGGCGGATGGCACGTGGTGTGCGTGTTCGGCACCGAGCCCGTCGACCTGGCCGCGCTCGGGCTGGGCTCGGGCGAGGTGATCGTCGCGAGCGGACCGCTGACGGATGCCGGGCAGCTGCCGGGCGAGACGGCGGCCTGGTTGCGCGGCTGACGCCGGTCTGGCTGCGCGCCTGACGGCGGCCTGGCTGCGCGGCTGACGGCGGTCTGGCCGCGCGGCTGACGTCGGCCGCCGCCGGCCGGGGGGCGGTTCCGGTCAGGCGGGGACGTCGTCGCCGGCCGTGGAGCGGCGCTGCTCGACCTCGGCCTCGAGCTTCGCCAGGCGGGCGAGCCGCTCGTAGTGCTCGGCCTCGCGGTCGAGGTCGGCGAGCTGTTGCTCGGTGCTGCGGACGCGGTGGTCGAGCGTGCGGGCCGCGGCCTCGTGGTACCGGCTCTGGTCGAGGGGCCCGATCTGCTCGACGCGGCTGCCGTACTCGCGGCCCGCGGCGAACCAGACGATGCTGCCGATCAGCGGCAGGAACAGCACGATCATGATCCACAGGCCCTTGGGCAGGTGTCGCACGTCGCCTTCGGGACGCGTGACGATGTCGACGAGCGCCCCCACGATCAGCAGGAGGGGCAGGGCAGCCAGCACGAAGGTCACGGCCTGAGGGTAGGGGGTGCCGCCTGCCCGGCGGAAGCCCCGCGAGGAGGGGTGACCGCACCCCCGCCTGTGCCGCGTTCTGGGTGTGACGGGCCCTCCGGACGGTCGGTAGCGTCACCCGCATCACGGCGATCGACCCCGGTCAGGAGGTGCGGTGCCGGTCGACCACGAAGGGTGCAGCTCCTGAAAATTCGCCTCCACCCCTGGTCAGCGGGCGGCTCTGATCGTAAGGTGGGTCGGTCCGCCCCATCGAGGAGAACCGTGAGTCGACGCGCCGTCCGTCCCAGGAAGCGCTCATGACCGACCCCTCGAACACCCGCGACCCCGCGGTGCCGACCGAGCCGACCTCGCCCGTCGAGCAGACGCCCGGTGCCGCCGTGCCGCTGACCCGCCGCGAGGCCCGCGCCCTCGAGCGCGCGGCTGCCGCCGCTGCCGACGCTGGTTCTGCTGCTCCCGCCTCCGCGACGTCGTCCGCTGCGCCCGTCTCCGCACCGTCGTCCGTCGCTCCTGCGACCAGCCCGGCGATGAACCCGGTTTCGAACGATGCACCCACGAGCAACCGGGTGCATGGTTCGGAAGCGGGTGCGACGGCCACCGAGGCGGCCCCCACGACCAGCGTCGCGCGCCGCCCGGGCCCCTCCGTGCCGGCCGTGCTCCGTCGGACCCGAGAGGCCGGCCGCCCAAACCCGAGCCCCCGGGCGACCCCCGGCCGTTCGCGGCTTCGGGCCGTCTCGTCGCGCGTCCGTGCGGCGACCTTGCCCGTGCTCGGCGTCTGCGCCGTCATGCTCTTCTTCACGTCGAACCTCACCCCGGCCTCGGCTAGCGACCTGGGTGGGTCGAACATCCCGACCGTCGGTGCCGCGCCGATGCCGACCCAGACCCTCGCGGCGTCGCTCGTCGTGCTGACCGTGTCCGACCGCGACGCCTTCGGGGTGACCGACGCGCCGCCGCCGCCTCCGCCGCCCGAGCCCGAGCCCGTCGTGACCTCGAAGAGCGTCGCGGGGTCGACGAATTCGTACCGCGCCTCCTCGGGGGCCGGCACCATCGTCAACTCGGGCATCGGTGACATCCGCTGGCCGTTCCCGGGTTCGGTCGTCCTCAGCTCGGGCTTCGGTCCCCGTGCGGCTCCGTGCGCGGCGTGCTCGAGCATGCACATGGGCCTCGACATGACGCCCGGCGGCGGCACCCCCATCGGTGCCGCGGCCGCGGGCGTGGTGCGCACGTCTGGCATGCACGGTCAGTTCGGTCAGTACGCCGTGATCGACCACGTGATCGACGGTCAGCGCGTCAGCACCCTGTACGCGCACATGCAGATCGGTTCGAGCCCGCTCGTCGCCGGGCAGACGGTCCAGGTGGGCGAGCTGGTCGGCAAGGTCGGCCGCAGTGGTGTCGCGACCGGCGAGCACCTGCACTTCGAGGTGCTGCTGGGTGGCACGACGCAGGTCGACCCCAAGGCCTGGCTCGAGGCCAACGCCGGCCGCACGCTCTAGCCAACAGCGACGCCTGACCAACCGGAACGCACGGTACCTCCGTCCGTCCAGTTCGTCGACACCGGTCCATCGGAACGGCCCGTCCTGTACGAACTCGCCCGCCCTCGCGTGCGTCGGCGCCCACCCCCGCGCCTCAGGCCACGCATCTCAGGCCGCGCGCCTCAGGCCGCGCGACGCGCCTCGCGCCAGGCCTGCACCTCGGCGGTGAGTTCGGCCTTGCGGCCGGCGTCGGCGAACGACGCCTCGACCGAGTTCGTCGCCAGCAGGGCGAGCATGTCGTCGTCCAGCCCGAGCACGTCGCGCAGTGCCTCGTAGTTGTCGCCCACGTAGCCGCCGAAGTAGGCGGGGTCGTCGCTGTTGACGGTGACGAGCAGCCCGGCCTCGAGCATGCGGGGCAGCGGGTGCTCGGCCAGGTCGGACACCACCGCGAGCCGCAGGTTCGACAGTGGGCAGACGGTGAGCGGCACCCGGTCGGCGACGAGGCGGGCGACGAGGGCGTCGTCCTCGAGGCTGCGCACCCCGTGGTCGACGCGTTCGACGTGCAGCAGGTCGAGGGCGTCCGTGACGTACGACGGCGGGCCTTCTTCACCGGCGTGGGCGACGACGTGCAGCCCGAGCGCGCGGGCACGGTCGAAGACGCGGGCGAACGCGGCGGGCGGGAACCCCACCTCGGACGAGTCGAGCCCCACCCCGATCAGGTCGGAGGCTCGGTGCGCGACGGACTCGAGGGTCGCGGCCGCGTCGCCCACCGGCAGGTGCCGCAGGAAGCAGAGGATGAGCCCGCCCGTGATGCCGAACCGCTCGCGCGCCTCGCCGAGCGCCTGGGTCAGCCCGTCGATGACCTCGTCGACGTCGACGTCGCGAGAGGTGTGCGCCTGGGGGTCGAAGAACATCTCGACGTGACGCAGCCCTTGGGCGTGGGCGCGTTCGAGGTAGGCCCAGGCGAGGTCGTGGAAGTCCTGTGCGGTCTGCAGCACGGCCGTGCACGCGTAGTAGAGGTCGAGGAACTCCTGCAGCGAGCCGAAGGAGTAGGCCGCGCGCAGTTCGTCGACCGAGGCGAAGGGCAGGTCGACGTCGTTGCGGTCGGCGAGGGCGAAGACGAGCTCGGGTTCGAGCGTGCCCTCGACGTGCAGGTGCAGCTCGGCCGTGGGCGGCGTCGCGAGCACGGTGCCCGAGAGGTGCGAACCCGAGAAATCCGTACCCGAGGAGCTGGTGCCCGACAGGGGCGACCGAAGGTGGTCGCTGCTCGTCGGGGTCGTGCCCGTGAGGGGCGTGCCGGGCGCGGGGGCCGCGGTCGTCGGGGAGGTGTCGATCGCCGTCATCGGGCCACCGTAGCGGCAGCATGCCACTCGGCGGGGCCCCGTGCACGATCGTTCACCGTCCCGTCACCCGGCGACCGTCTGGGGACGAGACGAGGAGGCGCGGGGCGGCTCGTCGAGGACGCCACCCGCGCCTCCTGCCCGGACGTCGAGGAGGCGCGGTGCGCGACGACCGCACACCGCGCCTCCTGCAGGTGGCTAGGCCGTCAGCACGACGGCGAGCGTCTCGGGCTGGTCGTGCCCGGTCCACGTGCCGGTGAGGACCTCGACCCCGTGGTCGCCGCTGTGGCCGCCGGTCGAGGCGAGGGCGCCGGCGTCGTGTCGACCCAGGACGCGGGCGACGACGATGCGGATCGCCGCGCCGGTGACGACCGTCCGGCCCTCGGCCTGGTCGACGGTGAGGCGGTCGACGTCGGGCACGGGGGTGCCCGGGGTGCCGCTGCCGACGACGGTCGAGTTCGGCTCGCGGACCTGTCGTTCGCCGTCGACCTCGAACCAGGCCTCGGCCTGGGTGCCGCCGGTCAGCACGGCCGTCGCGAGGGCCGCGGCCCAGACCGGGTCGGCCGTGCCGTCGTAGACCCACCGCGTGCCGAGCACCGAGTGCTCGGTCGTCCCGACGAGGTGGTCGTCGGCACCGGCCAGGGGAGCGTCGCGATACGTGAGGGGCACCTGCACCTGCACGCCGTCGGGCGTGGCGACGATGATCGTCTCGACGCCGACCTCGCCCGCCGGATCGTCGAAGCGGAAGGCCGCGACGCTGCGCAGGCCCTCGTCGGCCGTGCCCTCGGACCGGGGTGGGCCCTCGAACCACGGCTGGGTCGGCACCCAGGCGTCGAGCAGGTCGATCTTGGAGGGGCTCATGCCGGCCCGGTGCAGGTGTGCCATGCCGTCGATCGTAGGGCCGACCACCGTCACCGTCGGTCACCGCCACCACCACGTTCCGACCCCGCCACCAGCACGCCCCCGACCGCGCCCCGACCCCTCCGGTAACGCGACACCTGTCGTGCGTTGTCCAGCAGTCGGGCGTAGCCTGCGGCCCATGAAGGCACTCCAGTACACCCAGGTAGGTCAGCACCCCGAAGTCGTCGAGATCGAGAAGCCGTCACCCGGCCCCGGGCAGGTGCTGCTGAAGGTCACGGCGGCCGGTGTCTGCCACTCCGACGAGTACGTCATGAGCCTCGGTGAAGAGGACTACACCGCGCAGGGCTACCCGCTGCCGCTAACACTCGGGCACGAGGGCGCCGGCATCGTGGCCGAGCTCGGCGAGGGCGTCGAGCACCTGCAGGTCGGTGACGCGGTCGCCGTCTACGGCCCGTGGGGTTGTGGCCGTTGCCACCAGTGCGCCCAGGGCAAGGAGAACTACTGCGTCAACGCCGCCGCCGAGGGCATCAAGCCTCCCGGGCTCGGCGCTCCCGGGTCGATGGCCGAGTACATGATCGTCGACGACCCCCGCCACCTGGTGCCGCTCGGCGACCTCGACCCGGTCGAGAACGTGTCGCTCACCGACGCCGGCCTCACGCCGTACCACGCGATCAAGACCTCGCTCCCGAAGCTCGGCGCCGGCACCTACGCCGTCGTCATCGGCACCGGAGGCCTCGGGCACGTCGGCATCCAGATCCTGCGGGCGCTCTCGGGTGCGCAGATCATCGCGCTCGACGTGAGCGACGAGAAGCTCGAGCTGGCGAAGCACGTCGGTGCGCACCACACGGTGATCAGCGACGAGCACGCCGCGGACGCCATCCGCGAGATCACCGGGGGCCTCGGCGTCCAGGCCGTCTTCGACTTCGTCGGGGCGGGGCCGACGATGGCCACGGCCGTCGCGGTCGCCGCGGCGGACGCCGACGTGACCATCGTCGGCATCGGTGGCGGCACCGTCGAGCTCGGCTTCGGCGCGATCGCCTACGACGTCGCCGTGCGCATCCCCTACTGGGGCAGCCGCAGCGAACTGATCGAGGTCCTCGACCTCGCCCGGGCCGGCCAGGTCGAGGTCGCCACGCAGCGCTACTCGCTCGACGACGGCCCGAAGGCCTACGAGGCCCTCGCCGCCGGCACCGTCCGCGGCCGCGCCGTCATCGTCCCCTGACGCGACCACCCCGAGGAGGCGCGGTGCCGGATTCCGCGCACCGCGCCTCCTGCAGGTCGCAGCGGCCGATCGGCCGCACCTGACCACGTCGTCGCGACGGGGAACGGGGTCCTGGCGCCGGTGAGCACCGTGGCGGCAGGGAGCGTCGTCACGTCGATGACCGTGGCGATCAGGGTCGCCGTCTCGGGCGTCGGGCATGCGATGCGGGCGGTTCCGAGTGCGAGCAGGGGGATCGAAGCCGATGCGAGGGCCCCGGCCGAGATCCGAGCCGTGGTCGTGAGAACCGCGGTCGTCGGCGCGGGCCGGCATGTGTCGTCGTCATGGTGCTCATGGCGGCGACATCGGAGGTGCGCGGCAGACGGTCGTTCATCGGGACACCTACTCGAGCTGTTCTCGGCCGGCTGGGGTCAAGTAGCTCCTGGCCTGCGAATTCGCGTATGCCTGTCCCGCAAAAATACCCGGTGACGGGGGTCTAAACGCTACAGTCGTCGGATGCTCATCGGATACGCCCGTGTGTCGACCTCGGGGCAAGATCTCGCAGCACAGCGCGAGGGTCTTGCAGCGCTCGGTGTTGACGATCAGCACGTGCATGTTGACCACGGCCTCTCGGGCACGACTCGAGCCCGACCCGGCCTCCGCGAGGCTCTCGCTGCTTGCCGTGCCGGCGACGTCCTGGTCGTCACCAAACTTGATCGCCTCGCCCGCTCACTGCGTGACGCGACCGATATCGCGGACGAGCTGACCAAGAAGGGCGTCGCCCTCAACCTCGGGGGAGCGGTCTACGACCCCACCGACCCCGTCGGCCGGCTCCTGTTCAACGTCCTTGGGATGGTGGCCGAGTTCGAGGCCGACCTCATCCGTGCCCGCACCCGCGAGGGCATGGCGATCGCGAAGGCCGCCGGCAAGCTCCGAGGCCGCAAGCCCAAGCTCACCGCCTCGCAGGAGAAGCACCTCGTACAGCTGCACCGCACTGGTGCCCAGACGACGAGCGACATTGCCGAGTTGTTCGGGGTGGCCCGGTCGACGGTCTATCGAGCGATCCAAAGGGCCGAGCAGGCCTAGATCGCACCCGGAAGAACGGAGCCGCCCCGCCGAGAGCGGCTGAGGAACGGCCGGCGCCGTCCGGCGCCACCGCGGACACCCGCGGAACGAGACGAGTGGCGACGGGATCGCGCCAGCAATGGAGCTCCTGCCTGGTGGCCTCGATCGTCATTATGGCTGTGGAGGTGGTTTGTCCGGCCCGTCCTGCGGTTCCTTGAGCGCTTCCTACGCTTCGTGTTCGACGGCCTGTAGGACCCAACACTGGCCCGTGAGCCCGTGAGCCCGTGAGTCCGTGAGCCCGTGAGCCCGTGAGCCCGTGAGCCCGTGAGCCCGTGAGCCCGTGAGCCCGTGAGCCCGTGAGTCCAGGAACCCATCGCCGAGCGGAATGACCCAAGTCGCCGATGGGGGCTCGCTGTGCCTCTCGGCACAATGATTCGACGGAGGCCTGCCATAGTGCTTCAGGGAAGGGCCCGAACTGTGCGACTTGATTACTTTGACGAAGGCGACGCTCCTGTGCAGGATGCTTTCGCAACGGCTTTCCTGCAACGCCTCCGTGAGCATGCACGCGAATGGGTGACGGACATTGACGCGTCTGACACCTCGGCCGACCCGATGGGTGGTCTTATTGCTATCTCGATCACCGTCCCGGGGGTTTCGGGTCCCATCACGACGCTGTGGGTGTTGTGTCGTCATCAACCGGGCCGAGCTCCGTGGTTGCACGGCTCATGGGGTGACGACACCTACGTCGGAGACGATCATGGAGGCGATCGGGATAGGGACCTCACTGTCGAGGGCCTCGAGATGACGCCTGAGGAACTGGCCGATCTGGCGGCGCGGTGGTTGGAGACACAGCTCCTGCGGGAGATACATCGCGATGAATGGGACGGTAAGCGGTGGGGTCGACGAGACGAGCTCGGATTCACACCATGGCCCAGAGTCAGATCGCGGTGGGGCACTCCTCGACGTAGCGTTCTCGAGCGCAGTGGCGGATTTGCTGCGCCGGCTCGGAGTTCTTGATTCGCAGAAGCCTGCGTACCGAGAAGGGATCGCCAAGAGGGACGTGGTCTATGCCGTCGCGAGGACGGCCAGTCCCGGGGACGCTTCCTTGATTAGGGGCCATTGGAGGGCGTTGGATCATCGGCCTCGACGGTGGGCTCTCGAGGGCTATTCTTCCGACGTGAACGAGTACGCCCGTCCTGTCTTCGCAGGCGTCCGCGAAGGGGAGCGTTCCCACAACATGGGCGACCAGCCGACCTGGGATTCTGGGGAGCGGTTCCGCCCCGTTGGCGCTGTTGCGCAGGCTCTCATCGAGTATGTCGATCGGGAGTACGACGTCGTCATCGATGCTCCGGTCGTGCTGCCGCCCACACACGCGCGTTGGCTCGGCCACGACGTGTCACGCATTGTTCGCATCTCGTCGGGTCGCTCCGGCGAGGTCACGGTGTGGCTGGTATTCGGCTCGGCGCCAGGAGTCATCTCTGTTTTCGCCGGGCTCTTCAGCCAGTTCGACATGTGGTTCTACGGTTGTGACTTGTGCGATGAGACCTGGCAGGAGGTCGCCGACGCCCTGGAGGAAGTGTTCCTGCAGCTGGCCCGCAGTGGCGTCGCTGAGAGCGTTAAGCCGGGGCGGTCTGGACAAGCTCGGTGGTCTTTGACTAGCTCGAGCAGGGACTGGTCAGGCGTCATGCCGCTCAAGGGCGTTCGCAGGCGTGAGCGAGGCCTCTGGGCTGAGCGTCTGACTGAGTTGTCCGAAGGTCGTTGGTCCGGGTGGACCCCACGCCCGTAGGCCCTGCGCCACGCTGATCAAGACCACGCAACTCAACGCGAGGTGCTCCGTCCCGATAGGGGATCGGTCTACGGACGCGCACCTACCTGCCTGTTGGATGTCAGCAGCCTCTTCTCTTACTCCTTGTTGCGGTAGTGGCGGATGGTGAAAGCGATGACGCCTAAGACGGCGATGCCCCAAAGGGCCCACGCGAGTGGGGTGATGGGGTCCGATTGGCGTACTGGGATGGCTAGGAGCTCGAGCACGTCAGCTCCCCGTCCCTCTGGGCGAGGTGCCGAACGCGAGTCGGCCGTTCCAGACATCGATGGCCAGGATGAAGATCGTGAAAACGACCGAGAAGAGCAGTCCTGGCTGGATTACGAGCCACGCCACGGCAATGATCCCGACGCTCACCACGAGACTGATCCCGTACATGATGCGACCAAACCGAGAGTTGAGCTTCATGCTTGATTTTTACCCGATCGGTCCGACCTCTGAACACCTGTCGCCGGGAACGAGCGGCTCCCCTACGTGTTCTCCGTTGGAGACCTGGGTGCGCAACTGCAGCTACCGGGGGTACCGATAGGGGATCGGCTATCGAGACACCGAGGATTGCTCGTACGGTGGACAGATGAGTCCAAAATCCCCCGCCCCCAGCGCGTACTCGAGCTTCGCCGCCATTGGGATTGGTACAGAGGTTCATCTCCGCTTGATTGGAGACGACGAGACGGTCAAACCCGAATACGCCAACGCCAAGTTGATTTCCGAACCAACGCCTACTGGTCCGAACAAAGAGTTCAGCGCGAGATTCGAGACCTCCGGCGGCCACGAGACGGTATCCGAGGTTAATTACGTGGCCTGGAACCGGTATGGCAAGAAGTGGTCCTAAGTGCTCTGCGGTTGTGTCCCAGTGGCCGATGCGTCAGTGGGACAGGCTCTGAGCAAAATCGGGCTATCCGGGGCAGCTAAGGTCCTCGCATGGCACCTGAGATGCAACAAGACAGCGGTGACGGCGTTCCAAAGTCAGCGCCGCCGAAGCGCTGGGTTTATGCGTTCTCCGGTGGTTTGGGGCTGATGCTCGGTGGGCCTGCCTACGGGCTGGTCGGTGAGCTCCTAGGCGAACAGTCCATGTGGGGCCCTGGCATTGGTCTTGGCGTAGCGGGCGTGCTCGCTGCCCTGGTGGGTGGTCTCGGGCTCTTGATCGATAAGCGACGGAGGGGGCGTGGGGAGCGGTTCGCGAAGGGCTGACCAAGCTCAATTGCCTCCATGGTGAACCGAGACGATGGAGTCAGTTTCTTTGTCCCGATAGACGATGGTTGACCGCGACCCATCCCGCTGCGATGCTTCTCGAAACCGACGGAGGCCATCATGTTTGAAGAACGCGGGTGGTTCGCCGAGGCTGATGCGAGAGCGCTCAGACCCGCCGACTCGGTCAACGAGAGGGATCATCGTGGCGACGCCCCCCAAGTCGAGCGCCGGCCTGAACCGGTCCGCCTCCGTCTACTCGATCGTTTCCTGCGCGGCTTTCCTTGGCATGACCGAAGTCAGCAACCGCGCCCTTAGCTGGTACCCCGCGTCCGCCCGATAGACGATTGGTGTCCGGGCTCGGTTGCGAACATGAGCCCTGGTGTCAGGTGAACCAGGGGTCGCCGGTGATCATGAGACGGCCGATGCTCGTTCCTGCCCGAGCCTTGTCGATGAGCGAGTCGAAGTCCTGCGAGCCTGACGCGGACCAACCGTTCACGCCGACGGTTAGCTTCCAGTCCTTGCCTTCGGCGTAGAGGAACTCTCCGTCCATGATCCCAGTGAACAGGTCGTCGATCGCGGTCAGCAGGTTGTCGCTCCCGCTGTCGCACGCGTCGCAGCCGCAGAAGGGCTCCATCCCGATCAGGATTGAAGGGTCACCGACGCCGAGCGCGACTGCGTCCTCGATGCCTTCCGTTGACTGCATGACGACCACGATCGACAGGGCATCGGCTTTCACGGGAGTGACGAGCACGGCCCGCGCGTCGGTGGACCCGTGGGCCCATGGCGGCGCTTCGACGTTCTGTGCCGTCCCGAGCTCCAGGGCCTCCAGTGCTTCGATCCACGACCTCGCCCTGGCGCCCACGACGGCGTAGCGCTCTGGTTCGCTGACTCGGGAGTACTCCTCGTCAGCGATGTCCTGGTGCTCATGAGGGTCGTCCCACCGCGTGCCGCCTGAGGGGTGCGCGGTGAATTGCCGAGTGACTTCGGCTATCACGTCGTGAATTTCCACGTCCTGAACCTAGCGGCGGTTGCGTCCGATAGGGGATCGGTCACTGGACAAATCGAGAATGCCTGAGGTGCTGGACGAGGCCGGCTGCATCGTTGGTCATGGCAGCGAAGATCCGGTAGAGGGTCTCAGATCGATCAACTGGCCCCACTGCCCAGCAGTGTTTCCCGAGGCCGTAGGCGATTCCGGCCTCGATGTGCGCCGCTGCGCCTGCGGGGAGGACCAGCACGAAGTGATCGGCGCCGCGTAGTGCGGCCAGGTCTTGGTCGAAGAGCTTCTGAATGCCCGGCGTATAAAGGTCCGCGTCGTCCGCGCCTCCCGCAAGGGCGAATTTGGCGGCGTCTTCGTCGTACTCGGCTCGGACGAAGCTGTATGACGACGCCCCCACCTGGTCGAGTGCCTTCACGACGTCGATGATGGCTGCCCGGTTTCGCCAACTACCTGCGACGAAGAAGTCACTCATGAGCCCACGGTACTGGTGCGCTCACTCACGATGGGTCTGTCCGATAGACGATCGGCTTTTGAACCGGTCAGAACCCGTGAATGGAACAGAAGTGGCACTCTTGGGCCATGACTCCCAACGGCGACGTCAGTCAGGCTGAAGCTCAACTTAGAAGGGCGCTCATCGG
Source organism: Frigoribacterium sp. 2355 (assembly GCF_054060695.1). Taxonomy (NCBI): domain Bacteria; kingdom Bacillati; phylum Actinomycetota; class Actinomycetes; order Micrococcales; family Microbacteriaceae; genus Frigoribacterium; species Frigoribacterium sp. 2355. The sequence goes on along the minus strand of NZ_JBSSDL010000020.1, from coordinate 4,281 downwards.
TATGGCCGTGGGCGTCGTCCTCATCGTTGCTTTCCTTGTGGTCAGTGCTGTGACGAACCGGCTCGGCCTAATTGGGGTGGGCGTCGGGGTGGTGTTCGTTGCTCTGAATGCCGGTCGAGCCATCTGGGTGATAAAGCGACGCGAGGGAAAGAACTAGTGCTCTGCTCTAGCCGGAGCCATAGCATTCGTTCAAGTGCACGGGCCGTCCGATAGGGGATCGTCTGCCGGGTCCGTGCTGCGCGCGGCTGTCCTTGTCTGAGGGGCTAGCCGTGGGTCGAAGTAGCGAGCATTGCCGGCTCAGGGGACGTACCAGTGCTCGGACCAGGTCTCGCTCTCGACGTCGGGGTTGACGAGCTCGGCGCTGAAGGTCGTGTCGGCCCAAAAGAACGTTCCTACCTTGAGCATTGCCAAGTCGTCGGGCTCAAGCGGCCAGGCGCTGCTGACGAATGTCCAGACCTCGGGGTCATCGGGATAGATGAGGCGAGTGTCTTCGGTGTAATCAATGGACACATCACCGACGAGTCTCGGTGACCCCCAGCTGCGCTTCCACCAAGGGCCCTCCAGGTCCCACTCCCAGTCCGGGCGGACCGACAACCATCCGACGATCTTCCCCGGGTACGTTGGGTGGGCCAAACGGTAGAGCTCAGGGCCCGTACCAGCTGGCAGTGGCAGTTCCGGTCGAGATCCAGGCCAGAGAAGCATGAGCCGACTCTAGATGAGCGACATCTTCTCGAATTGGGCCTGGCTGCCGCGCGTGGTGATGGTGCCCGATAGGGGATCGGTCAGCGGTCGGTGCCCGAGGGGCCCGTCCCGCGGATCGTCCCTCCGGCTCAAGCCCCTAACAGAGAGACGGGCAGGGGAGGCTGGCTGTGAGCAGGAACATGCTCGCGTGGAAGGCCACAGCAGCAGCGCCAGTCAGCCAGAGCGCCGGAACAAGTGCGCGGTGGCCACGTAGCATGCGGCGCCCAGAAAGTGCGGACGCCAGGAGCCACAGCGACAACTGCACGCCTACCAGAATTGGCCTAGCCCACAGGAAGACGTCGCCCATGATGTCGCGCCAGAGAACTGCGACGTCGATGACGACCAAGGTCGCTGCGAAGCCGACGATCAGGACCATGATCGCTCCCGCGTCGACTCTGGCTGAGATTCGCGGCGGCGCCAGCGGCTCGGCGGTGCTCATGACCCGAGACTAGACGGCTCGTCAATGTCGCCGACAGCCCCGCAGAGCCTCACAAGAAGGTGCCCGATAGACGATCGGCTACTGCAGTTCAGGTTCTTGCCGGACAGTTTTCCTCCAGCTAACGACACCCAGCACAGCATTGAGCAGGCCTGTAGCAACGAGAAGCCAACCGTAGGCCTGTCCCATAGCCACGAGCCCCAAGCCTGCGACAAGGGCAACGAGGGCGCTCACCACCACGATGACCGACCAGCGTCTACTCATAAACTGAATATCAGCCCTACCCGTGTCCCGATAGGCGATGGGTTACCGGGGGCCTTCGAGCCGTGATGACTCTGGGGTGAGTGCGCCGGATATCAGGGCTTGGACGAGCCGATCGGCGTCGTAGTCAGAGTCGCTCGCGGCGCCGATGCAGAGGTTGCCGACGCCTTTGAGGAGGTTGTACCCATCCAGGGCCGCCTCGTCGTCCGTGGGGCCGAGATCGGCGCGGGCCGCGGCGAGGAGTGACCCGCAGACCGGTACGAGGCGGCCCACGAAGTACGCGTGGAGTGCGTGGGAGCCAGCGGCGTCACCGTGGAGGGCGGTGGCGAGGCCGTGCTTCGTCACGAGGAAGTCCACGAAGAGCGCCACCCAAGTACGCAGGGCTCCTTCCGGGGTCGCGCTCTCGGCGAGCAGTCGCGGCCCGGCCTCGGCGCAGGCCTCGACCTGGTGTCGGTAGACCGCGACGACCAGCTCAGGCCGGGTCGGGAAATGCCGGTAGACGGTGCCGACCCCCACGCCGGCCTTCGTCGCGATCTCGCGGACGGGAGCGTCGACGCCGGACTCCACGAACACCGCCGCAGCCGCGTCCAGGAGAGCCTGCTGGCTCCTGCGGGGTCGGCCCACCGGCCGTGGCTGTGCAGCTGGGGCGTCACCGTCCTGCGTGTTGGGCATGGCGCCTCCTCGATCGGGTCGAACCGGTGCTTGCTTAACGGAGCAGCGTTCCGTAATGTTGCGGAGCAGCGCTCCGATAAGCAGTATCGCAGAGCGTGACTCCCGACGAAAGGCACTCTCCATGTCCTCATCACTCGTCACCGCACTGGACGAGATCGTCGGCGCCGTCGGCGCCGGCCCGGTCGTCTCCGTCGCGCCGGTCACCTTGTCGGCCCCGGGGCGCGCCGTCCCGCTCGAGGTCCGCGTGTCGGCACCCGCCACGGGAGGCGACCTGCCTGTCGTCGTGTTCTCGCACGGCAACGGCTGGAACCTCGACGGGTACGCGCCCCTGACCGCGTTCTGGGCCTCGCGCGGCTTCGTCGTCGTCCAGCCCACGCACCTCGACTCGAGGCGGAACGGGTTCGGGTTCGACCACCCGGTCTTCCCGACGATCTGGTCCGAACGCATCGCCGACCTGACCCGCGTCCTCGACCAGCTCGACACCGTCGAAGGGGCCGTCCCGGGTCTCGCCGGCCGCGTCGACCGCGACCGGATCGCCGCGACAGGTCACTCCTGGGGCGGCCAGACAGCGCAGACACTCCTCGGTGCACGCATCGTCGACGAGGAGGGCCATGTCGGAGACGACATGTCCGACAGCCGCGTCACCGCGGGCATCCTCTTCGCCGCCACCGGTCTCGGCGGCGACGACCTGCACCCCTTCGCGCAGGCGAACTTCCCCTTCATGCGCCCGTCGTTCCGTGAGCTCACCACCCCGACCCTCGTCGTCGCCGGCGACCACGACCAATCCACGATGTCCAGCCGCGGACCGGACTGGTTCACCGACGCCTACACGCACAGCCCCGGCGCCACCGACCTCCTCACCCTGCACGGCGGAGAACATGCCCTGGGCGGGATCGTCGGCTACGAAGTGGCCGAGACCACCGACGAGAACCCCGAACGGGTCGCCGTCATCCAGCGCATGAGCACCGCCTACCTCCGCACCGCTCTCCGCGTCGACGGGGGCGCCTGGCCCGCGGCCCGGGACGCTCTCCGCCGAGCCGGCGACCCGATCGGGCACGTCGACACCCAGTAGCGTCACGGTCTCTTGCGATCATGGCCGCTGTCGCCGTGGTTGCAAGGGACCTCGTGCGTCGCAGGCCCCGGCGCTGTCTCGGTAGGGGATGCTGCTGCGGGCATCAGCCCGGCCGCGACGGCGGGGCATCAAGGCAGCAGCAACGACTCCAGGTCTTCTCGGGTGCCTCGAAAGGCGTTCATGTCGATGAACTCTTCGTCGCCGTCGTACCCGTCGAGCTGCTCGCGCGCGGACCACTGCCAGAAAGTCCAGTCGCGGCCATCGGTGAGACGCGGGGAGGTGGCGACCGAGCGGAACCAGATGGGGTTGGCGGGGTAGCTCCCGGCGAGGTATCGCTCGTACCAGTCGCGGGTCGCGTAGAGCACAGCGGGTCGGCCGTAATGCTGTTCGATCGCGAGGAGGAGCGGGTCCAGCACCGCCCGGACCGTGGCTGCCGAGGGAGGGGCACCGCAGTACTCGGCGTAGCACTCGACGTCGACCACGACGGGCAGGTCGCCCCTGTTCCGGGAGACGGTGGCGATGACGTTGGCTGCTTGGTCCGTTCCCGGGCTGTCGACACTGAGGAAGTGGTATGCGCCGACGAATAGGTCGGTGTCGTGTGCGTCGGCCCAGTTGTCCTCGAACCGGGGATCTCGGTAGCTCGAGCCTTCGGTCGCCTTGATCCACGCGAAGTCGATGTCCTCCTCCGCCAGGACGCCCCAGTCGATCGTGCCCTGGTAGGCGGATGCGTCGACGCCCTGCACCGGGTACCTGAGGGCCGCCGTGCGGGTGGGCCAGAGCGTTCCCGTGAAGAGCAGCGCGGCGACGGCGAGCGATGCGAGGGCGACCACGGCGGCCGAAAGGACGATGCGGCGCCGCCGCCGTCCTCGACGAACCGCGCCTGTTCGGGCCGAGGCGTCGTCTCTGTCCTCGTCATGTTCGTTCGCCTCAGGCCCCATGAGACGAAAGGCTACGGGGCCGTGCGAACGAGCACATTCACCGATCTGCCACCAGCCCCGCTAGACGATCGGCTGTCGAACAGGTCGCGTCTATGCTGGCGACGTGTCTGCCGCCGAGGTCGTCGAGCTCCTTCGAGAACGACGTGTCGCCCTCGAGGCGG
>NZ_JBSSDL010000019.1:0-26560 GCF_054060695.1 Frigoribacterium sp. 2355 | reverse complement strand
ACAACCCCACCAAAGATGAAGCCACAAGCAATGCCAGGGTATAATTTGGCATTTGACAATGTGCACGCTGTTGAGTTCTCAAGGACCAAACGCACTCGAGGCCCGGCCGGAAAGACCCTCGCTCGAAGCTGCTGTGGAACCGTACCATCCTGATGGACCAAGTCGGAACGACTCGATTTCCGGCCCCCAAAGTTGAGGACCGGCACCTGGTGTTGACCAGAGGATGGATTTGAAACCCTACCACACGAATCGCAAGCCGTAAACGACGTGGCTTCGGGTAGGATGTCACCGCTTGAGGCCGGGGAACTCCGGACCAGAACCATTGCTGGTCGCTGTCCTAGCCGTTCCGCCGCACCTTTGGGCTGACTGGGATTACTTTACACAGCTCACCGGTCGTACCTCCAAATGTCTGGGCATCCCGGGCGTGTCGCGTGACTGAAGCCCTGAAGGCATGGCCAGCCGCGTGCATTCACTGTCGTGGGATGACGTCAAACCCGCCCCCTCGACGAGGGAACGGGCTTCCGTCGTCCGGAGGTCGATTCGAGGTCAGACCTTGACGGTGACGCCGGCCAGCGTCTTCTTACCGCGCCGGAGCACGACGACTCCCCCGTCGAGTCTCGAGTCGGCGACCAGAGCATCACCGTTCTCGACCCGGGTGTTGTTCACGTAGACGCCACCCTCCGCCGTGGCCCGGCGGGCGGCACCCAACGACGCGACGAGTCCGGTGTCGACCAACGCCTGAGCGATCGTGGTCGACGCATCGGCCTCGGCCGCCGGCAACTCGGCGATGGCACTGGCGAGAGTCCGCGGGTCGAGGACCGCGAGGTCTCCTTGCCCGAAGAGGGCGGCGGCTGCGTCGATGGCCGACTGCGTGGCCGAGGTGCCGTGGACCAGGGACGTGACGTTCCAGGCCAACGCTCGCTGCGCCTCCCGACGGAACGGTTCGTCGGCGACGGCGCTCTCGAGCCGCTCGATCTCGGAACGCGAGAGGAACGTGAAGACCTTGAGCCGAGGGACGACGTCGGCGTCGTCGGTGTTGAGCCAGAACTGGTACATCGCGTACGGGCTGGTCAACTCGGCGTCGAGCCAGACCGCGTTGCCCTCGCTCTTGCCGAACTTGGTGCCGTCGGTGTTGGTGATCAGCGGCGTGCCGATCGCGTGGACCGAGACGCCTTCGGTGCGGCGGATGAGTTCGGTGCCACTGGTGAGGTTGCCCCACTGGTCGCTGCCGCCGGTCTGCAGGACGCAGTCGTAGCTGCGGTAGAGCTCGCGGAAGTCGAGGCCCTGGAGGATCTGGTAGCTGAACTCGGTGTAGCTGATGCCGGCGTCGGAGTTGAGACGCGCGGCCACGGCGTCTTTCTTGAGCATGGTGTTGACGCGGAAGTTCTTGCCGATGTCGCGCAGGAACTCGATGGCGCTGAGCGGAGACGTCCAGTCGAGGTTGTTCACCACTCGGAGACCGTTGTCACCGTCGGGCGAGAGGAACTTCTCGACGTGGACGCGGATGCGGTCGACCCACTCGGCCGTCTGCTCGGGCGTCTTGAGCACCCGCTCGGCGGTGGGGCGCGGATCGCCGATGAGGCCGGTGGACCCGCCCACGAGTCCCAGGGGCCGGTGACCGGCGAGCTGCAGGCGGCGCATGGTGAGCAACTGCACGAGGTTGCCGAGGTGGAGGCTGGGGGCCGTCGGGTCGAAACCGCAGTAGTACGTGATCGGCGGACCGGCGAGAAGGGTCTTGAGGGCGTCGGCATCGGTCGACACGTGCACCAGGCCGCGCCACTGCATCTCGTCCCACACGTCGTCGAACGAGGGGTCGTTGCTCTGGGCGGCCAGGACGTCTGCAGTCGTTTCACTGGTCACGTCGGAAACGGTACCAGCGGCCTCCGCCACCGTCTTCACGCCCCACCGCGTCGGCGCGAGACGGCGGCGCGGTACGGGGAGACCGAGGGATCACCCTGGAGCGAGAACCGCCACGGGAACGCGTCGCCACCGGCGTGACCCGACACACCGACACGCGGGCCGGCGGCGATCGGGCCGACCGGCGCGGACGGGAGGCGAAGACGGAACCGCGCCTCCTGACCGGGGGTGTCGGCGACGAGGCGTGAGCCGTCGTCGCCGAGCTCCATGCCGAGTGCGGAGCCGAGACGGCCGGGACCTCGGGCGAGATCGGCCGACGTCCGCGACGTCGTCCGACGCGCCCGGACCTCGTCGACGCCGGCCACCACTTCGCCCGAACGCAAGAGGACACCGGATGCGAAGCCCTCGGGCCCGCACACGATGTTGACGCAGCGGTGGATGCCGTAGGACAGGTACACGTAGAGCGTTCCGCCGCGTTCGAACATGCTGTCGTTGCGCGCCGACCGGCCCCGGTGCGCATGCGAGCCGGGGTCCTGCCCCTGACCGTGGTACGCCTCGACCTCGGTCAGGCGGATCCCGACGCCGCCCGACCAGAAGACCGAGCCCAGGAGGCGCGGAGCGACGGCCAGCGCCGGTTCGGCCAGCAGTGCCGCGAGCACGTCGTCGTCGGGTGTCGTCGTCACCACTCCCCCGTGCCCACCGCGATCGTCTCGTTCAGAAGAAGCGCTGACCACTGGCGACCGCGATCACCGCGACGGCGACGAGCACCGCCACGGCGATCGCGACGACGACGGGGACCACCCAGGCACGGGCGGGCCGGTCGTCGCGAGCGCCCGGTCGTGGACGGGTCACGCTGCCGCCGGGGCGAGGGACCGGACCAGGTGGCGCATCTGCTCGGTCAGCTGCGCGAGCTGCTCGGCGACCCGCTCGGGAGCCGTGCCGCCGGCCCCTCGACGGCTGGCGATCGAGCCCTCGACCGTCAGGACGGGGCGGATCTCGGGCGTGAGATGCGCCGAGACGGACCGGTACTGCTCGTCGGTGGGCTCGTGCAGCTCGAGGTCGTGCTGTTCACAGAACCGCACCAGCTCGCCGCTGATCTCGTGTGCGTCGCGGAACGTGACCCCCTGACGGACGAGCCACTCGGCGACGTCGGTCGCGAGTGAGAATCCCTGCGGCGCGAGCTCGGCCATGCGCACCTCGTCGAAATCGAGGGTCGCCACCATGCCCGTGAACGCCGGGAGCAGCACCTCGAGCTGGCTGACCGAGTCGAACACCGGCTCTTTGTCTTCCTGGAGATCTCGGTTGTAGGCCAGCGGCAGCCCTTTGAGGGTCGCGAGCAGACCCGTCAGGTTGCCGATGAGCCGCCCCGACTTGCCGCGCGCGAGCTCGGCGATGTCGGGGTTCTTCTTCTGCGGCATGATGCTCGACCCGGTCGAGAACGCGTCGTGCAGACGGACGAAGCCGAATTCGCGGGTGTTCCAGAGGATGATCTCTTCGGCCAGCCGCGAGAGGTCGATGCCGATGGACGCCGTGACGAACGCGAACTCCGACACGACGTCACGACTGGCCGTCGCGTCGATCGAGTTCTCGGTCGTGCGGTCGAAGCCCAGATCGGTCGCCACGAGGAGCGGGTCGAGCCCCAGCGAGCTACCCGCGAGGGCACCCGCTCCGTACGGCGAGGCACCGGCCCGACGCGACCAGTCGCGCAGGCGCTCGAGGTCGCGGACCAGAGGCCAGGCGTGGGCGAGGAGGTGGTGCGCCAACAGCACCGGCTGCGCGTGCTGGAGGTGCGTCCGGCCGGGCATCACGGCCGACGGGTGGGCCGTCGCCTGACCGGCGATCGCGTCGACCAGGTCGACGACCTGCCGACCGATGACGCGGGCGTGGTCGCGCAGGTACAAGCGCACCAGCGTCGCGATCTGGTCGTTGCGGCTACGCCCCGCCCGGAGCTTGCCGCCGAGCTCGGCGCCGGCGATGCCGATGAGCCCCCGCTCGAGGGCGGAGTGCACGTCCTCGTCGGTCTCGGCCGCGGTGAACGTGCCGTCGAGCACGTCCGACTCGAGCCGGTCGAGCGCCGACAGCATGGCCTCGAGCTCGGACGCGTCGAGGTATCCCGCCGCCGCCAGAGCCCTGGCGTGTGCGCGCGACCCGGCGATGTCGTACGAGGCCAGCTGCCAGTCGAACTGCGTGGACTTGCTGAGCGCGGCGAGCTCGGCGGACGGCCCGGAGGCGAAGCGGCCGCCCCAGAGGGCGCCCGCCTCGCCTGCTCGCTCGTTCTTGCCCGACCCTTCGCCGAGCCCGCTCGCGTCGGTCACGCCCCGTGGGCCAGGTCGCGACGAGCCGAGATCTTGCTGGGCAGCGACCAGATCTCGATGAAGCCCTTCGACAGGGACTGGTCGAAGGTGTCGCCCGTGTCGTAGGTCGCGAGGTCGAAGTCGTAGAGGCTCGCGTCGCTCTTCTGACCGGTGACGACCGCGCGCCCGCCCTGCAGCTTGAGACGGATCTCGCCCGACACGTACTTCTGCGTGTCGTCGATGAAGACGTCGAGCGACCGCTTGAGACCCGAGAACCACAGGCCGTCGTAGACGAGGTTGGACCACTCGGCCTCGACGCCACGCTTGTACCGGCCGAGGTCGCGCTCGATGGTCAGGGCCTCCAACGCCTCGTGCGCGGCGATCAGCGCCATCGCGCCAGGGGCCTCGTAGACCTCGCGGCTCTTGATGCCGACGAGCCGGTCCTCGACGACGTCGATGCGGCCGACGCCGTGCTTGCCGGCGAGCTCGTTCATGCGCTCGACGATGCCCAGCGGGGTGAACGCCACGCCGTCGATCGCCGTCGGGACTCCGGCCTCGAAGGTGATGACGACCTCGTCGGCGACCTTGACGACGGCCGGGTCTTGCGTGTACTCGTACAGGTCCTCGATGGGAGCGTTCCAGGGGTCCTCGAGGAACCCGGTCTCGACCGCACGACCCCAGACGTTCTTGTCGATCGAGTAGGGGTTCTTGGCGCTCTGGCGGATGGGAAGGGCGTGCTCTTCCGCGTAGACGATCGCCTTGTCGCGGGTGAGTGCCAGGTCACGGACCGGGGCGATGCTCGTCAGGTCGGGAGCGAGGGCCGCGACGGCCGCCTCGAAGCGGACCTGGTCGTTGCCCTTGCCGGTGCACCCGTGGGCCACGCTGTTCGCACCCAGTTCCTTCGCGACCGACGCCAGGTGGCGGGCGATCAGCGGACGGCTGAGGGCGGACACCAGCGGGTAGGTCTTCTGGTACAGCGCGTTGGCCTTGAGGGCCGGCATCAGGTAGTCGGTGCCGAACTCTTCTTTGGCGTCGACGACGACCGATTCGACCGCACCGCAGTCGAGGGCACGCTGTCGGATGTCTTCCATGTCCTCTCCGCCCTGTCCGACGTCGACGGCGAGGGCGACCACCTCTTTTCCGGTGGCATCGGCCAACCAGCCGATGCCGACCGAGGTGTCGAGGCCTCCTGAGTATGCGAGGACGACGCGTTCCGCCATGGTTCTCCTTGAGTGGTGTGGGTGTGGCTACGTGTGTGTGAGGTGGTGGGGGTGCTCAGCGGGCCAGCAGCCAGGTGAGCAGCGCCTTCTGGGCGTGCAGCCGGTTCTCGGCCTCGTCCCAGATGACGCTGGTCGGGCCGTCGATGACGTCGGCCGTGACCTCGTACCCGCGGTCGGCGGGGAGACAGTGCAGGAAGATCGCGTCGGCGTCGGCCTGGGCCATCAACGCCTGGTCGACCTTGAACGATCCGAAGACGGCGACCCGCTCGTCCTTCTCGTCCTCCTTGCCCATCGAGACCCAGGTGTCGGTCACGACGACGTCGACCCCGGCGACGGCCTCGACCGCGTCGGTCGTGACGAGCACGGAGCCACCCGTCCGCGCGGCGATCGCCTCGGCGTCGGCCACGACGGTCGGGTCGGGCAGGAACCCCTCGGGGGCACCGATGCGGACGTGCATGCCCGCGGTCGCGCAGGCCAGCAGGTACGACTGGCCCATGTTGCAGCGCCCGTCACCGACGAAGGCCACCGAGAGGCCGGCGAGCGTGCCCTTCTTCTCGCGGATGGTCTGCAGGTCGGCGAGCAGCTGACACGGGTGGAAGTCGTCGCTCAAGGCGTTGACGACGGGCACGGTCGTCCCCGCCGCCATCTCTTCGAGGCCGGACTGCGCGTAGGTGCGCCAGACGATGGCGGACACCATGCGCTCGAGCACGCGCGCCGTGTCGGACGGGGTCTCCTTGCCGCCGAGCTGGCTGTTCGCGGTGGCGATGATCAGCGGGCTGCCGCCGAGGTCGGCGATGCCGACCGCGAAGGAGACCCGGGTACGGGTAGACGACTTGTCGAAGATCACGGCGACGGTCTGCGGACCGGCCAGCGGGCGCTGGGACCAACGGTCGCGCTTGAGTTCGTCAGCGAGATCGAGCACCTCGAGCTGCTCGGCGGTGGTCAGGTCGTCGTCCCGGAGGAAGTGGCGGGTCATTCGAGGCCTTTCAGGACGGTGGTCATGATCTGGGTGAACTCGGCGATCTCGTCGTCACCGACGATCAGGGGAGGCGCGAGACGGATGCTCGAGTCGTTGGGGGCGTTGACGATGAGGCCGGCCTCGAGGGCGTCGGCGGCGACCTGGGCCGCGACGGGCTGCGCCAGCCCCAGGCCGATCAGGAGGCCGTTGCCGCGGATCTCGCGGACGAGTGGCGAACCGATCGACTCGACGGCCGCGCGGAGCTGGTCGCCCCGGACGATCGCGTTGAGCACGAGCTGGCTCGACTCGATCTCGCCGAGCACGGCGTTGGCCGCGGCGGTCGCGAGCGGGTTGCCGCCGAAGGTGCTGCCGTGCTGACCGGCCTCGAACAGGTCGGACGTGTCGCCGAAGGTGATGAGCGCGCCGATGGGGACTCCCCCGGCGATGCCCTTGGCGACGGTGATGGCGTCAGGGACGATGTCGTGCTGCTGGAAGGCGAACCACGAGCCGGTCCGGCCGATGCCGGTCTGGATCTCGTCGAGGATCAGCAGGGCCCCGTGCTTCGTCGTGAGTTCGCGGGCACGCTCGAGGTAGCCCTCGGGCAGGTCGACGACGCCGGCCTCGCCCTTGATCGGCTCGACGAACAGGGCGGCCACCGTACCGTCGAGGGCCGCCTCGAGTGCCTCGACGGTCGTGTCGATGTGCTCGACCCCGGGCATCATCGGCTCGAACGGTTCGCGCAGCGCCGGCTTGCCGGTCAGCGCGAGCGAGCCCATGGTGCGCCCGTGGAACGAGTTCTGCAGGGCGAGGATGCGGGTGCGCGAGCCGTCACCGCGGTTGAGGCGGGCCAGTTTTACCGCGGCCTCGTTGGCCTCGGCTCCGCTGTTGCCGAAGTAGACGCGGCCACGCTCGCCGGCGCCGCTGATGCGGGTCAGCCGTTCGGCGAGCTCGACCTGCGGGGCCGTCGCGAAGTAGTTGGAGACGTGGATCAGCTTGCTCGCCTGCTCGGTGAGCGCCTCGACGAGCACCGGGTGGGCGTGTCCGAGGGCGTTCACGGCGATGCCCGCCAGGAAGTCGAGGTAACGCTTGCCGTCGACGTCCCAGACCTGGCAGCCCTCGCCGCGGTCGAGCATCACCTTCGGAGTGGACAGCGAACGCATCATCGAGTCGCCGAATCGGCGCTGCCAGGTACCGCCTTGGGTCTGGATCATGGTCACGACTCTCCTTTCGTGTCGGTGCCGCTCGCGGCAGGGCCACCCGGGGCGGTGCCCCCGGTGGTGACGATCTCGCCGGCGGGGGTGCCGAACGAGGTGACGACGGGGGCGCCGGTCGACGCCGCCCGGTCGTCGGGGACCACCTCGGTGCCCGACCCGCGTTGGGTGAACACCTCGAGGAGGATCGAGTGCGGGATGCGACCGTCGATGATGGTCGCTCCTCCGACGCCACCGACGACCGAGTCGAGGCAGGCGCGCATCTTGGGGATCATGCCCGACTCGAGGGTCGGGAGCATGTCGGTGAGGGCCGACACCGTGATGGCCTCGACGAGCGAGTCGCGGTTCGGCCAGTCGGCGTAGAGCCCTGCGACGTCGGTCAGGACGACGAGCTTGGCCGCACCGAGGGCGATGGCCAGGGCCCCCGCCGCCGCGTCGGCGTTGACGTTGAGGGCGTGTTCCGGGTCGATCGTGTTCGTCGCGATCGACGACACCACGGGGATGCGCCCCGCCTCGATCTCGGCCAGCACCGACGACGGGTCGACGTGTGTCACGTCGCCCACGTGTCCCAGGTCGAAGGTCTCGCCGTCGACCACGACACCGCGCTTGCGACCCTCGAACAAGGTCGAGCCCTCGCCGGAGACACCGCGGGCCAGGTCGCCGTGCTCGTTGATCAGGTCGACGATCTCGCGGTTGACCTCGCCGGCCAGGACGTCGCGCACGACCGAGATCGCTTCGGTCGACGTGTAGCGGTAACCGCCCCGGAACTCGCTCTCGATGCCGGCGGCGTCGAGGGCGGCCGAGATCTGTGGCCCTCCGCCGTGGACGACCACCGGGTGCAACCCGGCGAAGCGCAGGTAGACCATGTCCTCGGCGAACGCCTGCTTGAGGGCGTCGTCGACCATGGCGTTGCCGCCGAATTTGACGACGACGACCTTGCCCGAGAAGCGTTTTAGCCAGGGCAGGGACTCGATCAGGGTCGAGGCCTTGACCGCCGCGAGCTCCTGCTCGTCGGCCGCCGTCGCACCGGTGCTCGTGTGGACGCCCATCAGCTGGAGTAGGCGCTGTTCTCGTGCACGTAGTCGTGCGTGAGATCGTTCGTCAGGATGGTCGCCTCGACCGGCCCCGTCTTCAGGTCGACGAGCACGTGGACCGCTCGCGGCGTCAGGTCGACGTCGTCGCTCGGCCGATCGGGTGCCCCGGCGTGGCAGACGCGGACGCCGTTGATGGTCACGTCGACGTCGTACGGGTCGAACTCGGCCGATGTGGTGCCGATGGCGGCGAGCACGCGGCCCCAGTTGGGGTCGTTGCCGAAGACGGCTGCCTTGAAGAGGTTGTTGCGAGCGATCGAACGGCCCACCTCGACGGCGTCGTCGTCGGATGCCGCCCCCACGATCTCGATGCGGATGTCGTGCGAGGCACCCTCGGCGTCGGCCTGCAACTGCTCGGCGAGGTCGGCACAGAGCGCCGTGACCGCCGCCGCGAAGTCGCCGGCAGGAGGCGCGACGCCGGACTCGGCGCTGGCCAACAACACGACGGTGTCGTTCGTCGACATGCAGCCGTCCGAGTCGAGACGGTCGAAGGTGACCCGGGTCGCCTCGCGGAGTGCGGAATCGAGACCGGACGCGTCGACGTCGGCGTCCGTGGTGAGCACGACGAGCATCGTGGCGAGTCCGGGGGCGAGCATGCCCGCACCCTTGGCCATTCCGCCGACGACCCAGCCGTCACCCGAGACGACTGCCTGCTTGGGCTTGGTGTCGGTCGTCATGATGGCCGTGGCGGCATCGAGGCCGCCGTCGACCGACAGGGCGTCGGCCGCGGCCGTGGAGCCGCTCAGCACCTTGTCGCGGAAGGTCTGGTCGCCGACGCCGATGAGGCCCGTCGAGCAGACGAGGACGTCCGTCGCCGACAGGCCGAGGGCGGCGGCCACGGTCTCGGCCGTGGAGTGCGTCGTCTGGAAGCCGAAGGCTCCCGTGAAGCAGTTCGCGCCTCCGGAATTGAGGACGACTGCGTCGACGCGACCGTCGGCTACGACCTGCTGGGACCACAGGACGGGGTTCGCCTTGGCCCTGTTGCTGGTGAAGACGGCCGCTGCGGCCGTGCTGCGACCTCGGTTGACGACCAGGGCGACGTCCGGCGCGCCCGAACTCTTGAGGCCGGCGACGACGCCGGAGGCCTCGAAACCGGCTGCTGCGGTGACGCTCACGGGGCGACTCCGTTCTGGCCGAGGCCGGTGGTCTCGGCCAGGCCGAGCGCGATGTTGGCGGACTGGACGGCGGCACCGGCCGTGCCCTTCACGAGGTTGTCGAGGGCGGTGACCACGACCACGCGGTCGGCGGCCTCGTCGACGGCGAGTCCGATCAGGGCGGTGTTGGCACCGATCGTGTCGGCCGTCCGCGGGAACTCGCCGTCCGGCAGCAGGTGCACGAAGGGCTCGTTCGCGTAGGCCTGCTGCCAGGCGGATCGCACGTCGTGGGCGGTGACGCCCGGGGCGAGACGCGCCGTCGTCGTGGCGAGGATGCCCCGCGCCATCGGCACGAGCACCGGGGTGAAGGAGACGTTCACCTCCGTCGCGCCGGCCACCCGGAGGTTCTGCTGGATCTCGGGGATGTGCCGGTGGCTGCCGCCCACCCCGTAGGCCGACGCCGACCCCATCAACTCGCTGGCCAACAGGTGGGTCTTGAGCGCCTTGCCCGCCCCGGACGGACCGACGGCCAGCACGGTCACGATGTCGGCGGTCTCGACGACGCCCGCCTGGACGCCGGGGGCCAGCCCCAGGGTCACCGCGGTGACGTTGCAGCCGGGCACCGCGATGCGCTTGGCCCCGACCAGGACGTCGCGCTGGCGACCCGGGGCGTCACCGAGGACGAGTTCGGGTAGACCGTACGACCAGGCTCCGTAGAACTCGCCACCGTAGAACGCCTGCCAGGCGGATTCGTCGGTCAGCCGGTGGTCGGCACCACAGTCGACGACGAGCGTGTCGTCGGGCAACTGGGCGGTGATCGCCCCCGACTTGCCGTGGGGCAGGGCGAGGAACACGACGTCGTGCCCCGAGAGGGCTTCGGGCGTCGTGTCGACCAGGGTCAGGTGCGCCAGCGAGCGCAGGTGCGGCTGGACCGCGAGGAGTGGCTGACCGGCGTTCTGGAACGCGGTGACGGTCTGCACCTCGAAGTCGGGATGCTCGGCCAGCAAGCGCAGGAGCTCACCACCGGCGTAACCACTCGCGCCGGCCACGGCAACGGAGAAAGGCATGCGTCCACCCTAATGTTCGAATTCGGCCTGGGATCAGGGGCGGCGGCGCCGGGCGAGTGTCAGTCGCGGAGCGCCGCCCCGAATCGCTCGCCGGCCAGGCGGACGGAGCCGGACTTGGCCTCGGAGGCCTCGGCCGCGGTGAGGGTGCGGTCTCCGGCCCGGAAGCGCAGGGCGAAGGTGAGCGACTTCGACGCGTCGGGCAACCCGGCACCTCGGTAGTCGTCGACCAGCCGGACCGTCTCGAGCAGGGGGCCCGCACCCTCGCGCACGGTCGCGAGCACGTCGCCCGCGGGGACGTCGACGCCCACCACGAGGGAGAGGTCTTGGGTCGCCGCGGGGTAGGACGAGAGGGCCGAGGTGGCCGGCTCGGCGACGGCGAGGGCGATGAGGCGGTCGAGGTCGAGCTCGGCCACGGCGACCACCCGGGGCAGGTCGAGCTCGGCTGCCACGCTGGGCAGCAGCTCGCCCGCGATGCCCACGACCTCGTCGCCGACGAGCACCTCGGCCGTGCGGCCCGGGTGCAGCGAGACGTGCCGGGCCTGTCGGAAGGTGACCTCGGCGGCCACGGCCGACGCCGCGACGCGCACGGCGTCGAGCACGTCGGCGAGGGACGCCGGGACGGCGGATTGCCCGGGGGCGCGATCGACGACCGTGCCGACCGTCAGGAGGCCGAGGTGTCGCGGCTGGAGCGGCAGGGCGTCGGCGAGCGCGCCCAGCGTGGCGTCGTCGGGGCGGGCGGCCCCGAAGGGGACCTCGTCGCTGCCGTAGACGACGCCCTCGTCAGGCAGGAAGACCGTGCCCACCTCGAACACCGAGAGGTCGACGAGACCGCGACCGAGGTTGCGACGGGCGACCTCGAGCAGCCCCGGCACCAGTGACCGACGGAGTTCGGGCGCCGCCGAGTCGAGGGGGTTGGCGAGTCGGACGGCGGGCAGCCCGGTGCCGTCGGCCGAGCCGAAGGCGAGGTTCTGGGCCGAGGAGACGAACGGGTACGCGGCGACCTCGGTCGAGCCGGCCGCGGCGAGCCCGTTCGACACCTGCCGACGCAGCTGCTGCTCGCGCGACAACCCACGACCGGCCGGGGCGACGGGCAGGACGGAGGGAATGCGGTCGTAACCCGTGATGCGAGCGACTTCTTCGACGAGCGACGCGGAGTCGACCAGGTCGCTGCGCCAGGTCGGCGGGGTCACGAGCCAGTCGTCACCAGCTCGCTCGACGCTCGCACCGATGGCCGTGAGGGCACCGGAGACCTCGTCGTCGGTGTAGTCGACGCCCATGAGGCGGGCGGCTCGATCGACCGGCAGGGTGATCGTGTCGGGAGGGGTGGAGGCGTCCCACCGTGACCCGAGCGCGTCGGACGTGCCGCCGGCGAGCTCGACGAGGAGGTCGACCACGCGCTGGGCGGCTGCCTCGGCCACCTGCGGGTCGACACCGCGCTCGAAGCGCTTGGACGCCTCGCTCGGCAGCTTGTGGCGGCGGGCGGTGCGGGCGATCGACGTGGGGTCGAAGGTCGCGGCCTCGACGAGGACGTCGGTCGTGCTGGCGCCGATCTCGGTCGAGGCGCCGCCCATGATGCCGGCCAGGCCGACGGCACCGGACTCGTCGGCGATCACGAGGTCCTCGGCGTGCAGGTCGCGCACCTGGCCGTCGAGGGTCTCGAGGCGCTCGCCCGGTGCGGCCCGGCGGACCGACAGGCCACCGCTGACCTTGTCGAGGTCGTAGCCGTGGATCGGCTGGCCGAGCTCGAACATGACGTAGTTCGTGACGTCGACCGGCAGCGAGATGCTGCGGACCCCCGCCAGTCGCAAGCGCGACGCGAGCCACGGAGGGGTCGGACGGGTCGCGTCGATGCCGCGGACCACCTTGGTGGTGAAGGTCTGCACGCCGACCCGGCCGCGCACGGGGGCCTGGTCGTCCACGACGACCGGGAAGCCGGACGACGGGGTCGGAGAGACGAGCGACGCGGGGTCGCGGAAGGTCGCCCCGGTGGCGTGCGAGTACTCGCGGGCCACCCCCCGGATGCTGAAGGCGTAGCCCCGGTCGGGCGTCACGTTGATCTCGACCGCGGCCTCGTCGAGGCCGAGCAGCGCGATCGCGTCCGTGCCGATCTCGGGATCGAGACCGAGCGACGAGAGGACGAGGATGCCGTCGTGCTCGTCGCCGAGGCCGAGCTCGCGGGACGAGGCGATCATGCCGTCGGAGACGTGCCCGTAGGTCTTGCGGGCGGCGATCGGGAACGGCCCGGGCAGCACCGCACCGGGCAACGACACGACGACCTTGTCGCCGACGACGAAGTTGTGGGCACCGCAGACGATGCCGCGGACGTCATCGGGCTCGGTCGAGGCGTTCGGGCCCACGGCGACCTGGCACCAGTTGATCGTCTTGCCGTTCTTCTGCGGCTCGGGCGTGAACTCGAGCACCTGACCGACCACGAGGGGCCCGGTCACGTCGCCGACGTGGACGTCCTCTTCTTCGAACCCGACCGACACGAGGGCGGCGTGTACGCTCTCGAGCGACACGTCGCCCGGCAACTCGACGAACTCACCGAGCCAACTCAGCGGAACCCGCATCAGACCACCATCCCGAACTGCTCGCTGAACCTGACGTCACCCTCGACCATGTCGCGCATGTCGTTGAGGTCGTTGCGGAACTGGAGGGTGCGCTCGATGCCCATGCCGAAGGCGAAACCCTGGTAGCGCTCGGGGTCGATGCCGGCCGCCCGCAGCACGTTCGGGTTGACCATCCCGCAACCGCCCCACTCGACCCACCGTGCGCCGCCCTTGGCGTTCGGCTGCCAGACGTCCATCTCGGCGCTGGGCTCGGTGAAGGGGAAGTAGTTGGGGCGCAGCCGGATCTGCGCCTCGGCGCCGAACATCGAGCGGGCGAGGTGCTCGAGGGTTCCGCGCAGGTGCGCCATGGTGAGGCCCTCGTCGACGGCGATGCCCTCGAGCTGGGTGAAGACGGGCGTGTGCGTCGCGTCGAGCTCGTCGGTGCGGAACACCCGGCCCAGCGCGACGTTGTAGACCGGCAGCTCTTTCGAGAGGAGCGTGCGGATCTGCACCGGCGACGTGTGCGTGCGCAACACCAGGTGACGGTCGACGGGGTCGACGAAGAACGTGTCCTGCATGGCCCGGGCCGGGTGGTCGGCGTCGAAGTTCAGGGCGTCGAAGTTGAACCACTCGTGCTCGAGTTCGGGGCCCTCGTTGACCTCCCACCCCATGCCGACGAACAGGTCGGCCATGCGCTCTTGCAGCAAGGTCAGGGGGTGGCGGGCCCCGGCGCGACGGCGCGACGGCAGAGCCGTGACGTCGACGGCCTCGGCCTCGAGCCGCGCGGACTCCTCGATCACGGCCAGCTCGGCCTCGCGCGTGGCGACGGCCTGACCGACCCGGCCCCGGGCCTGACCGACGAGCTTGCCCGCCGCGGCCTTCTGGTCGTTCGGCAGGTCGCGCAGACCGGCGTTCAGGCGGGCCAGCACCGAGGCCTCGCCGACGTGCTGGGCACGGGCGGTCTTGAGCTCGGCGACGGTGGCCGCCGTGGCGATCGCCGTGAGGGCGGCGTCGACCGCCGACGCGACGGCGTCTTCGGAGAGGGGGACGGAGTCTGACACGAGAACCAAGCTTAGTGATCGTTGGGAGGCGACCCGCGCCTCCTGGTCGTGACGGACGAGGAGGCGCGGGCTGGGATCGGGTGGACGGACCGGGTCAGGTCGCGCGGCCCGACACGTGGTCGGACTCGTAGCGGCCACCGCGTCCGAACATGCCCGGGTCCTTCGGCGTGCCCGGGCGCTTGGCGACGACCGCACGCCGCCCCGTCCGTCGGTCGACGACGCGGACGACCCACGAGAGCAGGAGGTTCGTGGCGAGGTAGACGACGAGGACGACCGCGAAGAGGGTGAACGTGTACGTGCTGCCGTAGTAGGTGCCCAGACGCGTGAGACCGCTCCGGGTCAGTTCGACGTAGCCGACGATGTAGCCGAGCGAGGTGTCCTTCAACAGGACGACGAGCTGGGCCAGGATGATCGGCAGCATCTGACGGAAGGCCTGCGGGAACTCGATGGCGAAGCGCGTGCGGATCGGGGTGAGCCCGATCGCGAGGCCGGCCTCGCGTTGCCCCCGCGGCAGCGAGGCGATGCCCGCGCGCAGCGCCTCGCCGATGAGCGCCCCGTTGTAGACCGCCAGCGCCGCGACCACGGCCCAGAAGGCCCCGGTCGAGAAGACCAACAGGATGAACAGCATCATCAGCAGGACGGGCATGCCGCGGAAGAACTCGAGCAGCACCGTCGTGGGGACGCGCACCCAGGCGGACCGCGCCGTCCGGAGGAACGAGAAGAGGACGCCGATGACCACCGCGAGGACCGACGCGACGGCCGCGGCCTGGATGGTCGCCAACCAGCCCCGACCGATCGCCCGCCAGAGCGCGAGGTCACCGAGGATGTCCCACCGCGACGCGTCGAGCACGCCGGGACTCTCGGCACCGTTCGCGCTGATGCGGGGGCGGCCGAGGAGGTAGACGAGGTAGGCGACCAGGGCCAGGACGAGCACGACGCCGACCACCGAGATGATCCGCGAGGTGCGGCGGGCCCTCGGCCCCGGGGCGTCGTAGAGGACGGAGGTGCTCATCGGAGGACTGCGACCTTCTTCTCGACCACGGCGGCGAGACGGCCGAGCGTGATGGTGACGAGCAGGTAGAAGAACGCCACGGCGAGCAGCGTCGTGATGACGGCGTCACCACGATCGTTCGCGATGTAGCGCCCCGCGGCGAAGAGTTCGGCCACGAAGAAACCACCGGCCACCGAGGTGTTCTTGGTGAGGGCGATGAAGACGTTGATCAGCGGGGGCACGACCATGCGCATGGCCTGCGGGAGGATCACGTGGCCGAGCGTCTGGCCGAAGCCGAGGCCGATGCTGCGGGCCGCCTCGGCCTGCCCGACGGGGACGCCGTTGATGCCCGACCGGATGGCCTCCGCGACGAACGGCGAGGTGTACGCCGTCAAGCCGATGACGGCCAACGGGAAGTACGTGCCGAAGTCGACTCCGAGGTACGGCAGGACGAAGGCGCAGAAGAAGAGCACGAGCGTGAGCGGGATGTTGCGCAGCGCCTCGGTGTAGACCGTCGCGAACGTGCGGAAGGACGCCACGGGCGAGATGCGCAGAGCCGCGACGAAGAAACCGATCACGAGGGCCCCGAGGCCCGACAGAACGAGCAGCTGGAGCGTCGTGACGAAGCCGTCCCAGAAGCGGGGCCAGTTGTCGGTCACGGCGTCGAAGCCGGGGATGACGTCCAAGGGGTTCAACAGGGTCCTTCGGTCGGGGCAGGACGCGGGCACCCGGGGGCTGGTCGCCCCGGGTGCCCGCGCGGTGTCAGTAGCGGTCGATCGTGGGGGGCGTCGGGGTGTCGAGCACCTTGCCCGCGGTCTTCTCCCACAGCTCGTCCCAGGTGCCGTCGTCCTCGGCGTCCTGGAGCGTGTCGTTGACGAACATGCGGAAGTCGGTGTCGTCGAGGGCCAGGCCGATGCCGTAGGGCTCCTCGGTGAAGGTCTCCCCCACGACCTCGAACTCGCCCTCGTTCTGGTCGGCGAGGCCGGCCAGGATGACGTTGTCGGTCGTCACGGCCGACACCGCACCGGTGCGGAGGGGCTCGAGGCAGTTCGAGTACGTGTCGGTGGCGAGGATGTCGGTGGTGTACTCGGCCACGTTCTTCTCGCTGGTCGAGCCGCTGACGGTGCAGACCTTCTTGCCGGCCAGGTCGTCGGCGGACTCGATGCCCTCGGGGTTGCCGTCGAGCACGAGCAGGTCTTGACCGGCCGTGTAGTACGGGCCGGCGAACGAGACGACCTTCTTGCGATCGTCGTTGATCGTGTAGGTCGCGATGACGAGGTCGACCTGGCCGTTCTGGATGAACGGCTCGCGGTTGGCCGAGACGGTCTCGACCCACGTGATCTTGTCGGCTTCGATGCCGAGCTTCGCGGCGACGAGCTTGCCGATCTCGGCGTCGAAGCCCTCGGGCACGCCGTCGGGGTTGGCCAGGCCGAACAGCGGCTGGTCGAACTTGGTGCCGATGGTGATCTCACCGGCGTCGGCGAGGCGGGCCATGGTGCTGCCTTCGGCGAAGTCGGCCGGCGTCTCGACGTCGACGGCCGGGGCCGACGAGTCGGTGCAGGCCGAGAGGCCGAGGACCACGGCGGCTGCTGCGGCTACGGCGACGAATCCCTTGCTGAGTCGCATTCTGATCTCCTTGCTGGGTGACCCGGACGCCGGGCGGCGATCGGGTGTCGTGGGCCGGCTGTTCGGGTGCCGGGGAACGGGTCGCGGACTCGGCCGCGCCCGCTCAGTGCGTGAGGATCTTCGCGAGGAAGTCCTGGGCGCGGGTCGACTGGGGGTCGGTGAAGAACTTCTCGGGCGTCGCCTCTTCGACGATCTGACCGTCGGCCATGAAGACGACGCGATCGGCGGCCTTGCGCGCGAACCCCATCTCGTGGGTGACGACGATCATCGTCATGCCGTCCTTCGCGAGCTGCACCATCACGTCGAGCACCTCGGTGATCATCTCGGGGTCGAGTGCGCTGGTGGGCTCGTCCAGGAGCATCACCTTGGGGTCCATCGCCAGTGCCCGGGCGATCGCGACACGCTGCTGCTGCCCGCCCGAGAGCTGGGACGGCATCTTGTCGGCCTGGTTCGCGACGCCGACCCGCTCGAGCAACTGCATCGCCCGCTCGCGTGCCTCGGCCTTGGTGCGCTTCCGCACCTTGAGCTGGCCCAGCATGACGTTCTCGAGGATGGTCTTGTGCGAGAAGAGGTTGAAGCTCTGGAACACCATCCCGACGTCGGCGCGCAGGCGGGCGAGAGCCGCGCCTTCTTCGGGCAGACGCGTGCCGTCGATCGTGATGACGCCGTCGTCGATGGTCTCGAGGCGGTTGATCGCCCGGCAGAGGGTCGACTTGCCCGAACCGCTCGGGCCGATCACGACGACCACCTCACCCTTGCCCACCGTCGTGGTGATGTCCTTCAGGACGTGGAGGTCACCGAAGTGCTTGTTGACGTGGTCGACCACGACGAGGGGTTCCATGCGCCCACACAAACAGACCCCCAGGTCGGGGTCAAATTCACAGTGGATTCTTAATGAAAACGAAACGACGCGTCCCACCGCGACGAGAGCGCACGGCCCGACCCGCGCCTCCTGCGGGACGAGGAGGCGCTAGCTGCGGTGGGCGAAGGCGCTCTCGTAGAGGCACACCGAGGCCGCCGTCGCGAGGTTCATCGATTCGGCGTGACCGTAGATGGGCACGACCAGGGCGCGGTCGGCACGCGCGAGGTCCGCGTCGGTGAGACCTCGGGCCTCGTTGCCGAAGAGCCAGGCGGTCGGCTCGGCGAGCACGCCCTCGGTGCGGGCGGCGAGCAGGTCGTCTCCCTTGACGTCGGCGGCGAGCAC
Organism: Frigoribacterium sp. 2355; assembly: GCF_054060695.1. Taxonomy (NCBI): domain Bacteria; kingdom Bacillati; phylum Actinomycetota; class Actinomycetes; order Micrococcales; family Microbacteriaceae; genus Frigoribacterium; species Frigoribacterium sp. 2355. The sequence continues at coordinate 8,337 of NZ_JBSSDL010000019.1, read as the reverse complement.
CTGGAGGCCGGCCTCACGACACCGGTCGACGATCGCGGGCAACTCGACGCCCACGGCGACCGGCACGTGGAACAGCGAACCCGTCGTGGACCGGACGACCTTGGGGTTGTAGAGGTCGACGCTGCGACCGGTCATGATGACGGCGTCGGCACCCGCGGCGTCCGCGGCCCGGATGATGGTGCCCGCGTTGCCGGGGTCGCGGACTTCTTCGAGGATCACGACGAGCTTCGGCTCGGCGGCGAAGACGTCCTTCACCGACGTGGGGAACTGCCGACAGACGGCGACGATGCCCTGTGGCGTGACCGTGTCGGCCATGGCCTCGAGCACCGGCTCGGTGACGAACTGGACGTCGATGCCCTCCGCCCCGGCGGCGACCGCCACCTCGGGGTAACGCTCGAGAGCCGTCGGGGTGCCGAAGAGTTCGACGATCAGCTCGGGGCGGAAGGCCAGGGCCTCACCGACCGACTGCGGCCCTTCGAGCAGGAACGTGCGGGTCTCGGTGCGAGCGTCGCGCTTCGAGAGCTTGGCCACCGCCCGGACTCGGGGTGAACGGGGATTGTCGAGCAGGGAGTCGTGGGGCACCCGTCCATGATGCCGCACGAGGACCACCGCCTGCCGCGGACGCACGAGACCCGACGGCGACACCGGGATGGGTGTCGGGCCGTCGGGCCTCGAGGGTGGTGCGGGTGCGACTACGCGGCGACCTTGGGGGCCGAGGTGTCGGCGGGCAGCGCTGCCTTCGCGGTGGCGACGAGCGACGCGAACGTGGCGGGCTCGTTGACGGCCAGCTCGGCCAGGATGCGACGGTCGACCTCGACGCCGGCCAGGGACAGACCCTGGATGAGGCGGTTGTAGGTCAGGCCGTTCGCACGCGACGCGGCGTTGATGCGCTGGATCCACAGACGACGGAACTCGCCCTTGCGCGCACGACGGTCACGGTACGAGTAGACGAGCGAGTGCGTGACCTGCTCTTTGGCCTTGCGGTACAGGCGCGAACGCTGACCGCGGTAACCCTCGGCACGCTCGAGGATGACGCGACGCTTCTTGGCGGCGTTGACCGCTCTCTTGACTCTTGCCATTTTCTTGTTCCTCTACGTTCGTGTCAGCGGTCAGTGACCGAGAAGCTTCTTGGCGACCTTGGCGTCGGCGGGAGCGAGCACCTGGTCCTGGTTCAGGCGAGCCTTGCGCTTGGCGCTCTTCACCTCGAGGTTGTGGCGCATGCCAGCCTGCTGCTTCATGATCTTGCCGGAACCGGTGACCTTGAAGCGCTTCTTGGCGCCGGAGTGGGTCTTCTGCTTGGGCATGTCTTACTTACTTTCTTCTGTCGGTCGCTCGGCCGGTGCATCGGCCGGGACCTCGTCGGACGTCGGGTGCTTCGGCGGCTTGTTGGCCGCCTTGCGAGCTTCTGCCTCGGCCTTGGCCTCGGACTTGTTCTTGTGCGGGCCGATGACCATCACCATGTTGCGGCCGTCGATGGTGGGCGTCGACTCGACGCTGCCCCACTCGGCGACGTCTTCGGCGAAGCGCTGGAGCAGGCGGACACCCTGGTCGGGACGCGACTGCTCGCGACCACGGAACAGGATCATGGCCTTGACCTTGTCGCCGCCCTGGAGGAAGCCCTCGGCGCGCTTGCGCTTCGTCTCGTAGTCGTGCTTGTCGATCTTCAGGCGGAAACGGACCTCTTTGAGGATCGTGTTCGCCTGGTTGCGACGGGCTTCTTTCGCCTTCTGCGCAGCCTCGTACTTGAACTTTCCGTGATCCATGATCTTGGCCACGGGAGGCTTCGAGTTGGGGGCCACCTCGACCAGGTCGAGCTCGGCCTCTGCGGCGAGACGCAGGGCCATGGCGATGGGAACGACGCCGATCTGCTCACCTGCGGGCCCGACGAGGCGGACCTCGGGGACGCGGATACGGTCGTTCGTACGGGGATCGCTGATGCGGAACTCCTCTGTCGTCATTTCTGCATCTGACGGGGCCGGACGGCCCCGCCAGAGAAAGAGGAGTTTCGTGCGGGCACCGTCTGACGACGCATCACACCGCACCCTGGCTGCTCGATCACCGTCTGCCCGATGCCTCTGACGAGGAACGAGGTGGAACGGTGGTGCTGATCGAACGGGGTGCCAACAACCCGGTAACCTTGTCTAACGGTCAAGCGCGGGTGGGAGAATCTCCACTTTCGCACGGAGCAGACGCTCCGAGCCTGGACGAGTTTAGCAGAGGATCAGTTCGTGAGCCACTCCCCCGACGACGCACCCATTCCCGACGCCCGCTTCGGCGATCCGGCACCGGCCACGTCGCCCGACACCTCCCCCGCGACGGCGCGGTTCGAGGACGATCTGCACTTCGGTGACGACGCCGCCCGTGACATCGCCGACGTCAACGCGGTCGAGGTCATCAACACCGTCTGCGTCCACCTGATGAGCGCCGCCGCGGTGAAGGTCGGCCTGGCCGACGACCCGCAGCGACAGACCGACCTCGACGAGGCCCGCAAGCTCATCACCTCCCTCGCCGGACTCGTGACAGCCAGCGCACCCGAGATCGGCGACCAGCACGCCCGGGCGCTCCGCGACGGCCTGCGGTCCCTGCAACTCGCCTTCCGTGAAGCGTCGGCCATCCCCGACGCGATCGGCCAGGGCCCCGGCGAGAAGTACACCGGCCCCGTCAACTGAACGGCGCGTCCCCGATCCGCGCGTCCCCAGGCCCGCGCGTCCCCTGATCGGTGCGCCCCCAGGTCCACGCATCCCGTGACCCGCGCGCCCAGGGGCCATCCGGCTCCAGCACCCTGACGGACGGCTCGTCCTCAGCCCGGGACGACCTTCACCGACATGCTGTCGACCCGGTCGGCGATCACCGGATCGGCGGCCCAGGCCGCCTGCAGTCGCTGCAGCAACGCGTGCAGGGCGTCGCGGTCCAGACCCGGCGCCACGCCCAGCTGGACGACGACCTCGGGGGCACCGAGCCGGGCGTCTCGATAGCCGGGCGCGACGACCAGGCTGACCAGCGCCTCCTCGTCACGTGACGCGTCGAGGAACGCGCGCAGGACGTCTTCGTCGTGGTGGCTCGGCACCCACGGGAGGTCTTGCGCGACGGCCCAGACGGCCGGACGACGCAGACCGAACTCGGTGATCGATCCGGGGTCGACCACGATGCGGTCGGTCGACTCCGAGGCGGCCGCGAGGGCCACGCGCCGAGCCTCCACCGGTACCGGTCGGGCAGCGGGACGCCACCGCGTCAAGGTCTCGACCGAGGTGAAGGCCGGCAACACGTCCCGGCCGTCCGGACCCGAGACCGTGACGATGGAGAGCTCCTGCGTCTTGTCGACGCGGCGACCGTGGTCGTCGAGACCTTCGTCCCCCGCCACGGCGACCAGAGGCACGAGCAGGCGCGCCGGACGGAGGGCGTCGACGACGTCGCTCTCTCCGAGCCGCCCCTCGCGGAACCCGAGGAGGGCGTCGAGCAGGTCCGGGTCGGCGGACCCGTCGTCTCCGGCGTGCGCCGTGTCGTGATGGTCGAAGGTTCGCCCGGCCCACGGACGCCCGGCGCTGTCTCCGCCGGGACCGGGATCGTCGCGTGCGTGCCCCGGTCCGCCCGGCGCGGTCGTCATCAGTTCGACGCGACGTCGAGGGCTGCGCCGAGGGTGAAGGCTCCCGAGTAGAGCGCCTTGCCGACGATGGCGCCCTCGAGCCCCTGTGGCACGAGCTCACGCAGAGCCACGAGGTCGTCGAGGCTCGAGATGCCCCCCGAGGCGATCACCGGACGATCGGTGTGCTCCATCACCTGACGCAACAGGTCGACGTTGGGACCCTGGAGCGTGCCGTCCTTCGTCACGTCGGTCACGACGTAGCGCGCACAGCCGGCCTCTTCGAGCCGCGCGAGGACGGTCCAGAGATCGCCGCCCTCTTCGGTCCAACCCCGCGCCGCCAGCGTGGTGCCCCGGACGTCGAGCCCGACGGCCACCGCCTCGCCGTACTCGGCGATGACGTGGGCGGCCCATTCGGGGTTCTCGAGGGCCGCGGTACCGAGGTTGATGCGCTTCACGCCGGTGCTCAACGCGTCCTCGAGGGACTTGTCGTCGCGGATGCCACCGCTGAGCTCGACGTTGACGCCCTTGACCTGCTTGATGACCCTCTTGATGACGGCGCGGTTGTCTCCGCGCCCGAAGGCGGCGTCGAGGTCGACCAGGTGCAGCCATTCGGCGCCCTGGCTCGCCCAGTCGTCGGCTGCCGAGACCGGGTCGCCGTAGTTCGTCTCGCTGCCGGCCTCACCCTGGGTCAGGCGCACGGCCTGACCGCCCGCCACGTCGACGGCGGGGAACAGGGTCAGGGCGGGGGTGGTGCAGAACTCGCTCATGTCGTCTCTCTCACGGCGCCGGGCACCGCAGGGTCAGGAGGCGCGATCGGGTCGGTCGCGCCGGGGTCAGAGGGTGCCGAGCCAGTTCGAGAGCAGCCGGATGCCCGGCCGGCCCGACTTCTCGGGGTGGAACTGCGTCGCCCAGAGCGGGCCGTTCTCGACGGCGGCGACGAAGCGGCCGCCGTGGTCGGCCCACGTGACGTGCGGTTCGGTGAAGGGTCGGATCACGTCGAGGGACCACTCTTGTGCGGCGAACGAGTGGACGAAGTAGAACCGCTCGTCGGCCACCCCGTCGAAGAGCACGCTGCCCTCGGGAACGTCGACGGTGTTCCAGCCCATGTGCGGCAGGACGTCGGCCTTCAATTCGTCGACCACCCCGGGCCACGCCCCGAGGCCACCGGTGCTGTTGCCGCGTTCGACGCCGCCCTCGAAGAAGACCTGCATGCCGACGCAGATGCCCATGACCGGACGCCCGCCGGCCAACCGTCGGTCGATCAGCTCGCCACCGCGGACGGACTCGAGCTGGCTCATGACGGCTGCGAACGCACCGACGCCGGGGACGAAGAGGCCGTCGGCCGCCTGCACCCGGGCGCGATCGGACGTCAGCTCGACGTCGGCACCCGCCAACTCGAGGGCCTTGACGGCCGAGTGGACGTTGCCGCTGCCGTAGTCGAGGACGACGACGGAGGGACGCGCGCCGGTCACAGGGCGCCCTTCGTCGACGGGATGCCACTGACGCGCGGGTCGGGCTGGACCGCCTGGCGGAGCGCCCGGGCGAACGCCTTGAACTCGGCCTCGGCGATGTGGTGCGGATCACGCCCGCCCAGCACGCGGACGTGCACGGTGATGCCGGCGTGGAAGGTGATCGCCTCGAAGACGTGGCGGACCATCGAGCCGGTGAAGTGCCCGCCGATGAGGTGGTACTCGAACCCCTCCGGCTCGCCCGTGTGCACGAGGTACGGGCGCCCCGACACGTCGACGACCGCCTGCACGAGGGCCTCGTCGAGCGGGACCAGCGCGTCACCGTAGCGAGAGATGCCCGACTTGTCGCCGAGCGCCTGCTTCAGCGCGGTGCCGAACGTGATGCCGATGTCTTCGACGGTGTGGTGGACGTCGATGTGCGTGTCGCCCTTCGCGGTGACCTCGAGGTCGATCAGGGAGTGCTTCGACAACGCCGTCAGGAGGTGGTCGAAGAACGGCACCGACGAGTCGATCGTCGATCGGCCCGAACCGTCGAGGTCGAGGGCGAGGGCGATGCTGGACTCGCTCGTCTCGCGCGAGAGGGAAGCGGTACGGGCGGCGCGGGTCGTCTCGGTCACGAAGAGAGCCTAATGTCGCGGAGCGCCTCGAGGAACGCGGTGGTCTCGGCCTCGGTGCCCGCGCTGACCCTCAGGTGGTTCGGGATGCCCAGGTTGCGGACGATGACGCCCCGCTCGAGCAGGCGCTTGAAGACGTCGGTCGGGTCGTCGACCCCGCCGAAGAGGACGAAGTTCGACCAGGTGGGCCATGGCTCGTACCCGAGCTCGGTCAGCTCGTGCACGATGCGATCACGCTGGGCCTTGATGTCGTCGACCATGGCGAGCATCTCGCTCGCGTGCGAGAGCGCTGCGACGGCCGCCGCCTGCGTCAGGGACGAGAGGTGGTACGGGAGGCGCACGAGACGCAGTGCGTCGGCCACGGCCGGGTGCGCGGCCAGGTAGCCGACCCGGGCACCGGCGAACGCGAACGCCTTGCTCATCGTGCGGGACACGACCAGTCGTTCGCGGCCGGCCAGGAGGGTCAGTGCCGTCGGCTGGTCGGCCGGCATGAACTCGGCATAGGCCTCGTCGACGAAGACGATGCCGTCCGTCGCGTCGTAGGCAGCCTCGATCGTGGCGAGATCGAGAGGGGTGCCCGTGGGGTTGTTCGGTCCGCAGAAGAAGACGATGTCGGGACGGGTGCGCTCGATCTCGGAGACCGCGGTCTCGGGCGAGATGCGGAACCCCTCGTCACGACGACCCTCGATCCACCGGCTGCCGGTGCCCGTGGCGATGATCGAGTGCATCGAATACGTGGGGGGGAACCCCAGGACGGATCGGCCCGGGCCTCCGAAGGCCTGGAGGAGCTGCTGGATGACCTCGTTGGAGCCGTTCGCCGCCCAGATGTTATCGCGGGTCAGGTCGTGACCGAGGTAAGCCGCCAGCGAGTCGCGCAGCGTCGTGAACTCACGATCGGGGTACCTGTTGACGTCGAGGACCGCCCGGGCCACCGACTCGACGATGTCGCGAGCGACGTCCTCGGGGATGGGATGCGTGTTCTCGTTGACGTTGAGAGCGACCGGGACCTTCTTCTGGGGAGCGCCGTAGGGCGTCAGCCCCCGGAGGTCGTCACGGATGGGCAGGTCGTCGAGACTGAAGGACACCCCACCATCGTACGGGCGGGCCGACGGTGTGTCGGGTCGGTCGCCACCGAACGAACACGATGTCAGTGGGCCGGACCACCCACCTCGTCGGCGGCGGCAGTTCAGCGAGTGTACTGAGCGGGGACGGCGAGGCTCTGCCCGGCGGAGACCTCGGCGCTCGGCAGGTTGTTGAGCGAGACGAGGTCGGCGATGACGTCGCGAGGATCGGCGTCGGGGTCGATCTCCGAGGCGACCTGCCAGAGCGTCTCGCCACCGTCGACGGTCACGTGCTGGAAGTCCGCGCGACCCGTCGTGTCGGACGCGACGGCGCCGCCACCGTTGAGGACGAGCGCACCCGCCACGACGACGAGCGGGACCGCGACGAGCGCGGCGACGACCGCGCGGCCCCGCCGGGTGATGCGCAGACGCGTGCGCACGACTCGGGTCGAGTCGACGGGGGACACAACTGCTGATGCTGAGGTGACGCTCATGAGGTGGTCCTTTCACCGTGGAAGACAGGGGACGAGTTCGTGCCCGGCACTCGGCCGGGAATGCCGGGCACGAAGACGTGTTCCGAACATACATTCGATTGCCGAGGCTTTCAACCCCCGCGACAGGTATCGCCGGACGGAATCGCTGTGGATCGGGAGGCGATAACGCGACACACTCGAACATGTGTTTTGTCGACACCGCCCGATCGGATACGGTTTCGATCGGTGGTAAGAGTCAAACAGGGACCACCGACATCGACGGCAGGAGACCCATGAGCGACCCGAAGCGCACCCCGCAGGCGGCCACCGACGCCCCCCGTCAGCTCGATCCGGGCGTCCTCCCCCGCAAGGAGTTGACGGCGAAGCAGGAGTCGATCCTCGCCGCGATCACCGAGAGCATCGGACACCGCGGGTATCCCCCGAGCATGCGCGAGATCGGCGACGCCGTCGGCCTCAAGTCCTTGTCGAGCGTCACGCACCAGCTGAACCAGCTCGAACTCGCCGGCAAGATCCGCCGTGACCCGAACCGACCCCGAGCCCTCGAGGTCCTCGTGGACGCGACGGCGCTGGCGGTCGCCCCGGCCACCGTCTTCACGACGAGTGACGACGGCGACACTGCTCACGTCCCCATGGTCGGACGGATCGCCGCCGGCATCCCCATCACGGCCGAGCAGCAGATCGAGGACGTGATGCCCCTGCCGCGTCAACTCGTCGGCAAGGGCGAACTGTTCATGTTGCGGGTGGTCGGCGACTCGATGATCGACGCGGCCATCTGCGACGGGGACTGGGTCGTCGTGCGGCAGCAGCAGGACGCCGAGAACGGCGACATCGTCGCGGCCATGCTCGACGACGAAGCGACCGTCAAGGTGTTCCGCCAGCGAGACGGCCACACCTGGCTGCTTCCCCGGAACAGCGCGTTCGAACCCATCGTCGGCGACCATGCGCAGATCGTCGGCAAGGTCGTCGCCGTGTTGCGCTCCGTCTGATCTCTTCTCGACGGTGGCGACCCGCCCCGCGAACGACGAAGCGGCGCCCCCCCCCCGGGGGGGGGGCGGGGGGGGTGGGGGGGGGGGGGCGGGGCGGCCGCCCCCCCCCCCCCCCGGCCCCCCCGAGGGG
>NZ_JBSSDL010000018.1:0-28988 GCF_054060695.1 Frigoribacterium sp. 2355 | reverse complement strand
GGGTTATTATGATGTTCCTGGGGGGGGCCCCCCCCGGGGGGGGGGGGGGCGGCGGGGGGCGCGGGGGGGGGGGGGCGCGGCCCCCCCCCCCCCGGCGTCCCCGCGGAACTCGCGTCAGGCGGGCTCGCCCGGGGCGGCGACCACGAGGTCGAGACCGGCGTCGACCAGGGCCGCCGTGGCCTCGTCGCCCAGGCGGTCGTCGGTCACGATCGTGTCGAGTTCGGCCAGGCGGAGGGCACGGTACTTGCCGAAGCGCCCGTACTTCGAACTGTCCGCGACGAGCACCGAGCGTTCGGCCACCTCGAGCGCGGCCCGCTTGACCTCGACCTTGGCCTCGACCGGCGTGGTGACGCCGTGCGTGAGGTCCCACGAACTCGACGAGATGAAGGCGAGGTCGAGCGACAGCTCGGTGAGCGTCAACCGGGTCAGCCGCCCCAGCGTCGACTGGTTCGCGCTGTCGACCCGGCCCCCGACGACGATGAGGTCGACGTCGGGGTGGTCGAAGAACGACCGGACGGTCGCGAGGTCGTTCGTGACGATCGTCAGGCCGGTGAGGTCGTCGAGGTGCTCGCGCATGGCCTGCACGGTCGTGCCGGCGTCCAGGTAGACGGTCATGTGGTCGCGCACGAGCGCCGCGGCCTCGCGGGCGATGGACCGTTTCTGGGCGACGTCGACGTCCTGCTTGACGTCCCGGCTCGCCTCGACCAGCAGTCGCGGGGTGAGCTTGGCCCCGCCGGGCGTGGCCGTGACGCGACCCTCGTCCTCGAGGGTCGCGACGTCGCGTCGGACCGTCATCTGGCTGACGCCGAGGAGGTCGGTCAGCTGCCGGTAGCTCAGGACGCGCTCGCGCTGCAGGTGCTCGACGATGCTCTCGCGCCGCTGCTCGGGGATGAGGGGGGCTGTGGGGGACACGTCGGCCTTTCTCGCGTCGGTCAGCCTAGTGCGGTGGGACCCGTCCACGGCATGCCCGACGCCGCGGTGATGGCGGCCACCTGGTCGGCGGGGATGAGGCGGCGGTCGGCGCCCTGGGTCAGCAGGGCGATCCGGCAGGCCTCCTCGACCTCGACGGCACCGAGGACGGCCCGGTCGACGTCCTCGCCGCTCACGACGCTGCCGTGGTTCGACAGCAGTGCGGCGCGGAACGGCAGCGGACTGTCGGTGACCAACGACCCCATGGCGGGGTCGCCGGGGGCGACGAAGGGCAGCAGCGGGACCTGGCCGACCCGCATGAGCGAGTACGGCGTCAGCGGGGGCACGGCGCAGTGCTCGGACCAGGGCTCGAGGCAGGACAGGGCGACCGCGGACGGGGAGTGGACGTGCACGACGGCCCGGTGCCCGGGGTTCTTGAGGTAGAGCGCCAGGTGCAGGGCGACCTCCTTCGACGGCTTGGGGCCGGCGAGCACCGTGCCGTCGAGGGCGAGCACCGAGAGGTCGTCGACCGTGAGCGACCCGAGCATGGTGCCCGTGCCGGTCATCAGCAGGTGCTCACCGTCGCGGACGCTGACGTTGCCCGAGCTGCCGGGGCTCAGACCGGCGGCGACGAGGGCGCGGCCGGCGTCGACGAGTCGTTCGGCCGCGGTCTTCGCGGACTTCGTGGTCGTGGCGGTCACGAGAGGGCCTCCCAGGCGGTCGAGAACAGGTCGGCGGCACCGAAGTTGCCGCTCTTCAGGACGAGGGCGACCGGTCGGCCACCGCTCGTCGTCGCGGCGCTCCAGCAGACGCCGGGGCCGAGCGGTGGTCCGATGACCAGGGCGGGTGCCCCGAGCGCCGTGACGACGGCGCCGCTGGTCTCGCCACCGGCGACGACGACCCGCCCCACGGTGCCGTCGGCGACGAGGTCGCGCACCAGGGTCGACAGGACCGCCTCGACCAGGGCCGCCGCGTCGGGGGTGGCGTCGGACGTGGCGCGGTCGGTGGCCGCCACGACGTCGGACGGGTCGCCGACCGAGTAGACGACGGGGACAGCGTCGGCGTCGAGGCCGCGCACCCACGCGGTCAACGCGGCGATCTCGGCCGCGGGGTCGGTCGTGGCGGCCTCGAGGTCGACCTTGCGCGTGGGGTGCGTGGCCGCCGCGTGGGCGATCTGGCCACGGGTGGCGGCGGACGCCGAACCGCAGACCACCAGGCGGCGCCCGGTCACGTGCGCGAACTCGGCGGGCAGGGCGGGGGCGGGTGCGTGGTCGGCACCGACGCCGAGGGCGAGGCCCGCACCGCCGCTGAGGAGGCGGTGGTGTGCCGTCGCGCGGCCGATGGTCACGAGGTCGTCGTCGTCCACCGCGTCGACGACGAGATAGCCGGCCGGCGCGTCGTCGAGGGTCGAACGGAGGGCGTCGGCCCCGGCGCGGACGTCCTGCAGGGGGACCTCGGTGACGGTGGCCCGGGTCTGCGGCGCGAGCAGGTCGCGCAGCCTCGAGCGCGTCATGGGCGTCAACGGGTGGTGACGCATCGGCGAGTCCTCGAGCAGGTCGTCGCCGACGAACAGGCGACCCTCTCGGACGGTCCGGCCGTTGGCGGGGAACGCGGGGACGACGATCACGCGCTCGACCCCGAGCCGGTCGCGGAAGGCGTCGAGGACGGGCCCGATGTTGCCCTCGTCGGTCGAGTCGAAGGTCGAGCAGTACTTCAGGGCGAACCGCTCCGCACCCGCCTCGACCAGCCAGGACAGGGCGGCGGTGGACCGCGCGACGGCCTCGTCGACCGGGGCCGTGCGGGTCTTCAGGGCCACCACGACCGCGTCGACGCCGGCGTACGTCGCCGGCTCGACGGCGGCGGGGTCGACGACGACGACCGTCTCGAGGCCGCGGCGGCGGAAGCCCGAGGCGAGATCGGTGGCTCCGGTGAAGTCGTCGGCGACGGCACCTATCAACATGCGGGACCTCTCGGTGGCGGGCGGGCTCACGACGCCTCGGTCTGTGCGGGTGGGCGAGGACAGTCTATGTGACTATTTGGTGCGATGTTTGACAATTTGATAAGTCTCGCTACAGTTGCCATGCTCGCCCGGGCCGCTCCTGGCCTCTTGAACGAACGGGAACAACGGTGATCCTCCACTCGACGACGTCTCGCGCGACTCCGGTCCGCGTCCTCCTCACCGGCGCGAACGGTGGCTACGGCCGCACGCTGCTCGACCAGCTGCGCCGCCTGCCCGACCTGACGGCCACGCAGCTCGTCGACCCCGACGTCGACGGGGTGACGGCCATGCTCCACGAGCTCGGGGTGCCCGCCTCGTCCGTCGCGACGCCGTCGACGGCGGCGGCGACCGCCGAGGCGGTCTCGGCCGGCTCGATCGCCGTGATCGCCGAGGCCTCGGCCGTCGACTGGGACGGTGTCGACGTCCTCGTCGAGGCCACCGGTCGCATCGAGGCCGGGCACGGCTACGCGGACACCGCGCTCGACCGCGGGGTGCACGTCGTCATGGTCAGCAAGGAGGTCGAGTCCGTCGCCGGCGTGGCGCTGAGCGCCAAGGCTCGTGCGGCCGGTCTGCGGTACCTGCCCGGCGACGGCGACCAGCCCGCGAACCTGTTGCGTCTCGTGGCGTGGGTGCTCGAGTGCGGCTTCGACGTCGTGGCCCTCGGCAAGTCGGGCGAGTACGACCTCGCGTTCGACCCGGCCACGGGCGTCGTCGACCAGGCCGGCACGACCGTGCACGCCCCCTCCCTGGCATCGCTGCTCGACCTGGGCGACGACCCCCTGGCGACGGTCGAGGCGCGTGCCGCGGCGGTCGCCGGCCTCAAGCGGGCGGCGGCCGCCGACTCCTGCGAGATGAACGTCGTCTCGCTCTACACCGGCGCCCGCGCCGACGTGGAGGCCCTGCACTACCCCGTCGCCCGCCCGGACGAGCTCGCCGACCTGTACACGGCACGCGAGGACGGCGGTCTGCTCGGCCGCAGCGGCGTCGTCGACGTCTTCTCGATGCTCCGCCTGCCGGGTGAGGCCAGCTTCGCCGGCGGCGTGTTCGTGATCGTCCGCACCGGCGACCCCGTCACCTGGGAGACGCTGCGCGGCAAGGGGCACGTCGTCAGCCGCGACGGCCGTCACGCCTGCATCTACTGGCCGTACCACTTCATGGGCGTCGAGACCCCGCTGAGCATCGTCGCCGCCGTCGACGGGACGTCACGCCTGCCCGAGCCCCGTCAGCACACGGTCCTCGCGGCCCGTGCCGGCGAGGCCCTGTCGGCCGGCACCGCCTTCCGCGTCGAAGGCCACCACCACGAGATCGCCGGTGTCGCCCCCGTCATCGTCGACCCCGACGACGACGGCATCGCGCCCTACTACCTGCTCGGCGGCGCGCGGCTCGTGGCCGACGTGGCCCCCGGCGACCTGGTGCGACTGGACGACCTCGCCGACGTGCCCGAGGCGGCGCTGGCGGCCTACCGGGCCGGGCTCGCGCTGGGTCGCTGACCCGCGCCTCCTCGACCTTTCCCCTTCCCCCTCCCGACCCGCGACACCCCGAACCAGGAGATCGACGACGATGCCCTACACCCCCGACCCGACCGAACCCACCCCGGCGGCGACCTCGTGAGCGTCGAGCTCGTCGCGCTGATCGTCCTCGTGGCCGTCTTCGCCCTCTCGGCGATCCGCAACGTGCACATGGGAGCCCTGGCGCTCGTCGCGGCCCTCCTCGTCGGCGTGCTCGTCGTGGGCGAGAGCCTGGACGACGTCCTCGGCGGGTTCCCGGTCGACGCCCTGTTGATCCTGCTCGGCATCACCTACCTGTTCGGCATCGCCCGCGAGACCGGGGTGGTCGACTGGCTGGTCGACCGCTCGGTCGGGTTGATCGGCGACCGCGTGGCGCTGATCCCGTGGGCGATGTTCGTCATCGGCACGCTGGTCGCCTGCCTCGGCACGTCGCACGCGGCGTTCACGATCGTGCCGATCGCGATGAGCCTGGCGCACAAGCACAAGATCCACTCGACGATGATGGGCATCGTCATGAGCTCGGCCATCGTCGGCGGCGCCCTCGCCCCGACCAGCATCAACGGCATCACGGTCATGACGGTGGCGCGGGCCTCGGGCATCCCCTACAACCCGGGTCTCATGTTCGGCCTCTCGGTGGGCGTCAACACGCTCGTCGTGCTGGTCGCGTTCTTCCTGTTCGGCGGTCGCGAGCTGATCGCCCGGACCCGGGCGGCGGGCGCGGCCCGGGCCACGACGGCAGGCGGCGGGACCGGCGGCACGAGCGGTGCCGGGCGCGGTGCCGGTGCAGGTACGGGGCGCGGTGCGGGCGGCACCGCCGTGCTGACGGAGCCGGCCACGGCCACCCGGCTGGGCGCCTACCAGGTCGTCGTGCTCGTGAGCATCCCCGTGCTGATCGTCGGCTTCTTCACGATCACGCTGCTCGACGTCGACCTGAACCTCGGTGCCGTGGCGCTGACGCTCGCCGTATTCCTCGCCTTCGTGAAGCCCGACGTGGGCCGGGCGTCGCTGGCGCGAGTCGACTGGAACACCATCCTGCTGCTCGGCGGGATCATCACCTACGTCGGCGTGCTGACGCGGCTCGGTGCCATCGACCAGCTCGGCGAGGTCGCCCGGTCGGTCTCGTCGCCGCTGCTCGCCGCGTTCGTCATCTGCGTGATCGCCGGACTCGTGTCGGCCTTCGCGTCGACCATCGGCATCCTGGGTGCGCTCATCCCGCTCGCCGTCCCCCTGCTCGTGCCGGGCGGCGGACTCGAGATGACCGGCTTCATCTACGCCCTGGCGATCTCCGCCTCGCTCGTCGACTGCGCCCCGTTCGGCACGACCGGCGCGACCATCGTCGCCTCGGGCGTGGAAGAGGACCGTCCGCGCCTCTACCGGCACCTGACCCGCTGGGGCCTCTCGATGGTGGTCATCGGGCCGGTCGTCACGTTGCTGGTGTTCGTGGTGCCGTTCCTCTGGGCCTGACCGGTCGGGCCTGATCGGCCGGGCCAGACGGCCCCGGGGACGCAGGAGGCGCGGGTCGCGTGACCCGCGCCTCCTGCGTTCCCGTTCTCTCACGACGTCGCCCAAACGGGGGAGGCGGGCCGCTCCGAAGACATGCCCGGGCGCCTCCTGGGGTGCCCCGTGTCCGATCGACCCTGTCGCGGCACGCCGTCGGCGGCCCGAACCGTCGGCACGGTCGGGAGCCCGAACTCCCGGCACGGACTCTGGTGTCAAGGGCGACACCGGGGTCTGCGGGGGGCGTCAGGCGAAGGCCAGGCGCAGCCGGTCCACGACGATCGGGTCGACATCCGCGACCCGGCAGATGAGCGGATCGCGCTCGATGAGGCTGAGGGCGGCACGGATGCGGCGACGCTCGGTCTCGGTGACGTCCGTCGCCACTCGATCCCGGCGGGAGACGAGCGACCCGAGGGTGGCGATGTCGACGAGGTGTCGCGTGTGGTCGTCTCCCGGGATCTCGACGGCCGCGGCCTTGGCGAGGAGCGCGCCCTGCAGGGTCGGCCGCAGGACGACACCGTCGCGGCCGTTCACCCGGACCTCGACGACGCGCGCTCGGTCGACGGCGCCCTGGGCACCGGGTGCGGCCAGGGTCGTCCCGCCGGTGATCCCGCGACGGGACGACGCGCGCTCGCCGAGGAAGCGGGGGATGAGGACGTCGATCTGGGCCTCGCCCCGGACCCAGCGGTGCTGATGGCCCTCGAAGCTCTGGCCGTCCGCGACGTATCCGCAGTCGCGCAGGACCGTCGTGAAGCGCAGCAGCATCGTCGGATGTGCCCTCACGTCGAGCACGGTGTCGGCGTCGTTCGTGGGTCGGGCCGACGTCGACCCGCGCTCCCAGCAATGTGACTGGACCATCTGGCCGCCGACGACGGCCCAGCCGGCCGGCAGGCGCTCGTGCACGTCGAAGAGGGCGTGCCAGGCGTCGGCCTGGGCGGCTCGAAGCGTGGGCGCGACGATCATCGCGAGCCCTCGCGGATCAACCTGTCGGCGGCGGCCCGTTCTCGTGGTCCGGCACTCGTCGCCAGGTCCGCGATGAGGGTTCCGAGTGGCAGCGGGCGCGGTGCGGCGCCGTCGTGGACCCTCAGGGCGGCGTTCGGTCGGCGGGACGGGACGAGCAGGTACTCGTGGACCACGTCGTCGAGATCGGCGGCGGACACGTGTGCCTCGAGCCTGCCGCCGTCGCTCATGCCCGAGCGTTCGTCGCTGCTGCCCCCGGGGGTGAGCCGGGTGTCCAGTCGGAGATCGGGGAGGTCGGCCGCCGGTGCCTCGAACCCCCGGGCCGTGGGGTGGGCGGTCCGTAGCCAGAGGGCGAGGCGGTCGGACGGCGTCGTGCCCTGCCGGAGTTCGTCGACCCGGGCGAGCGTCCGGCCCCGCTCGCTGGGCGACAATCCGACGGCCCAGTCGGGGTCACCGGTCAGCCGAGCCACCAGGGCGTCGGCCGACCGGTGCGAGAGCGGTCGGCCGGGCTGCCGTCGATGCGGAACGGCGTCGTCGATCAGCCATCGTCCGCCGACCCATCGGGCGTCGAGCAGTCCGGCCGCTGCGGCCGCCTGGGCGCGACGGGTCGAGATGTCGTGACGTCTCGCATATTCGGACGCGCTCAGTTCGGCCATGGTGTGCACAACCGTACGCGAACGCGAATGATTGTGGAAGAGCAGGAGCAGGTCGCGCTCACCCGCGCGGCGGCCCCGTCGTCCCGCGCACCACGAGCCGCGTCGGCAGCTGCACCTCGGGCGCGGCCGGTTCGCCGCCCTCGAGCATCGTGAAGAGCATGCCCGCCGCCGCGCTGCCGAGCCGCTGCATCGGCTGCTGCACGGTGGTCAGAGGAGGCGACTCGCGGGAGGCCTCGGGGATGTCGTCGAACCCGACGATGCTGAGGTCGTCGGGCACCCGCAGGCCGAGGTCGAGCGCGGTGCGCAGCAAGGCGATGGCCGAGAGGTCGTTGGCGGCGAAGACGGCCGTCGGCCGGTCGGGGCTCGTCAGCAGCGAGCGGGCCGCCTGGCGTGAGGCCGTCAGCTCGAAGTCGCCGTTGCGGGTCAGCGCCGGGTCGCGGGTGATGCCGGCCGCCCGGAGCGCCTGCACGTAGCCCGCCTCGCGCAACGACGCCGAGCGCAGGTCGGGGCGTCCGGCCAGGAAGCCGATGCGACGGTGCCCCAGGCCGAGCAGGTGCTCGACGGCGAGCAGCGCCCCGCCCCGGCTGTCGCCCTCGACCGACGGCAGGTCGGTGCGCCCGGTGTGCGGGTCGACGGCCACCACGGGGATGCTCGCGGCGGTGGTCAGCACCGAGGGCGTGACGAGGATCGCGCCGTCGATCAGCGTGCCGCTCAACCGGCTGAGCGAGCGACGCTCCCACCCGGTGTTCTCGCCGCGGTGCGCCCCGCTGTAGGCCAGCAGGTCGTACTCGGCGCCCCGCGACCGGACGGCCGCCCCGACCCCCTTGAGCACCTCCGAGCTGAACGGCTCGAAGTCGGCCACGAGCACGCCGATCACCCCGGTGCGGCGGGCCCGCATGCTGCTGGCCACCAGGCTCGACTCGTAGCCGAGCTCGTCGACCGCCGCCATCACGCGCTCGATCGCCTGGGCCGAGACGCCGTAGCGGCCGTTGACCGCCTTGGACACCGTCGCGACCGACACCCCGGCAGCCCGTGCCACGTCGTGGATCGTCACCCGTGCCGTCATCACGTCGGCAGCCTAGCCCGACGGAAATGGTTTTCGAAAACGTTTGACACCGTCCCCGACGTTTTCGACACTGAGGCCATGCCGCGCATCGGAGCACGGCACGCTCGGCCGACCACGGCCGCTCAACGAAGAGGAAAAGGTGGAACCATGACCACATCTCGACGGCTCCTGGCCGGGTCTGCGGCCCTGCTGATCGGAGCGGGACTGCTGACCGGCTGCAGCACCGGGGGCGGAAGCGGGTCCGACGACGGCACGCTCACCCTGTGGCAGAACTCGACGACCGGCCCCGGCCAGGACTTCTGGACGGCCACCGCGGCCGACTTCGAGAAGGCCAACCCGGACGTGAAGATCGACGTCCAGACCGTGCAGAACGAGGACTTCGACAGCAAGCTGCAGACCGCCCTCAACTCGGGCGACGCCCCGGACGTGTTCCTGCAGCGCGGCGGCGGCAAGCTCCAGGCCATGGTCTCGGCCGGACAGGTCAAGGACCTCACCGACGTCATCTCGGACGACGCGAAGCAGGACATCAGCGAGGGGACCTTCGGGTCGGGCTCGGTCGACGGCAAGGTGTACTCGATGCCCGTCGCCGTGCTCCCCGGTGGCTTCTGGTACAGCCAGGACCTCTTCGACGCCGCCGGCATCACCGAGGCCCCGAAGACGATGGACGAGCTCGACCAGGCCGTCACCGCCCTGAAGGGCTCGGGCGTCTCGCCCGTCGCCCTCGGTGGCAAGGACGCCTGGCCCGCCGCCCACTGGTACTTCTTCTTCGCGCTGCGCTCGTGCAGCTCGGACGTCCTCGAGAAGGCCGCGACCGACCGTGACTTCAGCGACGACTGCTGGGTCAAGGCGGCCGAGGACCTCGCCGACTTCCGCGACACCGAGCCGTTCAACGACGGGTTCCTCACCACGGCGGCCCAGCAGGGCGCCGGCAGCTCGGCCGGCCTGATCGCCAACCACCAGGCGGGCATGGAGCTCATGGGTGCCTGGAACCCCGGCGTCATCGCCTCGCTCACGCCCGACCAGCAGCCGCTGTCCGACCTGGGCTGGTTCCCCTTCCCCGCCGTCGACGGCGGCGACGGCGAGACCGGCGCCATCATGGGCGGGGTCGACGGGTACTCGTGCTCGGCCGGTGCGCCCGACTCGTGCGTCGACTTCCTGAACTACCTGGCGACCCCCGACGTGCAGACGGCCTACTACAAGGCCTTCAACGCGCCTCCCGTCAACACGGTCGCCCAGGAGGCCGTCACCGAGCCCTACCTGCAGGACGTGCTCAGCGCCTACAACGACGCCCCCTTCGTCTCGCAGTGGCTCGACACCGTCTACGGCCTGAACGTCGGCAACGCGATGAACGTCGCCGTGGTCGACCTGCTCTCGGGTGACGGCACGCCGCAGCAGTTCGTCGACGCCGTCGACGCCGCCGCCAAGAAGGCGTAGAGGTCGGATCGTGAGTCTCCGCGAACCCTCCGTGCGGCCCGCCGCACCCTCGCGGCCTCACGCCACCGCCGGGGGCGAGGCACTCGCCTCGCCCCCGGTGGCCTCCCGGGCCGTGTCCCGGAAGGGGCGTGGCGCCCGCGGCCTCGAGATCGCCCTGCTGGTCGGTCCCGCCCTCGTCGTGTTCCTGGCGTTCGTGGTCTTCCCGATCGTGATGGCCGCCTACTACGGCTTCTTCAGCTGGTCGGGCTTCGGCCCGCCGACCGACTTCGTCGGGTTCCGCAACTACGTCACGATCTTCCAGGACCCGACGTTCCTCGACGCGTTGCGGCACAACGCCACGATCGTCGTGCTCTCGCTCGTGCTGCAGGGCCCGGTGGCCATCGGGCTCGCGTTGCTGCTCAACCGCAAGCTGCGCGGTCAGTCGCTCATCCGCGTGCTGATCTTCGTGCCCTACGTCATCAGCGAGGTCGTCGTCGGCACGGGCTGGAGCCTCATGCTCCAGGGCAGCGGCGCCGTCAACGACCTGCTCACCAAGGTCGGCCTCGGCTCGTTCGCGACCGACTGGCTCGCCGACCCGAGCATCGCGATCTGGACCCTGCTCGTCATCATCACCTGGAAGTACGTCGGCTTCGCCGTCATCCTCTTCCTGGCCGGGCTGCAGGGCGTGCCCGAGGAGCTCAGCGAGGCCGCGGCGATCGACGGCGCGAGCTGGTGGCAGATCCAGCGCCGCATCACGCTGCCGCTGCTCGGACCGACCCTGCGCATCTGGGCGTTCCTGTCGATCATCGGCTCGCTGCAGCTGTTCGACCTCGTCTACATCATCTGGGGTCAGTACATCGCGGCCACCGCCGGCACGTCGACCATGGCGACCTACATGGTGGCCAACGGCCGCACCTCGGGCAGTTACGGCTACGGCAACGCCGTCGCGGTCGTGCTGTTCCTCATCTCGCTCGTCGTCGCCCTCGTCTACCAGCGCTTCGTGCTGCGACGCGACACGGCCGGGGCCGTCACGACCTCCGCCACCACCGCAGGAGAAGAACGATGACCGCCAGCACCCTGCCCGCCCGCCCCCGCGGCGGCACCCCCGCGCCCGCGGCGCCCCGGCCGTCGACCCGCAGGAGGCGCGGCATCGCCGACCCCGGCCGCGGCGTCGCGTACGTGGTCGCGGTGGTCGTCATCGTGGCGATGCTCGCGCCCGTCGCGTTCATCGTGATCGGCGGGTTCCGCACCAACGCGCAGATCACGACGGACCCGTCCGGGTTCCCGAGCCCGTGGCAGGTCGGCAACTACCTCGACGTCCTGACCGGCGGCACGTTCTGGCGACAGGTCGGCAACTCGCTGATCTCGGCCGGCGCGACCACGATCGGCACGGTGGCGCTCGGCCTGGCCGCCAGCTACGTCCTGGCGCGGTACCGGTTCGCCGGTCGCGGGGTGCTCTACGCGCTCTTCGCGGCGGGCCTGATGTTCCCGATGACCGTCGCGATCACGCCGCTGTACCTCGTGATCCGCGACCTGGGCCTGACGAACTCGCTGGCCGGCGTCATCCTGCCGCAGATCGCCTTCGCCCTGCCGACGACGATCATCATCCTCGTGCCGTTCCTCCGCGCGATCCCCGACGAGATCGAGGAGGCCGCGTTCATCGACGGCTGCAGCCGCCTCGGCTTCTTCTTCCGGATGGTCGTCCGGCTGTCGTTGCCCGGCGTGATCACGGTGGGCATCCTCGCCTTCATCGGCGCCTGGAACTCGTACCTGCTGCCGCTGTTCATCCTCAACGACCCGTCGACGTTCACCCTGCCGCTCGGCGTGCAGGCGTTCTCGTCGCAGTACTCGGTCGACACGGCACGGGTGCTCGCCTTCACGGCGCTCTCGATGCTGCCCGCGTTGATCTTCTTCAGCCTCTTCGAACGCCGCATCGTCGGCGGGCTCACCGGGGCGGTCAAGGGATGACCGCCACCGACACCGTCACAGACCAGGAGGCGCGAGCCGACATGACCGACACCGCTCACCGACCGCAGGCCCTCACGGTCGGCGAACCCCGCGCCTCCGACCGGGTGGCGTCGCTGCTGGCCGAGATGACCCTCGACGAGAAGCTCGCCCAGCTGGTCGGCTGGTGGGTCGACCAGGGCGCCGAGAACGTCGCCCCGATGCAGGGCGAGATGGCGACGTCGGGCGACTACGTCGAGGCGACCCGACACGGGCTCGGGCACCTGACGCGGGTCTACGGGACGCGGCCGGTGGACCCCGTCGAGCGCGCCTCCTGGTTGTGGCGCGAACAGCGCCGCCTGCGGGACGAGACCCGACTGGGCATCCCCGCGCTGGTGCACGAGGAGTGCCTGACCGGCCTCGCCGCCTGGCAGGCCGCGACGTTCCCGACGCCGCTCGCCTGGGGCGCGTCGTTCGACCCCGAGCTGGTCGAGGAGATGGCCCGGCTGATCGGCGGGTCCATGCGCGACCTCGGCGTGCACCAGGGTCTCGCGCCCGTGCTCGACGTCATCCGTGACACCCGCTGGGGGCGGGTCGACGAGTGCATCGCCGAGGACCCCTACGTCGTCGGCACGATCGGCACCGCCTACGTGAAGGGGCTGCAGGCGGCCGGCGTGCACGCGACGCTCAAGCACTTCGTCGGCTACTCGACCTCGGCCGCGGGGCGCAACCACGCACCGGCGCAGGTCGGACCGCGGTTCGTCGAGGACGTGCTGTTGCCGCCGTTCGAGATGGCCGTGCTCGACGGCGGGGTGCGGTCGGTGATGAACTCGTACGCCGAGATCGACGGGGTGCCGGTCGCCGGGACGCCGTCGTACCTGACCGAGGTGCTGCGCCGCAGGTGGGGGTTCGACGGCGTGGTCGTGTCGGACTACTTCTCGGTGGCGTTCCTGCAGGTGATGCACGCCGTGGCGGCCGACCGGGGCGAGGCCGCGGCATTGGCCCTCGAGGCCGGCATCGACGTCGAGCTGCCCACCGGTGACGCCTACCTCGCGCCCCTGGCCGAGCGGGTGCGGGCCGGAGACGTGGACGAGGCGCTGGTCGACCGGGCGGTGATCCGCGTGCTCGCCGAGAAGGAGGAGCTCGGGCTGCTCGACGAGACGTTCGAGACGCCGCCGCCGACCGAGATCGACCTCGACTCGGCCGAGCACCGGGCCGTCGCGCGGCGGCTGGCCGACGAGTCGGTCGTCGTGCTGACGAACGACGGCGTGCTCCCGCTCGTGCGGGGGGCGACGGGGGCCACCGGTGGCGCCGGGGCCGCCGGTACCGGACCAGCGTCGGTCGCGGTGGTCGGCCCGAACGGCGACAGCGCCGAGGCCCTGATGGGCTGCTACTCGTTCGTCAACCACGTGCTGGCGCACCACCCCGGCGTGCCGCTCGGCATCGACCTGCCGACCGTCGCCGCCTCCCTGCGCATCGAGCTGCCCTCCGCCGAGGTGGTCGTCGAGGCCGGCTGCGACGTCGAGGGCGACGACCGGTCACGCATCGACGCGGCGGTCGAGGCCGCCCGGGGCGCTGCGGTCGCGGTCGTCGTGGTCGGCGACCGGGCCGGCCTGTTCGGCCGGGGCACCGTCGGCGAGGGGAACGACGTCGAGAGCCTCGAGCTGCCCGGGGTGCAGCGCGAGCTCGTCGAGGCCGTCGTCGCCACCGGCACGCCGACCGTCATGCTCGTGCTCTCGGGCCGGCCGTACGCCATCGGGTGGGCGGTGTCGGGTGCGGGGGCGCCCGCCGCCGTCGTCCAGGCGTTCTTCCCGGGGGAGGAGGGCGGGGCCGCCGTCGCCGGCGTCCTGACCGGCAGCGTCGAGCCGTCCGGGCACCTGCCCGTGTCGTTGCCGCGGTCGGCCGGCGCGCAGCCGTTCTCGTACCTGCACCCGGTGCTCGGCGGGCCGTCCGAGGTGACGAGCGCCGACAGCACGCCGGTGCTGCCCTTCGGCCACGGGCTGTCGTACACCTCGTGGCGACGCTCGGACCTGGTCGTCGACTCGGCGGAGGTGCCGGCGGGCGGCTCGTTCGTCGCGTCGGTGACGGTCGCCAACACGGGCGACCGCCCCGGCACCGACCTCGTGCAGCTCTACGCGCACGACGTCGTCGGCTCGGTCACCCGGCCCGTCGCGCAGCTGCTCGGCTACGCGCGCGTCGCGCTCGGACCCGGTGAGGAGGCGCGGGTCGTCTTCCGCGTCCCCACCACCCGTCTGGCGCTGACCGACCGGCAGCACCGACGGGTCGTCGAGCCCGGGGACGTCGAGCTCTGGGTCGGCGGCTCGTGCGCCGAGCGGGAGGCCGAGGCGACGGTGCGGCTGACGGGCGACGTGTACCCCGTGACGATCGCCGACGAGCGGATCGTGGGCGTCGAGATCGGGACGCGCGCCGGGCGCTGACCCGCGCCTCCTCGGGTCGCCGGCCCGCGCCTCCTGCGCCCCGAACCCCGTTCACGAAGATGAACCCCGATTTCTCGTGGTTCGTCTTCGTGAACGGGGTTCGTCGCGTCGCAGGAGGCGCGGCGCGGGACGGCAGGAGGCGCGGCGCGGCGACCACGGTCAGGGCGCAGTAAGGCGACATGTGTAGCCTTACGGCGAGTCGCGCACGGTCGCGCGACGACTGGCCCGGCGCCGCGTCGGGCCTCACCGAACGAGAGAACCGGAGCCCGTCCCATGGAGCGTTTCACCGACAAGGTCGTCCTCATCACCGGCGGAGGGTCGGGCCTCGGCCGGGCCGCCGCCGTCCGCGTCGCGAGCGAGGGCGCGAAGCTCGCCCTCGTCGACGTCTCGGAGAAGGGCCTCGCCGACTCGCAGGCCGCCGTGCTCGAGGCCGTCCCCGGGGCCGAGGTGCTGACCGTCGTCGCCGACGTGTCGAGCGAGGACGACGTCGCGCGCTACGTGTCGGCGACGGTCGAGCGCTTCGGGCGCATCGACGCGTTCTTCAACAACGCCGGCATCGAGGGCAAGCAGAACCTCACCGAGCGGTTCGGCGCCGACGAGTTCGACAAGGTCGTCTCGATCAACCTGCGCGGGGTGTTCCTCGGTCTCGAGAAGGTGCTCGGCGTCATGCGATCGCAGGGCGACGGCGGTGCCGTGGTCAACACCGCGAGCGTCGGCGGCATCCGCGGCGTCGGCAACCAGTCGGGCTACGCCGCGGCCAAGCACGGCGTCGTCGGCCTGACCCGCAACTCGGCCGTCGAGTACGGCGAGTTCGGCATCCGCGTCAACGCGATCGCCCCCGGCGCCATCTGGACGCCCATGGTCGAGGCCTCGATGCGTCAGATCGACGCCGAGAACCCCGAGAAGGCCGCCGAGCAGTTCATCCAGATCAACCCGACCAAGCGCTACGGCAAGGCCGACGAGATCGCCTCGGTCGTCGCCTTCCTTCTGTCGGACGACGCCACCTACGTCAACGCGGCCGTCGTGCCCATCGACGGCGGGCAGTCCGCGAAGTACTGAGGCACCCCGCCGGCCCGCGCCTCCGCCGGTCGACCCGCGCCTCCGCTGGTCGCCGACCCGCGCCTCCTGCCGCCTCGCACCCGGTTCCGAACCATGCACCCCGTTGCTTCTGGGTGCATCGTTCGGAACCGGGTTCTTCGTCGCGCTGCGGGCCGGCAGGGAGGCCACCGGGCCTGCGCGGCGCGCCAGAGCAGGAGGTGCCGCGCTCGTCAGCGCAGGACGACGATCATCCGCTTCGAGACGCTGGCGGACACGTTGCCCGACCCGGCGTACGACGCGGACAGGACGTACGTGCCCCCGCGGGTGAAGGTCCCCACCGGCACGGTGACGCGTCCTGCTCCGTCGGCCGAGACGGTGGCGGTGCCGACGGTCCTGCCGCCCGAGGTCACGGTCACGGTGCCGGTGGGGCGGGGGACGCCGGGGGCCGACACCGTGACCGTGACCGTCGCCGCCTCGTTCTTGGTGATCGCCGTCGTCCCGCGGGTCAGCGCGCTGGACGAGGAGGCCTTGTCGACGGTCACGCCGACGACCGCCGAGTCCGAGCCGGACTGCGTCGTCGTGGCAGGGACGAAGGAGGCGCGCAGCTGGTGGGTGCCCGCCGCGGTCGTCCCCGGCAGGGTCACCGTGGCGCGCCCGTCGGACCCGACCTTCGTGCTGCCGACGACGGCCGTGCCGTCCCGGAGTGTCACCGTCCCGCTCGGGGCCGAGCCGTCCGACGCGACGACCTGGGTGGTCGTCGTGATCGGGGTGGTCGAGCCGTGGGTCTGGCGGGTGCGGTCGACGCTCAGTCGACTGGTCGTCGTCGCGGGCGCGGTCGCGGGCGCCGGGGCCGACAGGGTCGGGGCCGGAGCGGAGGCGGGCACCTTGGCGGACCCCCCGGCGAGGCTCACGTCGAGGACCGCTCCGCCCGACGGGGTCATGGAGCGGACCGACACCGTGAAACCGCCGTTCGCGCTGGTGAACGACTCGCCCGCGTCGAGGTGCGTGTCGCGACGGCTGGGGTCGCGCCCGGCGTCGAGACCGACCGCGAGGGCGACGGTCGACACCGTGCTGCCCGCGAGGGTGAGGGGTCGGAGCACCCGGACGCTGCCGGTCGTCTTGTCGCTGGTGAGCGCGCAGCGCGTGAAGCCCGATCCGACGAGGGCGCAGGACGGAGAACGTCCGCCGAACTCCGGGCTGGTGGCATCCGTCCCGGTCGCGGTGCGGTACTCGACGTAGTAGTCCTGACCGCTGACCGGGTCGACCACCTTGACGGCGCGGCCCTTCTCGGCACCGTCGAGCGAGGCGACGGTGACCTGGCGGGTCGTGCCCGCCCCGCTGAGCGTGGTGACGTCGGTCAGGTAGCCGGCGCGGACCCGCTGGACGGACGACAGGTGGGGGCGGGACGACGAGACCGAGTAGCCCATGATGTCGAGGAAGTCCCCGTACTCGAGCACGGGGCAGGTGGCCGGGGAGTCGGTCGACGTGGCGTACCGGTAGTCGCTCGCGGCCCCGTCGAACGACGTCGTGCTGCGGCACATGCCGGCACCGGCGTGGCCGAAGCCGAGGTTGTGGCCGAACTCGTGCAGCAGCACGGGGACGCCCAGCGTGCTGCCCGCTCCGTACGAGCTGAAGACCTCGCCGCCGTCGCCGCCGACCGTGCCGAACGCGGTCGCCGTCGTCCCGCAGGTCTCGCGGCTCAGGACGATCAGGTGCTCGTTCGTGCCGGCCCACGCGTACCGGGCGAACCGTCCGCCGAAGGCCGAGGTGTGGACCGTGTTGAGCACCGTGGCGGGGACGCACGACGCCTGGTCGAGCGACCGGGTCTCGATCCCGGCGAGCGTCACGTTCACGGTGTGGCCCGACTCCGCCCACCAGTAGTCGTGCAGCTGCGTCACGGCGGCGCGGATCGAGGCGTCGTCGGGAGGCGTGGGGGAGTCGTCCGAGGTCGCGGCCGTCGCCGCCGCGACGCTGACGTACACCGGGTGGTCCGTCACCCCGGTCGTCGGCGACACGTCGTCGTCGGTCTGGGCCCTCAGCAGGGGCGCCGCGGGCACCGTCATCATGTCGCCGGACAGGTCGGCCGAGACGCCCGACGTGGCCGTCGAGGCGGCGGCCGTCGTGGTGGGGGCGGTGGCGGCCGGGGCGGGCGACGGGGTCGCGGCCTGGGCGGGGGCGGTCACCAGGACGGTGAACAGCAGGGCCGCGGCGGCGGCGGTCGCCGCGAGGCGGCGGGTCGGGAACGAGGGCATGGCGGACTCCAGGGATCTCGGAGGCGCGGACCGTCACCGAGGGACGTACGGCTCCGTCGGACGTCGGGGAACGACGGAGGTCCTGCCGCCTCGGCGGACGTCGGGGAACGCCGAGGCAGCAGGGCTCACCGGCGGACGTCGGGGAACGCCGGAGAGGTGACGGCAACGCGCCGTCGGTGGGGGTTCATACCCACGAATGGAACTTAACCACCCTCGTCCGGTCGCCCGAACCCCCCGAACGAGTGCGTGGGGACCCCCAGAACAGGACCGTTCGGGATCTCGGCGGCCGCGCCTCCTGCCTGGGCGTCAGCCCTGACGGGCCACCGGTGGGGGTATATCGTCCGGGTATCGTTCGACCCGTTCCACCCTCGAGAAGGAGAACACCATGAGCAGCACGTCAGCACCCGGCACCTTCGGCTTCGGCACCGGCCTCGACGGCATGTGGCAGGCCATGGAGCAGCTCCGCTCGACCTTCGACCGCCGCGAGGGCACCCGTGCCCCGCGGGGCGAGGTGCGGGCCGCGATCCTCGCGCTGCTGGCCGAACGCCCCATGCACGGCTACCAGATCATCCGCGAGATCGACGAGCGCAGCGGCGGCGACTGGAAGCCCAGCGCCGGGTCCGTCTACCCGACCCTGCAGTTGCTCTCCGACGAGGGGCTCGTCGCCGCGGAGGAGACCGACGGCCGCAAGGTCTACTCGCTCACCGAGGCCGGTCGCGCCGCCGCCGGGGTCGACCCGTCGGCTCCGTGGGAGCCCGAGCGCTCCGCCACCGGCGACCGGTTCCGTGCCCTGCCCAAGGCCGGCGTCGAGCTGGCCCGCGCCACGGCGCAGGTCGGCCGGACGGGCTCGCCCGAGCAGGTCGACGAGGCGGTGGCGGTGCTCGACGAGGCCCGTCGTCGCATCTACTCGATCCTCGCCCGAGACTGACGAGGGTGGCGTCGACCGACCCCTCCGCGTCCAGTCCTCCGGTGCGTGACCGGGCCGGTCGCGCGCGCTACCGTCGCATCCTGCGGTTCGCGTCGCGGCACCTCGCCGTCACCTGGTGGTTCGAACTCGTCCTGCCCCGCTTCGGCCTGCGGCGGCTCGCGGAGCGCACGCGTGCCCGCCGCATGCGGAGCTTCGCGCGGGGCTTCCACGCCCTGGCCCTCGACCTCGGCGGCCTGATGATCAAGGTCGGCCAGTACCTGTCGTCGCGCCTCGACGTGCTGCCGCCCGAGATCACCAAAGAGCTCGAGGGGCTGCAGGACGAGGTCACGCCCGTGCCCTTCTCGGGCATCCGCGCCCTGGCCGAGGCCGAGCTGGGCCGACCCCTCGGGCAGGTCTTCGCCACCGTCGCCGAGTCGCCCATCGCCGCCGCCTCGCTCGGCCAGGCGCACCGGGCGACGCTCGGGCCCGTCGACGCCGCTGACACGGGCCTCACGGACGTCGTGCTCAAGGTGCAGCGGCCCGGCATCGACGCCGTGGTCGACGTCGACCTCGCCGCACTCCGCCGCGTCGGCGGCTGGCTCAGCCACGTCCGGCTGGTGTCGGACCGGGTCGACGCCCCCGCCCTCGTCGAGGAGTTCGCGCGCACCAGCCTCGAAGAGATCGACTACCTCAACGAGGCCGCCAACTCGGCCCGCTTCGCCGCCGACTTCGCCGACGACGACCGGGTGAGCGTGCCCGACGTCGTGTGGGAACGCACCACGCGTCGCGTCCTCGTGTTGGACGACGTCTCGGCCATCAAGATCACCGACGTCGACGCGCTGGCCGCCGCCGGCATCGACCCCGCCGAGGTCGCCCCCGTCTTCGCCGCGGTGATGTTCGACCAGCTCTTCACCCACGGGTTCTTCCACGCCGACCCGCATCCCGGCAACATCTTCGTCACGCCCGTGCCCGACGCGGTCGACGGGCAGCGACCGTGGAAGCTCACCTTCATCGACTTCGGCATGATGGGCGAGGTGCCGACTGGCACCCGGACGGGCTTGCGCAAGCTGCTGATCGCGGCGGCCTCGCGTGACGGTTCGGGCATGGTGAACGCCATGCGCGACCTCGGCGTCCTGCTGCCGAGCGCCGACACGCTCGGGCTCGAGCGGGCCGTGACCGCCACCTTCGCCCGGTTCGGCGGCATGGGGTTCGCCGAACTCCGGCAGGTCGACCCGCGGGAGTACCGCGAGTTCGCCGGGCAGTTCGGCGACCTCATCCGGTCGCTGCCGTTCCAGCTGCCCGAGGACTTCCTGCTCGTGCTGCGGGCGATGACGCTGACCTCGGGGGTCGCCAGCGCGCTCGACCCGGCGTTCAACCTGTGGGACTCGGTCGAGCCCTACGCGGCCCGGCTGATCCGCGACGAACGAGGCAACGCGGTGCAGGACGTCACGCGCCGCACCCTCGACGCCGCCACGGTGGCCGTGCGTCTGCCCGGCCGACTCGACCACCTCGTCACGCGCCTCGAGGACGGCACGCTCGAGGTGGGCAGCCCGCGGATCGAGCGCCAGTTGACCCGCATCGAGCGGACCGCCCGGCGGGTGGTCTCGGCCGTGCTCTTCGCCGCCCTGCTGATCGCGGGGGCCGTCCTGCGCAGAGGGGACGACGTGGTCGGCACGGTGCTCATGGCCACCTCGGCGGTGCCCCTGCTGCACGCGCTGCTGGCCGGCCGCGGACGCTGACGTCCGGCCGGTACGCCCCGGCGGGGTACAGGGGGTTCCCCCTGACTGGGGACACGACCCCCCTTACCGAGTCGACGATCCCTCGGTACCGTCGCCCCATCGGCACCGTGCCGAGACGTCAGAGCCCCCTCCCGACAAGCACCACGGGGGCCTCGGCGCCCCCCACCCGAAGGACTCCCCGACATGTCCCGATCGCTCCGCCGCGCCCGCTGGACCCGCCGTGCCCGCTGGGCCGCCGTGCCCGTCGCCGTCATCGCCTCCGGCGCCATCATCTCGACGGCGTCGTACTCGGCCTTCTCGGCCACCACCTCGAACCCGACGAGCAACTGGTCGACCGGCACCGTGCAGCTCACGGACGACGATTCCGACGTCGCCCTGTTCTCGGCCTCGGGCCTGATGCCCGGTGACACCGGCACGAGGTGCATCACGGTCACCTCGACGGGAAGCCTGCCCTCGTCGGTCCGGCTCTACGGCACCGCGGCGACCACGACCAACTCGCTCTCGTCCTTCCTCGACCTGACGATCCAACAGGGGTCGGGCGCGTCCAGCGCCTCGTGTGACGGCTTCACCCCGGCGAGCCAGGGTGCGCAGGTCTTTTCGGGCACCCTCGCCGACTTCGCGAGCCAGCGGACCGGCTACGCGACCGGCGCCCCGACCTGGTCACCGGACGGGACGGCCGCCGAGTCCCGCTCGTTCAAGTTCACGTACGCGCTCAGCCAGTCGACGCCGAACACCGGTCAGGACTCGCGCGCGGCGATCGCCTTCACCTGGGAGGCCCAGACCCGCTGACGCGGGAGACGACGCCCGAGCCGGAACACGCCGACATGACGACCCTCGCGGCCCCCGCCGCCACCACCCCGCAGGTCCGCTCCGACCTGTCGTTCTGGGGTGCGCTGTGCCTGGCGACGATCGCGCGGGTCGTCCTGACGACGGCCGTGTGCCTCCTGCTCTGGGCGGCCGTCCCGGCCCTCTGGGGCTGGTCGCCCACGACCGTGGTCACGGGGTCGATGTCGCCCGCGATCACCACCGGGGACGTGGTCGTGGCGATGCCCGTCGACACGACCGACCTCGACGCGGGGCAGGTGCTGCTCGTCGACGATCCGGACCGGGCCGGGGAGCTGCGGCTGCACCGTCTGGTCGACACGACCGACGACGGGTCGTTGCGACTCAAGGGCGACGCGAACGCCGAGGTCGACTCGAGCCCCGTCGCCGCCGAGGCCGTGCACGGCGTCGGGGTCCTGCTCGTGCCGTCCATCGGGTCGCCGATGCTCTGGCACGGCGGCGACCGCGTGGTGGGCGTGCTCGTCGTGTCCCTCGTCGTGCTGCTCCTGCTCGCGGCGATGCGGCTCGAGCCGACCAGCGAGGACGTCGTCGACCCCCTCGCCCCGTCCCGTCACCGTGCGCCCACGCAGCCGTCGGGGCGGTCGCGCGCGGCCCGGGTCTCGGGCGTCGCCCTCACCGTGGTGGCCGGGGTGGCCGTGCTGTTCCTCGTCGTCGGCTCGAGCCACGCGGCGTTCTCGGCCACGACCTCGACCTCGAGCGTGCTCGCCACCTCGCGGTTCGCCTGCCTCGACCGCCCGGTCGCGGCGCAGGCGCGATTCGCCTACCAGTTCAACGACGGGGTCGGCACGACCGCGCGCGACAGCAGCGGCAACGGAAGACCGGGCACCCTCACCCCCGGGGCCACGATCACGGGCGGCACGTGCGCCCCCGGTGACGGCCCGTTCCTGAGGCTCGACGGCGTGGACGGTCAGGTCACGACGGGGCTGAACGTCGACGGCCCCCAGGTCTTCACCGTCGAGACCTGGTTCCGCACGACCACGACGACGGGCGGCAAGCTGATCGGCTTCGGGAACAGCCAGGCGGGCGCGTCGGGACAGTACGACCGTCACCTCTACCTGACCGACCGGGGCACGCTGATCTTCGGCGTCTACAGCGGCGGGTACTTCACCCTGCAGAGCCCGTCGACGTACACCGACGGTGCGTGGCACCTCGCGACGGCGACCCTGGACGCCTCGGGCATGACGCTCTACGTGGACGGCGCGCCGGTCGGGTCGTCGTCCCAGGCGGCGGCCGAGAACGCCCGCGGCTACTGGCGGATCGGCTACGACGCGGTGAACGCGCCCTGGCCCTCGCCGCCGACCAGCAAGCACTTCCGGGGCGACCTCGACGACACGACGGTCCTGGACGTCGCCTCGACGGCGGCCGAGGTGAGCGCGAGGTACGCGGCCGGCCGGTGAACGTCGACCTGCGTCCGTCGACCGGCGTCCGGGGACCCGGGCCCGGGGACCCGGGCCCGGGGCCTCGGTCAGGAGGCGCGGGTCGGTCGAGCGAGGCGCCTCCGGTGGACCCGTCGGTCAGGAGCGGGCGAGGCGGCGGCGTCGGATGGCCGTGACGGTGACGAGGGCGGCACCGAGGAGCAGGACCAGGCCGGCACCGATCACCGGCAGCGTGGTGTCCGCACCCGTGTAGGCGAGGTCGCCGCGGGGGCCGGTGCCGTTCCGGTCGGAGACGGGGACGGCCGGGGTCGACGGCGTGGTCGTCCCGGGCGGCGTGGTCGTCCCGGGAGGCGTGGTCGTGCCGGGGGGAGTCACGGTGCCGGGAGGGGTGCCGCCGTCGCCCGGGGGCGGCGTGACGACGGCGGCCGGGGTGACCGTGATCGTGTAGTCCGCGGTGTCGGGCGGCGTCGTGCCGTTGTCGGCCGTGATGGTGACGGTGGTGTCGCCGGGGGTGGTCGGGGTGCCCGAGATCTCGCCGGTGGTGCCGTTCAGCGTGAGGCCGACCGGCAGGGTGCCGGTGGTGACGGTGAAGGTCGGGGCCGGGGCACCGGTCGCCGTGACGGTGAACGAGTACGGGGTGCCCTCGGTCGCGGTCGTCGGACTGCCCGACGTGATGGTCGGTGCGACGGTCTCGGACGGCGTGCCGACCGTGGGGCAGGCCGCGGGCACGGTGAGGGTGTTGGTGTCGAGCGTCACGGCGCCGGTGCGGGCGAGGAGCCGTCCGACGACGGTCGCACCCGTGGTCGCGGTGATGGACTCCTGCGCGAGGATGGTCCCGCGGAAGTCCGCGTCGGCGAGGAGGGTGGCCGAGCTGCCGACCTGCCAGAAGACGTTGCACGCGCTGGCGCCTTGGGAGAAGGTCATGGTCGTGTTCGCGCCGATGGTCAGGCTGCTGGCGGCCTGGATGACCCAGACCGACCGATCGGAGCCGGCGAACGCGAGGCTGCCGTTCTCGGTGAGCTGCACCGCGTCCCCCGAGTAGACGCCGGGCGACAGCGACCGACCGGCCAGGTCGACGACGTTGCTCTCCTGCGGGGTGAGGGCCGCGGCCACGTCGTAGGCCGAGGTGAGGTCCTGCTGCGCGAGCCGCGCGGGTTCGTCGGCCACGTGCTGCACGCCCCCGACGATCACGCCGGGGCCACCGGCGTCGAACCCGGTGACCGAGGAGCCGGGGCTGAGGCCGACGTCGCCGTTCACCACGCTGGGGCCGGTGTTGGTGACCGTCGAGGCGGCGAGCACGGCGTAGCTGCGGGCCGACCCGAGGTCGACGGGGCCGTCGATGACGTTCGCGGCGCTCGCGGGGAGGGCCGAGGCCACCGTGAGGGCGGCGGCGACGCCGAGGACGAGCCCCGAGCGGGCGAGGAGGGAAGGGGACGTCGAACGGGGCATGGCGCCACCTGACTGGGAAGAGGAGGCACCTGGACACACGTGATCGGTTCGTGCGGGCGTTCCCCGTTACCTGAGGTATACGCGGGTCTCCCTGAGAACTCAATCCTCGACGCGTCATCCGGCGACGCGACCGACGCAGCGGCACCCGTGTACCCCGGACTGGGCGTCGACTCGTGCGCCGTGCGGTCCGTAACGTCGATGCGTGATCCACGAGACCCACCCCGAGTCGTCGGACGCCCCGACGGCCACGACGACCACCCCCGCCACCCCGTTCGGAGCCCCGTCCGCCGCCGTCGAGCGACGCATCGCCATCGTCGAGGCGGCCATGCGCGTCTTCACCGAGCACGCCTTCCACGAGGCGTCGTTCGAGTTGGTCGCCCGAGCCGCCGATCTGCCCGTCAAGACCGTGAGCGACGAGTTCACCCACTGGAACGGCCTGGTCCTGGCGACCGTCGACCTCTGGGTCGGCCGCCGCACCCGGCCGCTGCTCCCCCTCGCCCGGACGCACGGCACGATCGCCCTGCTGCGCGCGATCGTCGCCGCGAACGCCGCCGAACCCGCGTTGATGCGCCTGCTGAGTGCCACCGTCAACGTCGCGGCGACCCCGGGCCACCCGCTGGCGCCGCTGTTGCACGACCAGTGGCAGCAGTTCTACCGGTTGATCCACAGCTCGCTCGCGCAGGACGTCGAGCTCGGGCGCGAGCCCGACACGATGCAGCCGGCCAGGGGTGCAGAGCAGTTGATCGCCCTCTACGAGGGACTGCAGCTGCAGTCCATGGTCCGACGTGACATGGACGTCGTGGAGTCGTTCGACCGGGCGATCACGCGCCTGCGCGCCGGGTGGGGCTCCGTCTACGTGCCGCCCTCCTGGGACCTCGAGCTGGTCTGAGTCGTCCCTCGCCGACGCGTCGTCGAGGCGATCGGGGTACATCTAAGACAGGCTCATGGACAATCCGGCGTCGTCGGCGTAGAAAAGACGGCACATCGCGTCTAACCAGCGTGATGAGGGGCACGACCCCGACGCCGGGACCCACCACCCCGGTGAGATGCGACCGAAGAAGGTACGCCGTGGATCAGACGGCCGAGACGACGACGAGGCGACCCGCCCCGCTCCGTCTCGTGCGCCTCCTCGGCTTCTCGGGTCTCGCCGCGATCGGCATGGTCGGTCTCGGACTCGCCTTCTCGTCCCCGTCGGCCTCGGCCGACGAGGCCCCGTCCTCCCTCCTCGGCGGCGTCACCTCGGCCGTCGGCCAGGTCGCCGGATCGCTCGACGCCCCCGTGGCCGCCGTCGGTCAGACCGCAGGAGGCGCGGTGTCACAGGTCACGGGCGTCGCCGTCCAGGCCACGGCCGTCGCACCCCCGGTGCAGCAGGTCGTGCAGGCCGCCGCCCCCGTGGTGCCCCAGGTCGTGCAGCAGGTCGCAGCCGCCGCACCGGTCTCGTCGGTCGTCGCGCCCGTCGCGCAGACCGTGGACCAGGTCGTCGCGGCCGTCCCCGTCGTGCCTGCCGTCACCGGCCCGGCACCCGTCTCGACCGTGACCGATCCGCTGACCGGCGTCGTCGACGAGGGTCTGACCGCCGTCGGCGACTCGGCTGCGGCCCCCGCCACCCCCGTGGTCCCGCCGGTCGTACCCGGGGGCGTCACGCCCCGACCGGGCGTCACGGTCCCCGCGGGCGACGTGCCCGCCGGGGCGGACGCGGACGTCGACGGAGCCGACGGCCTCGGAGCCGTCGCCACCGACGGGTTCGCCGTCGCCTCGGTGGCCGACGCGTCCGACGTGTCCGGCACGACCGCATCGACCGACGCGGTCGGAATCCTGCGGGCGCAGATCGCCTCGGGTCCGTCCTCGTCGGCCGACACGACCAGCGCACCCCTGGCGCCTACCCCCGGCCCGGCACCGCTTCCTGCCGGTGACGACCACGGCACGCCCGCCCTGCCCTCGGGCTCCGGCGGAAGCGCGAACGGTCAGGCCTCGGGCGGCGGAGCGGCCGGCGGTGCCGTCGCGCTCGACGCGACCCGCGCCTCCCTGCTTCCCGGACTCGCCGTCTCGGCGGGGTCCGCGGACGGCGACGACGACCTCCCGTCGACGCCTGCGTACGACACCGACTCTTCCCCCGACTGAGGCCGGTCGCGTCGCCCCTGCAGCCTCCCGGCTGCCGGCGACATCAGCGACCCCGCCGCGACCCCGCGGCACCACACACCTCATCTCTTGGAGAAGACCATGAACACGTACGTCTCGAGAGGGCTCATGGGAGCGCTCTTCATCGGGGGCATCTGGGCCCTCGGAACCACCGCCGCGAACGCGGCGACCACCACCGGTGACGACGGGCTGCTCTCGGGCACCCAGGTCGGCGCCGTCGTCGAGGCTCCGGTCTCGGCGCTCGGCAACGCGGTCAGCGTCCTCGGCGACTCGAGCAGCACCGCGCCGGCCCCTGCGGCGCCTGCCGCCCCGGCTGCGGCACCCGCCGCTCCGGCCGCCGCACCCGCCGCGCCCGCCGCACCCGTCACGACGACGAGCGGCGACTCGGGCGTGCTCTCGGGCAGCCAGGGCATCGTCTCGATCGACGTGCCGGTCGGCGTCGGTGGCAACGCGGTCTCGGTGCTGGGCGACTCGGCCGGCACGGCCGCTCCCGTCCAGGCCGCGGCCCCCGCGGCACCGGCACCGGCAGCACCTGCCGCCACGTCGGGCGACGACGCGATCGGCTCGGGCACCCAGGCCCTCGTCGACGTGACCCTGCCGGTCACGGTCGGCGGCAACGCGATCTCGGTGCTGGGCGACTCGTCGAGCACCGGCGCCACGACCGGCACCCCCGCAGGAGGCGCGACCGACGCCGGCCCCACCGGCTCGGCCACCGGCACCACCAGTGGCGACGACGGCATCCTCGGGGGCACGCAGGTCGTGCCGTCGGTGGGGCTGCCCGTGACCGTGGGGGGCAACGCCGTCTCGGTGGTCGGCGACAGCAGCAGCACCGGCTCGACCACGGCTCCGGCCGCGGGTTCCGGCACCGGCACCACCGGCACGGGTCCGACCACGGGTGGCGCCGCCACCAGCGGTGACGACTCCGTCGCCGGGGGCACGCAGGTGATCCCGACGGTGACCACCCCGGTCACGGTCGGTGGCAACGCGATCTCGGTGGTCGGCGACAGCAGCAGCACCGACACCACGACGGGCACCGGCACCGGCACCGGGACGGGTTCGACCGGTGGCAGCACCAGTGGTGACGACGGCATCCTCGGGGGCACGCAGGTCGTGCCGTCCGTGGGGCTGCCCGTGACAGTGGGCGGCAACGCCGTCTCGATGGTCGGCGACAGCAGCAGCACGGGCACCACGACGGGCACCGGCACCACCGGCACCGGTACGGGCACCACCGGTGGCACCACGAGCGGCGACGACGGAATCCTCGGGGGCACGCAGGTCGTGCCGTCGGTGGGGTTGCCCGTGACCGTGGGCGGCAACGCCGTCTCGGTGATCGGCGACAGCAGCAGCACGGGCACCACGACGGGCACCGGCACCACGGGCACCGGTACGGGTTCGACCGGTGGCAGCACCAGTGGTGACGACGGCATCCTCGGGGGCACGCAGGTCGTGCCGTCGGTGGGGTTGCCCGTGACCGTGGGCGGCAACGCCGTCTCGGTGATCGGCGACAGCGACACCACCGAGGGGACGACCGGCACCACGCCGACCACGCCGACCACGCCGACCACGCCGACCACGCCGACAACGCCGACCGACCCGACCGACCCGACCGACCCGACGATCCCCGTCGACCCGGCCGAGCCGTTCGAGCCGACCGACCCGACCGACCCGACGACGCCCGCCACCCCGGGTGACGGCGGCACCACAACGCCCGGCACGGACGACACCAACGGCGTCGACGGCACGACCGGCACCGTGCTCGTGACCGCCGCGGCGGCCGACCGCAGCGTCCTCGCCTCGGGGACCAGCGCCTCCTCGGCCCTCGCCGCCGACTCGTCGCTGGCCTTCACCGGTGGTGACGCTTCGGGCCCGCTCGTGGGCGGGCTGCTGGCGCTGCTCGCCGGGCTCGGCCTGCTCGTGGCGGCCCGCCGCCGGACGGCCCGCGCCTGACGGTCACCTCCGTCGCTCGCTTCTGAGCGACTCCACACCGACGGTGCACCGCAGACCTGGTTCAGGGGCCTGCGGTGCATCGCCGCGTCCGGAATCGCCGGATGCCCTCGTGCGTTGCACGACACATGACGTCCGCACCCACCATCGGCATCCTCGGCGCGGGCAAGGTCGGCACCGTCCTCGCCCGCCTCGTCCACGCCGCCGGCCACCCCGTCCTCCTCTCCGGCTCGGGGGACCCTGCCCGCATCCGCCTCATCGTCGACGTGATCGCCCCCGGGGCCCGCGCGGTCTGGTCGGCCGACGCGGCACGGGAGGCGGACATCGTCGTCCTGGCCCTGCCGCTCGGCAAGCTCGACTCGGTGCCGGTGGACGCCCTGGCGGGCAAGGTCGTCGTCGACGCCATGAACTACTGGTGGGAGACGGACGGCCTGCGCGACGACCTCTCGGACGTCCGGACCTCGACGAGCGAGCTCGTCCAGCAGCACCTGCCCACGTCACGCGTCGTGAAGGGCTTCAACCACATGGGGTACCACGACCTCGACGAGGGAGCACTGCCCGCCGGTCATCCCGAGCGGAGCGCGATCGCCCTGGCGTCGGACGACCGAGAGGCACTCGACGTCGTCGCGGACCTCGTGGACGCCATCGGCTTCGACCCCGTCGCCCTGCCCACCCTGGCCGACGGCATCGCCCTCGAGCCGGGGTCGCTGGCCTTCGGAGCGGACGTCGGCGCGTCCGAACTCCGCGAGACGGTCCGCGACTTCTGGAGCTCGCAACGCGGGCTCGCGGTGGCCCGCGCGCGACGTTCCCCGAGCCCGGTCGCCGGTGCCGACGCGGCGGTGGAGGTCACGGCCGGGTAACGAAGATGATGCGTTCCAATCCTTTTCGGGCCCGGTGGCGAACCCTGTACA
>NZ_JBSSDL010000017.1:0-31746 GCF_054060695.1 Frigoribacterium sp. 2355 | reverse complement strand
CAGGGCGCGGCCGGGTGCGGCTCCGTCTTATCTCGCCTCCCCGGTGGCGCCCGCCCCCGCCCCCCCCGCCGCCCCCCCCCCGGGGGGGGGGCGGCGCTTCGTCGTTCGAGGACGTGCGGCTCGGCGTCAGCGCCCCACGCCCACGGGAGCCACGTAGGGCGTGAGCCCGGCAACGTCACTCGGGTAGACGCGCGCGTGGACGCGGGTGCCCTCTTCTTCGTAGTCCGTGCTGACGATGCGGCCCGAGTCGTGGAGGTGGGAGACGACGTCGCCGCGGTCGTACGGCACCAACAGGTCGAGCTCGATCTCGGGTTCGGGCAGGACGGCTGCGATGCGGGCCAGCAGCTCGTCGATGCCCTCACCCGTCCGTGCCGAGACGAAGACCGCCGTCGGCTCGAGTCCGAGCAGGACGAGACGCTGGTCGTCGTCGACGAGGTCGCTCTTGTTGTAGACGACGATCTCGGCGATGTCGCGACCGTCGACCTCGGCGATGACGTCTCGGACGGTGGCGAGCTGGGCGGCGGGGTCGGGGTGCGACCCGTCGACGACGTGCACGATGACGTCGGACGCCTCGACCTCCTCGAGCGTCGATCGGAATGCCTCGACCAGCTGGTGAGGGAGGTTCCGGACGAATCCGACGGTGTCGGCGTACGTGAAGGGACGACCGTCAGCCGTCACGCTCTTGCGGACCGTCGCGTCCAGGGTCGCGAACAGCGCGTTCTCGACGAGGACGCCCGCGCTCGTCAACCGGTTCAGGAGACTGGACTTCCCGGCGTTCGTGTACCCGGCGATGGCGACGGTGGGCACCTCGTTGCGGTCACGGTTGGCTCGCTTGGCGTCGCGGGCAGGCTTCATCTCTTTGATCTGCTTGCGGAGCCGGGCCATGCGGGTGTGGATGCGGCGCCGGTCGAGCTCGATCTTGGTCTCACCGGGCCCGCGGCTGCCCATTCCGGCACCCGCGCCTCCGACTTGTCCACCGGCCTGGCGGGACATCGACTCGCCCCAACCGCGGAGACGGGGCAGGAGGTACTCGAGTTGGGCCAGTTCGACCTGCGCCTTGCCCTCCCGGCTCTTGGCGTGCTGGCTGAAGATGTCGAGGATGACGGCCGTGCGGTCGATCACCTTGACCTTGACGACGTCCTCGAGGGCGCGTCGCTGGCTGGGGGCCAGTTCGGTGTCGGCGATGACGGTGTCCGCGCCGAGGGCCGCGACCGTTCCCCGCAGTTCTTCGGCCTTGCCCTTGCCCAGGTAGGTGCTCGGGTCCGGGTTCGGCCGTCGCTGCAGCAGTCCGTCGAGCACGACCGCCCCCGCCGTCTCGGCCAGGGCAGCGAGTTCACGGAGGGAGTTCTCGGCGTCCGCCATCGACCCCTGCGAGTAGACGCCGATCAGGACGACGTTCTCGAGGCGCAACTGCCGGTACTCGACCTCGGTGACGTCCTGCAGTTCGGTCGACAGGCCCGCCACGCGGCGGAGGGCCTGGCGGTCGTCGCGCTCGGACTGATCGCCGTCGGAGTCGCCGTCGTGCTGCAACGAGCGGGTCTGGATGGCCTGAGCCGGCGAGAACACGGTGTAGCCGGATGCCCTCTGGGCTGCACGATCGAGCACGCGCGCGACGACGTCGTCGGGCTGGTCGTTCCGCTCCGGATCGAGCGGGGTCGTGGTGTGGTCTGTCATCGGGGTGATACTAACCCTTTCGGTGTGCGGAGAGCAGGGAGCGAGGCCCTGCCGGATGTTCGGTAGGTTGGCGACCATGGCCAGCGAGCACTACTTCTCCCCCCAGCCCGGCAGCGAGGCCAAGCCCCGGACGATCGAGGTCGTCCTCGCAGGACGGGAGCTGACCCTGACCACGGCTGCCGGCGTCTTCAGCCCGGGCCGCGTCGACCCGGGCACCTCGGTCCTGTTGGCTGGCACGCCGACGCCGCCGAGGGCGGGCCATCTGTTGGACGTCGGGTGCGGGTGGGGCCCCATCACACTGAGCCTCGCGTTGTCGTCACCCGACGCGACGGTCTGGGCCGTCGACGTGAACGAGAGAGTGCTCGACCTCGTGCGCGAGAACGCGCGGTCGGTCGGCCTCGAGAACGTCAACGCCGTGACCCCCGACGGTGTTCCCGACGATCTGCGCTTCGCGACGATCTGGTCGAACCCGCCGATCCGGGTCGGCAAGGCCGAACTGCACTCCCTGCTCGAACGGTGGCTCCCCCGCCTCGACGCGGGGTCGGACGCGTGGCTGGTCGTGCAGAAGAACCTGGGGGCCGACTCCCTGCAGCGCTGGATGAACGAGACCATGACCGGCGTCGTGGACGTGACCCGCGCCTCCACCAGCAAGGGATACCGGATCTTGCGTGCCGAGCGACTCACCGACGCCGACTGATCGGTCTTCTCGCCGAGATCTGGACGCCGGCTCCCGGCGCGGCTCAGAGTTCGAGCGCGCCGGTGAAGACCAGTTCGGCCGGCCCGCTGAGCGAGACGTGCTCACCATCGGCGTGATGACTCACCGACACGCCCACGACGCCGCCGGGGACCTCGACCAACCAGGCCTCGGGTGCCGAGGCTCCTGCCCAGTACCGCGTCGCCAGGGCGGCCGCTGCCGCACCGGTGCCGCACGACAGGGTCTCGCCGCTGCCCCGCTCGTGGACACGCATGCGGATGCGACCCAGCCCGTCGACCACGAGCGGGTCCGCCGGGACCACGAACTCGACGTTCGCCCCGTCGGCCGGGGCCGGGTCGACGATCGGCACGTAGGTCAGGTCGAGACCGTCCAGTTCGTCGTCGCCGGCGAGTGCCACCACCACGTGGGGGTTGCCCACCGAGATCGGCAGGCCGGGACGCGCCGCGTGCAGCTCGCGCGCCCGCACGACCGGATCGTCGTCGCCGAGCCTCCACGGCCCCAGGTCGACGCGGAAGCCCGTGCCGTCACGACGCACCTCACGCGCGCCGGCCCGCGTGCCGACGACGAGCACGTCGTCCTCGCCCAGCTGGACCAGCCCCCGCTCGAGGAGGTAGCGCGCGAAGACACGGATGCCGTTGCCGCACATCTCGGCCGGGCTGCCGTCGGCGTTGTGGTAGTCCATGAACCACTCGGCGCGCGGCTCGGTCTCGAGCAGGCCCGCCTCGGTGGACAACGCCGCCGTGCGGACCGCACGGATGACCCCGTCCCCGCCCACCCCGAACCTCCGGTCCGCCAGGGCCCGGATCATGGCGGGGCTCAGGTCGGTGCCCGCATCGGGATCGGTGAACAAGACGAAGTCGTTGCCCGTGCCGTGCCCTTTGGTGAACTGCAGCGTGGTGGTCACCCCAGGATTCTAGCCACGGCCCGGTCGACCGCCTGGGCGTCGCCCGAGCGGGACCACTCGACGTCGTCGTACCGGCGGAACCAGCTCGCCTGGCGGCGGGCGTAGCGACGGGTGAGGGCCGCCGTGGCATCGATGGCGTCCCCCTCGCCGAGCTCACCCCGGATCTGGGCGACGGCCTGCGCGTAACCGATCGCCCGGCTCGCCGTGACCCCTCGCTCGAGCCCGAGGGGAAGCAGACCCCGTACCTCGTCGACGAGACCGTCTCGCCACATCTGGTCGACGCGTCGGTCGAGACGTTCGACGAGCACGGGGCGCTCCTCGGCCACGCCGAAGACGCTCGACGGCCGCCACGGTGACGACTTCTCGGGCAGCGTTCCCGAGAGGGGACGTCCGGTGAGGTCCCCGACCTCGAGCGCCCGGACGAGAC
Organism: Frigoribacterium sp. 2355; assembly: GCF_054060695.1. Classification (NCBI taxonomy): domain Bacteria; kingdom Bacillati; phylum Actinomycetota; class Actinomycetes; order Micrococcales; family Microbacteriaceae; genus Frigoribacterium; species Frigoribacterium sp. 2355. The sequence continues at coordinate 28,026 of NZ_JBSSDL010000017.1, read as the reverse complement.
GCCTGGCGTTGGATGGCCCGATCGACGTGGCGGACGCCGGATCGCGCTCTCTCAACAAGTCGTACAGCGCCCCTGCTCCCCGCTCGTCGGCGATCGCTTCGTAGCGACTCCGGATCGCAGGATCGGTGCCGGGGAACCGGAAGTCGAACAACACGCTCGAGACGTAGAGTCCGGACCCGCCGACGAGGATCGGCACCGCCCCTCGCGCGACGATGCCGTCGATGAGGTCCCTGGCTTCGCGTTGATACCACTCGACGCTCGCCTCGTCGGTGACGTCGAGGACGTCGAGGAGATGATGCGCGAAGCCTCGCCGTTCGGCGACCGGCAGTTTGGCCGTGCCGACGTCCATGCCCCGGTAGAGCTGCATGGCATCCGCGTTGACGATCTCGACCGTCTCGCCCCGGGCGGACAGTGCCTCGGCGAGGTCCAGCGAGAAGGCGGACTTCCCCGTGCCGGTCGCCCCGACGATCGCGACCAGCACGTCAGCGGAGGTCGTCGGTCGTGCTGTAGATCGGCGTCGTCGCCACCCGCAGCGTGGGCAGACCGAGGCTCACCCTCGCCGGCCGAGCCGAGGAGGCGCGGGTCGCGTCACCCCCGGACGGCACCCCGCACGAGGCGGCCTGCGCGGCGTCCCAGGCATCACCCGCGCGCGTGCGACGGACCTCGTAGAGGGATTCGGGCCCCTCGACCGCATCGGCGAGCAGGTAGAACGGCGCGGCGTCGGTGATCCTCACGCTGACGACGTCGCCGGGTCGCGGAACGGCGGCAGCCGTCGGCACCTCGAAGTGGACGAGACGGCTGTCTTCGGCACGACCTGAGAGACGGTGGGTGGAGGCGTCCTTCCGCCCCTCGCCGGTGGCCACGAGGACCTCGACGGGACGCCCGACCTGGCGACGGTTCTCTTCGGCCGAGATGCGGTCCTGAACGGCCGTCAACCGCTCGAACCGTTCTTGGACGACGGCCTTGGGAATCTGGTCGGCCATCTCGCCCGCGGGTGTCCCGGGGCGCACCGAGTACTGGAACGTGAACGCCGAGGCGAACCGGGATCGCTCGACGACCCGGAGGGTCTCGGCGAAGTCGTCCTCGGTCTCGCCGGGGAACCCGACGATGATGTCGGTGCTGATCGCGGCGTCGGGCATGGCCGCGCGCACACGATCGATGATGCCGAGGAACTTCTCGCTGCGGTAGCTGCGTCGCATGGCCCGCAACACCCGGTCGGACCCCGATTGCAGGGGCATGTGCAACTGGGGCATCACAGCGGGCGTCTCGGCCATGGCGGCGATGACGTCGTCGGTGAAGGACGCCGGGTGCGGGCTGGTGAAGCGCACCCGCTCGAGCCCGGGGATCGCGCCGACGGCCCGCAGCAACTTGCCGAAGGCGAGTCGATCGCCGAACTCGACACCGTACGAGTTCACGTTCTGCCCGAGCAGCGTCACCTCGACGGCCCCGTCGTCGACGAGCGCCCCGACCTCGGCGAGGATGTCGCCGGGGCGGCGGTCCTTCTCCTTGCCTCGGAGCGAAGGGACGATGCAGAAGGTGCAGGTGTTGTTGCAGCCGACCGAGATCGAGACCCAGCCGCTGTGCGTGGACTCGCGCTTGGTCGGCAAGGTCGAAGGGAAGACGTCGAGCGCTTCGAGGATCTCGAGCTGGGCCTCGTCGTTGTGCCGCGCGCGTTCGAGCAGCGTGGGCAGGGCACCCATGTTGTGCGTACCGAAGACGACGTCGACCCACGGCGCCCTGTCGAGGATGACGTCCTTGTCTTTCTGGGCCAGGCACCCGCCGACGGCGATCTGCATGCCTTCGTGCTTCTTCTTCAGGCCGGCGAGGGTCCCCAGGGTCCCGTAGAGCTTCTTGTCGGCGTTCTCGCGTACTGCGCAGGTGTTGATGACGACGATGTCGGCCTCGGCTCCGTCGGCAGCCACGTAGCCGGCCGCCTCGAGTGAACCACTCAACCGCTCCGAATCGTGCACGTTCATCTGGCACCCGAAGGTACGGACCTCGTACGTGCGGGCCGGGCCGTCGACGGGCGAGGGGATGCTGGTGGTGGCGACCGTCGTCATGGTGACTCAGTGTAGATCGCCGCCACCCCCGAGCCGATCACTCGAAGCGGACGCCGCCCCGACCGCTGCCACCCCGAGGCAGGGCCTTCTCGATGGCACGACGCACGACCTCGGACCGGTACCCGCGGCGCATCAGGTACCCGTTGAGACGACGCTCCGCCGTCTCGCGGTCGAGCCCGCGCAACGAACCGGCCCGTTTGCGAGCCCATTCGTCGGCACGTTCTTGCTCTTCGTCGTCGTCCGTGTCGGACAGCGCCTCGTCGATGATCGACGGATCGATTCCACGGGCGCGGAGTTCGGACGTGACGGCCCCGCGGCCCAGCCCCTTGCGCTCTTGCTTCGACCGGACCAGGGTCGCGGCCAGTTCGCTGTCGTCGAGCAGGCCCACCCGCTCGAGCCGAGCGATCTCGTCGGCGACGACCGATTCATCGAGGTCACGCGAGAGAAGCAGCTTCTCCATCTCGTGAGAGGACACACCACGGCGCGAGAGGGCGTGCAGGCTGACGTTCTCCGCCCGTCGCTTCTGCGCTTCGAGGTCCTCCGGCCCGTCATCGGGCTGATCGTCGAACCCGGTGGCCTTGGGTCGACCGGCCGCGCCCGCCCGAGAACCTCGCGCGGACGGGTGGTCGGCCTCCGAGGCCAGCGGGGACGCGTCGCCGACCCAGTGGGCGCTGATGGCCGTCAGGACGGCTTCGGAATCGTGGGACGGAGCGTCCGAAGCCGCCGGAGCGACCCTCTCGCCGGACGTCGACGATCCGGTTGCAACACCGAAGAGGGGCGTGACCGGCGCGAGCCGCCCGCTGTCGACGCCGTCGACAGCGGGACCCGCCCCCGTGGCGTCGTCGTCGCGCGTGGTCATGCGCCCTTGCGAGCGGCGATCTTGGCCTCGATCGACTCGACGGGCGCTTCGACGGGCTTGGCACCACCGACTCCGAGCTTGGCGAGGATCTTCTGCTCGATCTCTTGAGCGATGGCGGCGTTCTTGATGAGGAAGTTGCGCGAGTTCTCTTTACCCTGACCGAGCTGGTCGCCTTCGTACGTGTACCAGGCACCCGACTTGCGGACGATGCCGTGCTCGACACCGAAGTCGATGAGGCTGCCCTCGCGCGAGATGCCTACACCGTAGAGGATGTCGAACTCGGCCTGCTTGAAGGGCGGAGCCATCTTGTTCTTGACGACCTTGACGCGGGTGCGGTTGCCGACCGCGTCGGTACCGTCCTTCAACGTCTCGATGCGGCGGATGTCGAGACGTACGGAGGCGTAGAACTTGAGCGCCTTTCCGCCGGCCGTCGTCTCGGGGCTGCCGAAGAAGACACCGATCTTCTCGCGCAGCTGGTTGATGAAGATCATCGTGGTGCCGGTCTGGCTGAGCCCACCGGTCAACTTGCGCAATGCCTGTGACATGAGTCGAGCCTGCAGACCGACGTGCGAGTCGCCCATCTCACCCTCGATCTCGGCACGCGGCACGAGCGCGGCGACCGAGTCGATGACGACGAGGTCGATCGACCCCGAACGGACGAGCATGTCGGCGATCTCGAGAGCCTGCTCACCCGTGTCGGGCTGCGAGACCAGCAGCGCGTCGATGTCGACGCCGAGCTTCTTGGCGTACTCGGGGTCGAGAGCGTGCTCGGCGTCGATGAACGCAGCGATGCCGCCGTTGCGTTGGGCATTCGCGATGGCGTGCAGGGTCAGGGTCGTCTTACCGGACGACTCGGGACCGTAGATCTCGACGATGCGGCCACGAGGGATGCCACCGATGCCGAGAGCGACGTCGAGGGCGATCGAGCCGGTGGGGATCACCGCCACGGGAGCACGCTCGTCGCTGCCGAGGCGCATGACGGCGCCCTTGCCGAACTGGCGGTCGATCTGGGCGAGAGCCGTCTCGAGTGCTTTCTCGCGGTTTTCAACTGAGGGCATGTCGTTCTCCTTCGTGGTGGTCGTCCGTGCGCCTGTAGGCTGTCGCGTCGACGCCGACCGGTGGTGCAAGGTCGTCGTCGCTACGACAAGGCTGGTGTCGCCGGCATGTGCCGGTGACGCGGGACGTCGATGCGAGAAACGCTACGGGCCACCTCCGACATCGCAGTGGCGGTGGGGGCCCGACGTACAGAACTCGCTCGTCCACGTCCTTGTGGAGGACGCTACCACCCGTCCGAACAGGTGTTCGAGCCATCGGCCTCGGCGTGTCGAACACACGCCCGACCGGACTGCGCCTCAGTCCGTCGGTTCGGGCAACCCCACACCGTGGCGACGGCCCATGGGGACGCCCTCGGCGTCGCAGAGGGCGAGCCACACGTCGCGGGGTGACTCGCCCTGCGCGATCGCCTGGTCGGCGGTCCTGTCACCGAGCGACTGGATCACGAGATCCCGGGTGACCACCCGACCGTAGGCTTCTCCGAACTCGTCCTCGACGGCCCGGGCGAACTCGCTCTTGCGCATCAGACGAGGGTACCCCGGACGACGAACGCCCCCGGCGGGAGCCGGGGGCGTTCGTGGCGACGAAGGACGGTCAGCGGACCGCGAGGTCGGAGTCGAACTCGGCGACGAGGTCGTCCGGAAGCGTGTCGGGGATCGGGTTCAGCCCCTCGATGACGGCCATGCGGTCACCGACCTCGCGCATGATGACCGAGATGGGCGTCTCGAGGGCGTCCGCGACGGACGCGAGGATCTCGGAACTCGCTTCTTTCTGACCCCGCTCGACCTCGCTGAGGTAACCGAGGGCGACGCTGGCCTTGCTCGCGACCTGACGGAGCGTGCGACCCTTCTGCAGACGGAAGTCGCGAAGGACGTCGCCGATTTCTTGACGTACCAGGACCATGGGACCCTCCTTCGGGGACGACCCATCTGCCGGGATGGTTGCAGATGGGGGACGGCGGGTGGTGCTCGGACCGACTGACCACGACTGTAGCCATCGGGGACTGTGCACCTGTTGTGAACTCGAGAGATGTAACGAGACCGAAACGCCGGCTATTCCCTCGTCTCGACCAGCCATCGATCGAGTGCTGCGAGGGATTCGGAGACGGTGGCGTTTCGGATGGCCTGCCGGTCGCCCGCGAGCGAGAGCTCGGCGACGCGGACGTCACCGGGCACCGCCAGACCGACGAAGACCGTTCCGGGTGCGTGACCGCCCTGGGGGTCGGGACCGGCGACGCCGGTGGTCGCGAGACCGATGTCGGCCGGGTGACCGCCTGCGGCCAACCGATCCCGAACCCCGACGGCCATGGACGCGGCGACGTCGGGATGCACGGGTCCGTGTCGCGCGAGCAGTCCTGGATCGACCCCGAGGAGCGTGTGCTTGAGCTCTGTCTGGTAAGCGACCACCCCGCCCAGGACGACGGCCGAGGCTCCGGGCACGGACACGAGTTCGGCGACCAGGGCACCGCCGGTGAGGGACTCGGCGACGGCGACCGTCAGCCCCCTGCTCGTCAACTCGGCCACGAGGTCGGCAGCCACGGTCATGCGGAGGTTCGTCCGTGCTTCATCGCCACGCGCAGGTAGTCCGCCCCGGAGACGAGGGTGGCGACCGTGGCCGCCGTCATGAGCACGCCGTTGACCCAGTGCATGCCTTCTCCGACGACGTTCCAGAGGGGGAAGAGCGCCAGCGTCACCGCGACGGCTTGCAGCACGGTCTTGACCTTGCCGCCGCGGGAGGCCGGGATCACCCGGTCACGCAAGACGGCGAAGCGGTAGACGGTGATGCCGACCTCGCGGACGAGGATGAGGGCGGTGACCCACCACGGCAGCTCACCGAGGATGGTGAGCGAGACGAGTGCGCCACCGATCAACACCTTGTCGGCGATCGGATCGACGATCTTGCCGAAGTCGGTCACGAGGTCGAGGCCACGGGCCAGCATGCCGTCGAGGCTGTCGGTGAGGATCGCGACGACGAACAGGGCAGCGGCCCAGACGCGGAGTGAGCCGTCGGCCCCGTCGTCGATCAGCAACCAGGCGATGAACAGCGGCGCCATGAGTATGCGCACGACGGTGATCACGTTCGCGATGTTGCCGGTGCTGGCGGGCCCGGGCCCTCTCGAGGCCACCCGCCCTCGGAACGAGAAGGCCGAGCGTGTTGCCGTCGGGCGGGAGGCGTCGTCGTGGCTCATGGTCTACTCCCTGCCGGTCAGGTGCCAGGCGTCTTCGCTGCCGGCGTCGTCGTCCTCGGCGTACCCACGGGTCATGGCCTCGACCGGATCGCCGTCGTAGTCACCGGCGTCGGCGCGCGCGGCGGAAGAGGACCCCGAGGAGGCGCGGCCGGCGCCGGCGTCGGAGGCCGCGTCGCCCCCGCGCAGCTTCGCGAGCACACCGGGGAGCTGCTCGGTGGTGACGAGCACGTCGCGAGCCTTCGACCCTTCGGACGGACCGACGATGTCTCGCGACTCCATGAGGTCCATCAGGCGGCCGGCCTTGGCGAACCCGACGCGCAGCTTGCGCTGGAGCATCGACGTCGAACCGAACTGCGTGCTGACCACGAGCTCGGCAGCCGCGAGGAGCAACTCGAGGTCGTCGCCGATGTCACCGTCGATCTCGCGCTTCTCGACCACCGCGGCGACGTCGGGGCGGTAGTCGGGTCGCGCCTGGCGGGTGACGTGGGCCACGACCTGGGCGATCTCGTTCTCTTGAACCCAGGCGCCCTGGACGCGCATGGCCTTGGAAGCACCCATGGGGAGGAACAGCCCGTCGCCCTGACCGATGAGCTTGTCGGCCCCGGGCTGGTCGAGGATCACCCGCGAGTCGGTGACGCTCGAGACGGCGAACGCGAAGCGCGAGGGGACGTTCGCCTTGATGAGTCCGGTCACGACGTCGACCGAGGGGCGCTGCGTCGCGAGAACGAGGTGGATTCCGGACGCACGGGCCAGCTGGGTGATGCGGACGATGCTGTCCTCGACGTCGCGCGGAGCCACCATCATGAGGTCGGCCAACTCGTCGACGACCACGAGGAGGTAGGGGTACGGCTTGAGCTTGCGCTGACTGCCGACGGGGAGGACGATCTCGCCACCGACGACGGCGCGGTTGAAGTCGTCGATGTGCCGGAAGCCGAAGCTGGCGAGGTCGTCGTACCTCATGTCCATCTCTTTGACGACCCATTGCAAGGCCTCGGCGGCCTTCTTGGGGTTCGTGATGATGGGCGTGATCAGGTGCGGCACGCCTGCGTAGATCGAGAGCTCGACCCGCTTGGGGTCGATCAGCACCATGCGGACGTCGGTCGGCTTGGCGCGCATCAGCAACGAGGTGATCATCGAGTTGATGAAGCTGGACTTACCCGACCCGGTGGCGCCGGCCACGAGCAGGTGCGGCATCTTGGCCAGGTTGGCCACGACGTAGCCGCCCTCGACGTCCTTGCCGACGCCGATCGTGAGCGGGTGGACGCTCTTGCTCGCCGCTGAGGACCGCAGGACGTCGCCGAGGGCGACGATCTCTTTGTCGGTGTTGGGGATCTCGACGCCGATCGCACTCTTGCCGGGGATCGGCGACAGGATGCGGACCTCGTTGGAGGCCACCGCGTAGGCGAGGTTCTTGGTCAGGGCGGTGACCCGCTCGACCTTGACGCCGGGACCGAGTTCGATCTCGTACCGCGTGACGGTCGGACCGCGCTTGAGGCCGGTCACCTTGGCGTCGACGTTGAACTGGTCGAGCACCTGGCTGATGGCGGCCACGATCGCGTCGTTCGCCTCGCTGCGGGCCTTCGCGGGCTCGCCGACCGACAGGCTCGAGGCAGCGGGGAGGCGATACGGGGCGCTCTCGGCACCGTCGTCGACCTCGTCGAGAGAGGGCGGTGCCGCCTCGTCGGGGTCGACCGCCAGGAAGTCGGCCGCTGCGTCGCTCTCGCCGACGGGCTCGGCCGGGACGACCGGGAGCACCGTGGTCGACGCGGTGGGCTGAACGGACGGGACGTCGACCCCCTGGGCACGGACGGCGTCCTCTGCCCGATCGAGGTCGCCGAGGAGGTCGGCGGAGAAGACGTCGGTCGGAGCCGTCGTCGGCGCGGCGGAGCCTGCCGCACCCGCCGCGGCGGCGCTGCCCGCGTCGTCCACGCTCGGCTCGAAGACGGGCTTCTTCCGTCGACGTCGTCCGGACGGCTCGGTGGCGGACGACTCGTCCGCCTTCACGAGTGGGGTGTCGTATGCGGGGTCCTCCTCGCGCTGGTCCTTGTTCCGCCGCCACCAGGGCAACGACTCGGACTCTGCCAGGTCGACGAGGTCGGGATCGGCGTCGGCCCCGTCCGCAGCCGAGGTCGTCTCGCCGAAGAGGTAGGAGTAGAGCTCGCCCAGACGGCGGTGGATGCGGTTCGGCGGCGTCTTGGTGATGATGAGCAGCGAGAACGCCAGCAAGATGACGACGAGAGGGACCGCGACCCACTCGGTGGCGAGAGCGACGAGCCAGGATGCCACGACCCAACCCAGCACGCCGCCACCGGTGGCGAGGGCCCGGAGCCCGGCGGCGGCCTCGGGTTGCCCTCCGAAGATGTGGCACAGAGCGCTGATCGAGACGATGGACAGGCCCAGTCCGATGCCGATGCGGGTGTTGTCGTGGACGGACGCCGGGTGCCGGAAGAGCCAGCCCGCGAAGAGGATCATGATGACCGGCAGGGCGTAGGCCACGCGCCCCACGAGCCCGCCGAACGTGTAGGCGTCGAAGCCGACCGCGAGGGGGCTGGTCGGGTTGAGCCACTCGACGACGGCCCCGGCGATCGCCAGCAGCACGAGCAGGAACGGCACGCCGTCTCGCCGCTCGTCCTTCGCCAGGGACTCTTTGCCCAGGAGCCGGAACGCGCCCCCGGTCAGGTGCGCGAGCCCCATCCACGCCGTCACGAACGGCCCTGGGCCGTCGGGGACCGGGTCGGGCTGAAGGGACGCGGGCAGCTTCTTGGTCGCCTTCGTGACGCCGGAGGTCTGCGACGCTCGCGACGACGAGCGAGCGCGCGCGGTCGACTTGGTGGGCGTGGCCATGGGCTCCAAGGTACCTCTCGGCACCGACAGCGGCCGGAGGTGCTCCGGTGTGTGTCAGTAGCGGATGGCGTCGATCACCTTGACGCGGATCGCCACGAGAGCAGGCAGGAGACCGGCCACCGCTCCGATCGCCGTGGCCGACGCCAGACCGATCAGGGCCGCCTCGACCGGGAACGGCGGGAGATCGCTGACGGCGCCCTGCGCGATGAAGCCCTGGACCGTCGGGTTCTCGACGACCAGGACGGCCACCATCACGCCGACGGCTCCCGCCACGACCGTGCCGACGACGCTCTCGAGCATGACCGAGAAGAAGACCCGAGGAGCCGTGGCCCCGAAGGACCGGCGCACGCCGATCTCGCGGATGCGCTGACGGACGGTCACGAGCGCGATGTTGACGAGGCCGAGACCGCCCAGCAACAACACCAGCACACCGACCCCGGTGATGATCAGCTTGATGGGACCGAAGGGGTCGGCGTCGCCGCCTGCGGCGTAGTCCTGTCGCGACACGTCGACCTGCACGTCGTCGCCGAGGCTGGCCGCCATGTCGGACGCCACCTGAGCGCTCAGGGCATCGCTGGTCTCGGGCGGCAGCCACATCTCGTACTGCGGGGTCTCGGCGCCGTAGCTCGCCAGCGCGAGGTCGTGGTCGGTGATCGGCAGAAGGTACATCTGCGGACCGTCGTACTCGGTCGCGGCCGAGACTCCGATGACGACGAGCGTCGCCGAGTCCGCCCCTCGGACCAGCAGGGTCGGATGCGACGACAACGTTGGGGAGCCGAGCTGCCGCCAGAGCACCTCGTTGACGATGACGGGCGGCGCGAGACGTGACGCGTCCCCGTCGGTGAACCACGACCCCTCCGTCATGACGACCCGGTGCATCTCGCCGTAGGGGACGTCGACCGTGACGGCCCCGACCTCGGTCACCCCGTCCGGCAGCTGGACGGCTCGATTGCCGTACACGACGCGGCTGGTCTGCTCGATCCCGTAGCGTGCCGTCGTCGTGGCGAAGGCGTCCGCGATCGCCTCGGTGCTCGGCGACGTGGCACCGTTGGAGTAGGCGTTGACGTAGTAGTTCGCGGGACGGCCACCGAACCGCTCCGCGTTCTCGCGGGAGGACTGCTCGGCGAGCCCGCCGAGGGCGACCACGCCGGTCAGGGCCGCGACGGCGAATGCGACCCCGATCAGGCTGAGCAGCACGCGGAGCTTGTTGACGCGCAGTTCGGCCCAGGCCTCGGCGAAAGCCCCCACCACGTCGGCCACCACACGCTTCACGCGTCGACCTCGTCACGCAGGGACGACGTCGACGCGGCAGACGACGACGTCGGCGTCGGTGTTCCGAGAGCTCCGTCGACCGACGCCGAGAGGACACCGGTGTCGAGCTGGTAGTGCCTCGAGGCCCGGGCGGCGACGGCGAGGTCGTGGGTGATGGTGACCAGGGCGGCCTCGTTCTCGGTCGCGATGCCGTCGAGCAGCGTCATCACCCCGGCGCCCGTCTCGACGTCGAGGGCACCGGTGGGTTCGTCGGCGAGGATGACGCGCGGCCGCCGCACGAGCGAGCGGGCGATCGCGACGCGCTGTTGTTCGCCACCCGACAGGCGATGGGGCATGGAGTCGGCCCGGTGACCGAGACCCACGCGCTCGAGCATCTCGCCCGCGATGGACCGGCGACGCCAGAACTCGGAACCCGACGAGTAGAGCAGGGGGGTCATGACGTTCTCGAGCGCCGAGCGCCCCTGGAGCAGGTTGAACTGCTGGAAGATGAACCCGACCTGGGCACCCCTCAGCCGGTCGCGCCGACCGCGCCGGATCGAGCGCACGTCGACGTCGTCGAACCAGTGCGTCCCCGTGGTGGGCTCGTCGATGAGCCCGAGGATGTTGAGCAGGGTGGACTTGCCCGACCCCGAACGACCCACGATGCTCACGTGCTCGCCGGCGTCGACCTCGAGGTCGACGCCCGTGAGGATGTCCAGCGTCCGGTCGTCGGAGAGGGGCACCGTCTTGGTGACCGCCTCGAGCCTGATCAGAGCCATCAGCCGCAGAGGTCCGCGCCCGTGGCCGGGTCGACGCAGTCGCCCTGTGGTGCGGCGGCGGCACCCGGGACGAACTCGAGCACCTGGTCGCCCTCGGCGAGGCCACCCGTGACCTCGACGATCGTGCCGTCGTTGATGCCGAGCGTGATGTCGCGCTCCTCGGTGGTACCGTCCGCTCCGACGACCGAGACGACGCCCTTGCCCGCCGCGCCCTCCACGGCCGTGAGGGGCACGGTCAGGACGTCGGTGGCGACACCGGCAGGGATGGTCAGCCTGGCGGCGAGTCCGCTGAACACGGTGACGTCGCCCGGAACGACGCAGGAGACGCTCTGGCCCGACGAGTCTCCCGTCGGCGCCCCGGCGTCCCCGCCGTCGTCCACCCCGGCGGACGAGGGGGTGCTCCCCCCGACGGTGAGCGCCGTGCACGGGAACGGCGCCGGTCCCCCGGTGATCGCGACGGAACCCTCGGTCGGGCGGCTGACGAGACGGTACAGCTGGTCCGCAGCGAGCGACCCCGTCACGTGGAAGGTGGGAGGCGCGACCTGCGCGACCGCGTCACCCACGACGACCGTCTGGTCCTTGATCACCGCGACGGCCGAGATCGTCCCGGCCACGGGTGCCGTGATGACGGCGGTCTTGACGATCGGCTTGCGCTCGGTCACGGTGCCGTCGGCGGCCACCAGGGGCTCCTGCGGCGTCTCGGACCGAAGCGTCGCGAGTCGGTCCCCCGCCGCGACCGCCTGTCCCTTGACGACGTCGACGCCGGTGACCGTGCCCGCCAGCGTCGCGGGCACGGGAGTCGCGGGGTCGGCGACGACGCTCGCGTCCACCACCACGTCGTTCGTGATGGTGCCGACGGCCACGGCGACCTGGGGTTCGACGAGCTCGCCGGTCGGCACGGCGACGGTGTCGTCGCCGACGGCCGGCGCCGCGAAGAACGCGAGCTTGACGAGTGCCGCCGCGATGGCGACGAAGATCAGGATGCGCAGGATCGGGAAGACCCAGACTTTGGCGATGCGCACGGCTACCCCCGGTCGATGTACTGACGTGTCAGACGTCACCGTATCGACGCGCGGGGTGTCGCCGCCTCACCCCCGAGGATGACTGCGGGCCCGCGATGCCCCCCTCGAGGACCATCAGAGTGCCGGCCTCGCGCCCGGGTACGACGACGGCCCACGGGGTCTCCCGTGGGCCGTCGTCGTGTGCCTGCGCGTCAGGCGCTGATGACCACCGGCACGATCATCGGACGACGACGGTGCTGCGTGTTCACCCAGCGACCGACCGTGCGCCGCACGACCTGGCTGAAGGCATGCGTGTCGCGCGTGCCGTTCTCCGCCGCCTCGGTGAGGGCCGCGATGATCTTGGGCTTGACGTCGTCGAACACCCGCTCGTCTTCTGCGAAGCCACGCGACTGGATCTCGGGTCCGACCACGACACGGCCCGTGGACGCGTCCATCGCGATGAACACCGAGATGAAGCCCTCTTCGCTCAGGATGCGGCGGTCCTTCAGATCGGCGTCGGTGATCTCACCGACGGTCGAGCCGTCGACGTAGACGTAACCGATGTCGAGCTGGCCGACGACCTCGGCGACTCCGTCGCGCAGGTCGACGACGATGCCGTCCTCGCCGAGGATGGTGTTCTTCTGCGGCACGCCGGTCCGGACCGCCAACGCCGCGTTCGCGTACAGGTGCCGGTGCTCGCCGTGGACGGGCATGACGTTCTTCGGCCGCAGGATGTTGTAGCAGTACAACAGCTCGCCGGCGGAGGCGTGCCCCGAGACGTGGACCTTGGCGTTGCCCTTGTGGACGACCTTGGCCCCGAGTTTGGTGAGGCCGTCGATGACGCGGTAGACCGCGTTCTCGTTGCCGGGGATCAGGCTCGACGCGAGGATGATCGTGTCGTCCGCGCCGATCTCGATCTGGTGTTCGAGGTTCGCCATGCGGGCGAGGACGGCCATCGGCTCACCCTGGGACCCGGTGCTCATGTAGACGATGCGGTCGTCGGGAAGGTCTTTGGCCTTCTTGGCGTCGATCAGGACGCCGTCCGGCACCTTGAGGTACCCCAGGTCGGCCGCGATGCCCATGTTGCGGACCATCGAGCGGCCCATGAAGGCCACGCGGCGGCCGTTGGCGTGAGCCGCGTCGAGCACCTGCTGGACGCGGTGCACGTGGCTGGAGAAGCTCGCGACGACCACGCGACGCGGAGCCCGGCGGATCACGTCGTCGAGCACGGGCCCGATGTCCCGCTCGAGCGCGGTGAACCCGGGCACATCGGCGTTCGTCGAGTCGGGCAGGAAGAGGTCCACGCCCTCTTCACCGAGGCGGGCGAATGCCCGGAGGTCGGTGATGCGGTCGTCGAGCGGCAGCTGGTCCATCTTGAAGTCGCCGGTGTGCAGCACGGTGCCGGCCGACGTGCGGATGGCGACGGCGAGAGCGTCCGGGATCGAGTGGTTGACCGCGATGAACTCGAGGTCGTACGGCCCGAGCGACTCGCGCCCACCCTCTTTGACGGCCAGGGTGTAAGGCGTGATGCGGTGCTCTTTGAGCTTCGCCTCGATCAGCGCGAGCGTCAGCTGCGAACCGATCAGCGGGATGTCCTTGCGGAGACGCAAGAGGTAGGGCACGGCACCGATGTGGTCCTCGTGGCCGTGCGTCAGCACGACGGCGAGGATGTCGTCGAGGCGGTCACGGATGGGCGAGAAGTCGGGCAGGATCAGGTCGACGCCGGGCTGGTGCTCTTCGGGGAAGAGCACTCCGCAGTCGACGATGAGCAGCTTGCCGTCGATCTCGTAGACCGTCATGTTGCGGCCGATCTCGCCGAGCCCGCCGACCGGGATCACGCGGAGCGTGCCCTTGGCGAGTTCTCGGGGGGCGTGGATTGTCGTGGGCATCTGTTCCTTCGGTTGGCGTGGGGCTCGTGCCCCTCTGTGCGGGAGGTCTGCGGCCGACGTCGTCGTCGGCGGGGATCAGGAGGTCAGCGCGTGGTGCCGTGCACCTTGGGCAGCGCACCGCCGGCCGCCGCGTTGCGGTCGGGCCGGAAGCGGCTGAGGTCGAGGCCGGGGATCGAGCCCACGTGCGACAGCTCGTCCTCGATCAGGGCGGCCTCGCTGTCTTCCGGGCCGACCAGGGGGAGGCGCACGCGGGGGCTCGAGATGCGCCCGAGGCCGTGCAGGATGTACTTCGCCGCGACGGTGCCCGGCACGTGCGTCATGACGGCGCGGACGAGCGGCTCGAGCATCTGGTGCGCCTCGGTCGCGGTGTGCAGGTCGCCGGCGTTCACGGCGTCGACGATGGTGCGGTACGGCGCCGCGGCGATGTTCGCGGTGACGCCGATGAGGCCCGACGCGCCGATGGCGAGGTGGGGCAGCACGTTGGCGTCGTCGCCCGAGAAGTAGAGGAGGTCGGTCTGGTTGAGGACGCGACTGACTTCGGCGAAGTCGCCCTTGGCGTCCTTCACGGCGACGATGTTCGGGTGCTTGGCGGCCCGGAGCAGGGTCTCGTACTTGATCGGGATGCCGGTGCGGCCCGGGATGTCGTACAGGATGACCGGCAGGTCGGTCGCGTCGGCGATCATGCGGAAGTGCGTGAGCACACCGGCCTGCGTGGGTTTGTTGTAATAAGGCGTGACGATCATGACGCCGTCGGCGCCGGCCTTCTCGCTGGCCTTGTAGAGCTGGATGGCGTGCGCCGTCTCGTTCGACCCGCCACCCGTGATGATCTTGGCCCGGCCTGCGGCGACCGACTTGCCCACCTCGACGAGTCGGAGCTTCTCGGGGTCGGTCAGCGTGCTGGTCTCGCCCGTCGTGCCCGTGACGACGATGCCGTCGGCCCCGGCGCTGATGCAGTCGTCGATGTGCTTCTCGACAGCAGGCCAATCGACCTCGCCGTCAGCGGTGAACGGCGTCACGAGGGCGACGAGGACCTGACCGAAGGGGTTGCTGATGTTCGACACGCCCTCCAGCGTACTGGCTCGCGTCGGGCCCGACCTCCTCGTGAGGCGTCCGACGCCCCGGTCAGGAGGCGCCGGTCGCGTCGGCGAGGACGGCCGTCAGGGGGCGACGCGCCCGTTCGCCCCGAACGCCGCGTAGGTGAGGGGCATGAGCTCGGCCCAGAGGTCTTCCATCTTCTCGGCGCACATCTCGATCTCGCGCTGCGGGAACGACGGGAAGTGGGTGCCCTCGCGCTTCGTCCGGAGGCTCAGGAAGTTCATCAGGGACCGTGCGTTCACGGTCACGTACATCGACGAGTAGATGTTCAACGGCAGCACGATCCGCGCGACCTCGCGGGCGATGCCGGCGTCGAGCATGCGCTGGTAGGCCTCGAACGCCTGCACCGACGCGGCGCGGGTGGCCTCGTCGACCAGCGCGGACTGCTCGGGTGTGCCGGGCAGGAAGTCGTAGGCGCCGGGCTTGCCGACCTGCTGCAGGTTGCGCGTGGGAGCGGGGACGTAGAAGACCGGGTTGAGCTCGCGGTAACGGCCGCTCTCTTCGTTGTAGCTGGCCATGCGGTGACGCATGAACTCGCGGAAGACGAAGATCGGCGCCTGCACGTAGAAGGTCATCGAGTTGTGCTCGAACGGCGAGCCGTGACGGTCGCGCATCAGGTAGTTGATCAGGCCGGCACCCTTGGTCGCCTGGGCCCCGTCGGCCGACGCCTGCGCGCCGTCGAGTGTGAGCTCGCCCATGGTGGAGACCCGGGCAGCGAAAAGCACGTCGGAGTCGTGGGCACTCGAGCGGACCAGCTCGACGGTGACGTCGGAACGGAACTCGGGGGTCTTGTCGGAGGGCACGGCGGGGGTGGCTTCGGTCTCGGGCACGGCGTCGACTCTACCTCGCAGGGCGCTCCCGACGGGAAGCGCCCGCGCCACCGGCGGACGCTCCCCCAGCGGGCCGGAATACGGTGTCCCCATGACCGACGCACTCACCGTCCTGATCTCCGGCGCCAGCGGCATGATCGGCACCGAACTCACCCGCCAGCTGCGCGAGGCAGGCCACCGTCCGCTCTCGCTGGTGCGTCGCGAACCCCGGGCCGACGACGAGTACACCTGGGTGCCCAGCGCCGGCATCGTCGACCACGACCTGATCGCCCGCGCGGACGCCGTCGTCAACCTGGCCGGCGCCTCCTTGGGTCGTCTGCCCTGGACGGCCGGGTACAAGCGCGAGATCCTCGAGTCACGTCTGGCCGCGACGTCGACGCTCGTCGACGGCATGGCGGCGGCGTCCACGGCGCCCTCGACGTTCCTCAGCGGCTCGGCCGTCGGCGTCTACGGCGATCGGCCCGGCGAACGACTCACCGAGTCGAGCGGCCGGGGTGAGGGGTTCCTGAGCGACGTCGTCGTCGCCTTGGAGGCCGCCGCCCGGAAGGCCCCCGAGGCCACGCGCGTCGTGATGCTGCGGACCGGCATCGTCATCGGCCCCGGAGGAGGCGCGCTCAAGCCCCTGCTGCCGCTCACCAAGCTGGGGCTCGGCTCGCGACTCGGCACCGGCGACCAGTTCTGGCCCTGGATCAGCCTGCACGACGAGGCCGCCGCGATCGTGCACCTCCTCACATCGTCCGTCTCGGGACCCGTGAACTTGGTCGGCCCCACGCCGGCGACGAGCGACCTCGTGACGCGCACCCTGGCGGCCGACCTGCACCGTCCCTACCTGCTGGGCGTTCCCGAGGCCGTCATCTCGACCGCCATGCAGGAGGCCGGGCGGGAGATGCTGCTGCCGAGCCAGCAGGTCGTGCCCGAGGTGCTCGAGCGCGACGGCTTCACCTTCAGGCACCGCACGGTCGAGGACGCGCTGACCGCGTTCGTCGACGCGCTCTGAGCACGCGCACGACTCGGGTGGGCGGGTTCAGCCGGCCGTCTCACGCCGGAGCTTGATGGCCCAGCGCAGGGCCTGACGAGCTCGTCGGCGGTCACCGCAGGCGTCGTAGGCCAGGCCCAGGCGGAACCACGCGCGCCAGTCGTCGGGTGCCGCCTCGACGGCCGTCTTGTAGGCGGGGAACGCCGCGTCGGCCGCCTCGCGCTCGTACCGACCGGAGGTACGCCGTGGCACGTCGTCGACCGGCAATCCGCCCTCGGCCGCGAGTTGCCCGACGATCTGCTGTGTGCGCAGACCGAAGCGCAGTTCGACCACCAAGGCGAACAATCCCAGGAGGGGGAGGACGAGCAGGGCGATGCCGAGCGCGATGGCGACCGGTTCGCCCGTCGACAGGAAGAGGACGGCCCGCTGACCGACCAGCACGACGTAGAGGAGCAGGAGCAGCGCCATCAGGAGCGCGGCCGCACGCCCCTTCACGATTCGAGGGGCAGGACGGCGTCGAGCCCCACGACGACCCCGGTCACGCCCGGGGTGGCCTCGATGGCGACGAGGAGCCCCTTCTCGTACGCGCGTTGCGAGAGCGTGTCGTGCGTGAGCGTGAGGGTCTCGCCGTCACCGCCGAAGACGACCTCCTGCCTCGCGACGACGCCGCGCAGGCGCATGCTGTGCACCGGCACACTCGCCACCTGCTGACCCCTGGCCCGTTGGTCCGCGTGCGGCGCCGACACCGGGCCGAGGTCCCGACGAGCCTCGGCGATGAGTTCCGCCGTGCGCACGGCCGTGCCCGACGGCGAGTCGACCTTGCCCTGATGGTGCGCCTCGACGATCTCGACGGATTCGTAGAAGCGCGCCGCGAGGGTGGCGAACCGCGTCGCGAGCACCGAACCGATCGAGAAGTTCGGCACCACCAGGACGCCGGGGCCGTCCGCGTCGGAGACGACCGTCGAGAGACGGGCCAGGCGTTCGGCGTTGTAGCCCGAGGTTCCGACGAGCACCGGGATGCCCGCGCGGACGACGTGCTCGACGATCCCCGGACTGACGGCGGGGTGCGTGACGTCGACGACCAGGTCGGCCCCGAGGACGTCGTCGAGATCGTCGCGGGACGAGAGACCGGCGTGGAACTCGAGCCCCGGGGTGCGCTCGACGAGGTCGACGATGAACGAACCGAGGGTGCCGGTGGCTCCCACCACTGCGATGCGCGAAGTCATGCCGTCCAACTTACCGGGGGCACCACGACGGCTCGGGCCGCGCCGCGACCTAGCATGGACGGCATGCCCAGGTTCCGCGAGACGAGCGTCTCCTCCCCCGATGCCGCCGCCCTCCTGACCGAGTACTTCACCGAGCGCGAGAGCACCTTCCCCTCGTCACAGGGCACGTACACGACGACCCTGCCCGACGCCACGGCCTTCGTGCCGCCGGGCGGCGTGTTCGTCGTCGTCGAGGCAGAACCGGCCGACGCGGGCCGGGCCTCCGAGCCGACCGCGTGCGGCGGCATCCGACTCATCGCCCCCTCGGCCTCGGGGGCCGTGCGGTACGAGGTCAAGCACCTCTACGTGCGTCCCGCGGGCCGGGGACTGGGTCTCGGTCGGGCCTTGCTGGACGAACTCGAACGTCGGGCGTCCGCATTCGGGGCCGACGAGATCGTGCTCGACACGAACGACAGCCTGGCGGCTGCCGGAGGGCTCTACCGCAGCGCGGGGTACGCGACGATCGAGCCCTACAACGCGAACCCGAACGCCACGACGTGGTACGGCAAGGCCGTCCGAGCAGAGGACCCGCGCGGGACCGCCTGAGGGGGTGCCACCGGCGGACGAAGACCTCAGAAGGGCTGTTCGACCGGAAGGCCGGTGCGCAGCTCGACGGGCAGGTGCCCGAGGTCGTTGTGCGTCACGAGCTCCGGCGGCTTCGCCGATCGCACCCGGATGATCGTCAACCCGGCGTTGGCCTGATTGACGCCCATCCACCGCCAGTCGGGTGCTCCGAACACCTCGCGGACGAACCACCCGATCACGAAGTTGTGGGTGATGAGGAGATCGTGGCGGTCCTCTCGGGCCGGGGTGAGCCACTCGGCGACCGCGTCGGACATCTGGGCCTGCCCGGCCTCGATCTGCTCGTCCGTGACCCCGCCGAAGAACGGCTTGTAGGACGACGGCATGTCGGCCGTCGGACCGGACGGCACGCAGTCGAAGAGGAGGGTCGACGGCTGTGACTCGAGGGCCGGCATGCGCTCGGTCATGATCGCGGCCGTCTCTTCGGCGCGCTCGAGCGGGGAGTGCCACGCTGCGTCGAAGGGGACTCCCCCGAGGCGCTCGGCGAGGAGGCGCACCTGGCGTTTGCCCCGTTCGCTCAGTGGACCGTCGGGCAGTCCGTGCTCGGCGTCCTGCTGTTCGCCGTGCCGGACGAGGTAGAGGTAATGGGACACCGTCGTCTCCTGGTTCATCGAGGGGTCGCTCCCGACGTCGTCGTCGGGATCGGGAAGGACGTCTCGTCGACCTCGCCCACCAGCACGGTCGACAAGGGGCCGGAGAGGAGACGGTCCGCCAACGTCCGGACGTCGTCGGACGTCACGGCCTCGACCCGGGCGAGGGACGTGTCGAGGTCGACGAACTCACCCGTCGAGATCTCGGCCCGACCGAGGCGGTTCATCCGGGTGTCGCTGTCCTCGAGGGCGAGGGCCGCCGCCCCTCCGAGTTGGCCGAGGGCTCGTCGGCGCTCGTCGTCGGTGATGCCGTCGGTGGCGAGGCCTTCGAGCTCGCCGAGCATGAGCCGGGCGACCTCTCCGGCATTGGCGGGCGTGCACCCGGCATAGAGCCCGAAGAGACCGGCGTCGGAGTAGCTCGGGGCGAACGAGTAGACCGAGTAGGCGAGTCCACGGCGCTCACGGATCTCTTGGAACAGTCGAGACGACATGCCCCCGCCGAGCACCGAGTTCAGCACGGCCAGGGCGGGTCGACGGTCGTCCCCGACGGAGATGCCCGGCAGCCCCAGCAGGACGGTGGCCTGCTCGAGGGGACGCCGGATCACCTGGAGCGGTTCACCCGCGACGAGCCCGACGGGCGCGTCGTCGCGACGGGGCACGGGCGACGCCGCCTCGGTGGGCCACCCGGCCCGGTCGAGCGCCGCCGTCAACCGTTCGAGTGCTCTGTCGTGGTCGACCGCCCCGGCGATGGACACGACGAGATCCTGCGGACGGTAGTTCGCTCGGTAGTGCCGGTCCACGTCGTCGCGGGCCGCACCACGGATGCTCTCGGGCGAACCCCCGATCGGACGACCGAGCGGGTGGTCGCCGAAGACCGACTCGAAGAGCCGCTCACCGGCCATGTCGGCGGGATCGTCCTCCGCCATGGCGAGTTCTTCGAGGATCACCCCTCGTTCGGTCTCGAATTCGGCCGGGTCGAGGGTCGACGAGGTCACCATGTCGGTGAGCACGTCGATCGCGTCGTCGAGGTCGACGTCGCGCACCCGGGCGTAGTAGCAGGTGTACTCCTTGGCCGTCGCGGCGTTGTGCTCGCCACCCACCGACTCGAACGACACCGCGATGTCGAGGGCGGAACGGGTCGGGGTGCCCTTGAAGAGGAGGTGCTCGAGGAAGTGGGTCGACCCCCGTTCGGCGTCCGACTCGTCACGGGACCCGACCGCGACCCAGAGGCCGATGGTCGTGCTGCGCGCCCCGGGCATGCGCTCGCTGAGCACCCGGACGCCCGAGGGCAGCACGGTGCGCCTCACCAGCGCGTCGCCCGTGGCGCGGAAGGAGATCTCGACCTCGTCGAGCGGGAAGGAGACAGGGCCGTTCATCATGTCGAGCCTAGGCGACCTCCCCTGCGGTAGTCCGTGAGCCCCACGGGACGGCTGGCACCCGAACTGGGGGACGATTCTGAGGACAAACAGACAACTCTGTTTGTCCTCATCGGTGTTAGAGTCAGACCACCGACGACGACCCCATCCCCCCTGATGGTCGTCGTCGGCGGCTGGTCGGACGTCGTCAGAAGGTCCGGAGCGCGCGTCCCCCACGCGGCTTCTAGCCGAGACGTCCCAAGGAGCCACGCTGTGACGGTCGATTCCCCCCAACCGGCCGTCCAGCGTCTCCCTGGCCGCCCTCGCGCCGACTCCCCCGTCCCCGGTGCCCGATCCCGCGTCCTGACGACCGCCGACCGCCTGTTCTACGACGAAGGCGTCCGCGTCGTCGGCGTCGACCGCCTCATCGCCGAGTCGTCGGTGACCAAGGCGACGTTCTACAAGCACTTCGGCGCGAAGGACACCCTCGTGCTCGAGTACCTCGCCGGTCGCCACGACCTCGAGGCGGCCGAGCTGTCCGCCCTGGTCGAGGCCCACGACGGGGGCCGCGCGACCCTCGAGGCGTACCTCGAGGCAGTCGGCGCCCGACTCCAGACCGTGTCGTTCCGAGGCTCGGCCTTCGCCAACGCGGCGTCCGAGTTCAGCGATCCGACCCACCCCGTCCGTCTCGCCATCGCCGAGCACCGCGAGTGGCTGACGGCCGAGATGGTCTCCCTCTTCAAGGTCGCGGGCCACCC
Organism: Frigoribacterium sp. 2355; assembly: GCF_054060695.1. Classification (NCBI taxonomy): domain Bacteria; kingdom Bacillati; phylum Actinomycetota; class Actinomycetes; order Micrococcales; family Microbacteriaceae; genus Frigoribacterium; species Frigoribacterium sp. 2355. Next base: position 6,651 of record NZ_JBSSDL010000017.1, on the reverse strand, counting down.
CCTGCCGGGCGACGCGGCGGACGATCTCGTCCTCGCCCTCGACGGCGCCCAGGTGGGCGCCTACGCCGGCGACGCCATCGCCGCGGCGGCCTCCCTGCGCCGCACGGCGGAGCGGCTCCTCGTCGCCGCCTAGGTCACCGGCCGAGGACGCAGCACGTCGACGTCACCATGGGCGCCGTCCCCGCAACGCGTCACCGTGGTGCCGTCCCCGCGGACGTCGGCGTCGGGTGCCCCCAGGTACGGGCCGACCACGTTGCCTGGGGATCAGGCCGAGGCGCGGTCGAGGTCGAGGACCTGGTTGCGTGTGAGCTGCACCCGCGCGGCCTGGGCGAGTTCGTAGACCTGCTTGGCGTTCGTCGCACTGGCCACCGGTGCCACGACGTTCGGCTTGGCGAGCAACCAGGCCAGCGCGATCGCAGCACTCGAGACCTCGTGGACGGACGCGATGCGGTCCAGCTCGTGCACGACCTTGAGGCCCCTCTTGGACAAGTACTTCGCGAGCGCCCGGCGACGGGGGCTGTGGGCGAAGTCGGAGCGCGAACGGTACTTGCCCGTGAGGAACCCACTGGCGAGGGCGAAGCGCGGCATGACGGCGAGTCGCTGCTGCGCGGCGACGTGCGCCAGGCCCTTCTCGTACTCGGACCGGTCGAGGAGGTTGTACTGGTTCTGCAGGGCCACCATCGGGGCGATTCCGAGCATCCCCGCCGCGATGCGGGCCTCGTAGAGGCGGTTGCCCGAGTGGTGGGAACCGCCGAACCATCGGACCTTGCCCACCCGGATGAGGTGGTCGACGGCCAGCAGGGTGCGCTCGAACGCCACCTCGGTGTCGTCCACGTGCAAGTAGAGCAGGTCGATGTGGTCGGTTCCGAGCCGCTCGAGGGACGCGTCGACGGCCCGCTCGATCGAGCGGGGGGTCAGACCGGGGTTGTCGGCGCTCTTGCCCACCTTGGTGGACACGACCATGTCGTCGCGTGATCGACGGGAGCGCATCCACGATCCGATCATGATCTCGCTGCGACCCCCGGCGTAGGAATCGGCCGTGTCGACGAAGTTGCCGCCGAGATCGAAGTAGGCATCGAGCACGGAGGTCGTCTCGGCCTGGTCGGCCGTCCACCCGAACACGTTGCCGCCGAGGGCCAGGGGGAAGACCTTGAGGTCGGAGAGGCCCAGACGGCGGCGCGGCTGGATGATGCCGAGATCGACGGGAACGGTGGGCTGGGCGGCGGAAGCCCGGGCGGCGGCGGCCGCGATGGCGGCCGCGGCGGCGAAGTCGGACGTGGCAGAACGGGCGAGCTCGGCCGTCGTCTCGGTCACGCCGTTCCTTCCTCGTCGCGAACTCCCGATGCGACTCTGTGCGATCGCATGGGGTATGGTTCGCCCTCCACGATCAAGAATACGGCCACGCGCCCGGTTTCCGCCGCCGCCGCACCCAATCGTTACGCCGTGTCGCCGCCCCGATCCGGGGGACGCGCCTCCTGCTCCGGCAGCGACCAGGGAGCCCCGCCGGGACGGCGAAGGGCCCGCCCCGACCGAGGTCGGGGCGGGCCCTTCGTGGTGCGGTGACTACGCGTCGACGGACTCGTCGGTCGACTGCTCGGTCGCTCCGCTCGAGTCGGTGTCGGCTTCTTCCGCCACGACCGGGGCGAGCGAGAGCTTGCCGCGGTCGTCGATCTTCGTGATCTCGACGAGGATCTTCTGGCCGACGCCGAGGACGTCCTCGACGTTCTCGACGCGCTTGCCGCCGGCGAGCTTGCGGACCTCGCTGATGTGCAGCAGGCCGTCCTTGCCGGGGAGGAGCGAGACGAACGCACCGAAGGACGCGATCTTGACGACCGTGCCGAGGAACTGCTCGCCGATCTCGGGGTTGGTCGGGTTGGCGATCGCGTTGACCTGGGCGCGGGCGGCCTCGGCCGAGGGACCGTCGACGGCACCGATGTAGACGGTTCCGTCTTCTTCGATGCTGATGTCGGCGCCGGTCTCGTCCTGGATGGCGTTGATCGTCTTGCCCTTGGGGCCGATCAGCTCGCCGATCTTGTCCTGCGGGATCTGGACCGAGATCACGCGGGGCGCGGTCGGGGCCATCTCGTCGGGGGCGTCGATCGCCGAGTTGAGCACGCCGAGGATGGCGGTGCGCGCCTCCTTCGCCTGCTTGAGGGCGGCGTCGAGCACGGCCGTCGGCAGACCGTCGAGCTTGGTGTCGAGCTGGATCGCCGTGACGAACTCGCTCGTGCCGGCGACCTTGAAGTCCATGTCGCCCAGAGCGTCTTCGGCACCGAGGATGTCGGTCAGGGCCGCGTAGCGGGTCTGACCGTCGACGGTGTCGGAGACGAGGCCCATGGCGATGCCGGCGACCGGGGCCTTGAGGGGCACACCGGCGTTGAGCAGCGACAGGGTCGACGCGCAGACCGAACCCATCGACGTCGAACCGTTGGAGCCGAGGGCCTCGGACACCTGCCGGATCGCGTAGGGGAACTCTTCGCGGCTGGGCAGCACCGGCACGAGGGCGCGCTCGGCGAGGAAGCCGTGCCCGATCTCGCGACGCTTCGGCGACCCGACGCGGCCGGTCTCACCGGTCGAGTAGGGCGGGAAGTTGTAGTGGTGCAGGTAGCGCTTCTTGGTGACCGGGCTCAGCGAGTCGATCTGCTGCTCCATCTTGAGCATGTTCAGCGTGGTGACGCCCATGATCTGGGTCTCGCCGCGCTGGAAGATGGCGGAGCCGTGGACGCGCGGGATGACCTGCACCTCGGCGTCGAGCGGACGGATGTCGGCGAGGCCGCGGCCGTCCATGCGGATCTGCTCGGTGAGGATGCGGTCGCGGACGACCTTCTTCGTGGCCGACTTGTAGGCGGCACCGACCTGGCCGAGGGCCGTGTCGGGCAGCTCGCCCGCGTCGACCTTGGCGGCGATCGCGTCCTTGACACGCGACTTGAGGGCGTCGTCGGCGTCCTGGCGCTCGATCTTGCCGGCGATCTTGTAGACCTCGGCGAGCTCGGTGCCGGCGGCGGCCGTGACGGCCTCGAGCACCTCGTCGGTGTAGGGGAGGAACACCGGGTAGTCGGCGATCTCCTTCGCGGCCTGGGCGGCCATCGTCGCCTGGGCGTCGACGAGCTGCTTGAGGAAGGGCTTGGCGGCCTCGAGGCCCTGGGCCACGATCGCCTCGTCGGGCTTCGTGGCGCCGCCCTGGATGAGACCCCAGGCGTGCTCGGTGGCCTCGGCCTCGACCATCATGATCGCGACGTCCTCGTTGCCGGCGGCGTCGGTGACGACACGGCCCGCGACGGTCAGGTCGAAGACGGCGTCCGCGAGCTGGCTGGCCTTGGGGAAGGCGACCCACTGGTCACCGATCAGGGCGAGACGCACACCGGCGATGGGGCCGGAGAACGGCAGACCCGAGATCTGGGTGGAGGCGCTGGCCGCGTTGATCGCGAGGGCGTCGTAGAACTCGTCGGGAGCGATGCTCAGCACCGTGATGACGACCTGGACCTCGTTGCGCAGACCCTCGACGAACGAGGGACGCAGCGGCCGGTCGATGAGGCGGCAGACCAGGATGGCCTCGGTCGAGGGGCGACCCTCGCGGCGGAAGAACGAGCCGGGGATCTTGCCCGCGGCGTACGAACGCTCTTCGACGTCGATGGTGAGCGGGAAGAAGTCGAAGTTGTCCTTCGGCTTCTTGCTGGCGCTCGTGGCCGACAGGAGCATGGTGTCTTCGTCGAGGTAGGCAGCGACGGCTCCCTGAGCCTGCTGGGCGAGACGACCGGTCTCGAATCGGATGGTGCGCTTGCCGAACTTGCCGTTGTCGAGGACGGCTTCGCCGAACTTGATCTCTGGACCCTCCATGTGGGGGCTACTCCTCTTTGTTTTGCATCGAGGCCCCGTGTGGGCATCGATGTGTACCGGAGCGGGCGGCGTGGACGGCATGGCGACATGCACGTGCAACAACGCGACGGAGGCGGTGGCACGTCTGGCCAACAGTAGAAACGGTCGGACCCCGCACCCGACCCGGACGCTCGGCGTCGGTCGGGGCATTCCGCCTGTCACCACCGGTGACCAGCAGCCGTACCGGCCTGCTCCGAGCGCGATCCTAGCACTCGGACCCGTCCGGCCGGGGTCCGCGACGCGGGTGTCGCCCGGACGGGGAGGCGCGGTGCCGGGGGGACGGCGTTAGGGTCGTCTCCATGCGTGCTCACGACAGGTCCGGCCGGGATCGTCGCGCGAGCCGCCTCGCGGTGGCGACCGGCGCCTCCTTGGCTCTCGTGTTGACGACGCTCGTGGCGCCCTCCGCCGCGTCCGCCGCGGGCTACCCGACCTGGGCCCAGGTCGAGGCCGCGAAGGGGAACGCCGCGGCGACCCAGGCGCAGGTCGACCTGATCGACGCGTCGCTCGACAGCCTCGAGAAGGCCGCGTCCGACCGCAGCGACGAGGCGGTCCTCGCCGACCAGGCCGACGCGGCGGCGCAGTCCGACCTCGCGGCGGCGTCGCAGCGAGCGGACGAGCTCTCGGCCGACGCCGAGCGTGCGCGGGCCACCGCCGACACGGCGGAGCGGGAGGCCGGCCAGCTCGCCGGCAGCCTGTTCCGCACCGGCGGCACGCAGACCCTGGGCACCGACCTCTTCACGTCGCCCGACCCCGGGGCCGCGCTGTACCAGTTGGGCTCGCTCACGCAGCTCGGCGACCGGTGGCAGACGGTGCTCGCCGACGCCACGACCGCGAGCAACACGGTGTCGTCCCTCAGCGAGCAGGCGACGACCGCGGCCGACCGGCGCGACTCGCTCGCGCGTGATGCCCGGGCCACGGCCGACCAGGCCGCCGCGGCGCAGGCGACCGCGGACGCCGAGGTGGCCAGCGCCACCCAGAGGTCGTCCGACCTCTACGCCCAGCTCGCCGCCCTGAAGGACTCGACGGCGGAGCTCGAACAGCAGTACCGGGCCGGGGTCGCCGCGCAGCAGGCGTACGCGGCGCAGGAGGCCGCGGCGAAGGCCCAGGCCGCCGCCGCCGCGAGGGCGCCGTCACGTGGCGGATCGTCCGGAGGTGGCGGATCGTCCGGGGGTGGTGGATCGTCCGGGGGCGGGGCGACCGTCCCCGGCACGGGACGTCCCGGCGGAGCGACGCCTCCCCCGACCGGAGCGGTGAACGACCCGGCGGGCGCCAAGGCCTACGCGGCCACGAAGGTCGGGTCCGGGGCCGAGTACACCTGCCTCGTCCAGCTCTGGAACAAAGAATCGGGCTGGCGCACCAACGCGACCAACCCGTCGGGCGGTGCCTACGGCATCCCCCAGGCCCTGCCCGGCAACAAGATGGCCTCGAGTGGACTGGACTGGCAGACGAACTACCGCACCCAGGTGGATTGGGGCATCGGGTACATCCAGGGCCGCTACGGCACGATGTGCGCCGCGTGGGCGCACTCGGTCGCGAACAACTGGTACTGAGTGCCGCACCTGCCCTCGGGCACGGGCACCGCCCCTCCCCCGGAACGAGAGAACGGCCCCCTCGGCGTGCAGCCGGAGCTGGGTGCCGAGGGGGCCGTCGTCGAGACGTCCGGAGCGCGAGGACTAGCGGCGCAGGCCGAGACGACCGATGAGCGTGCGGTAGCGCTCGATGTCGACCTTGGACAGGTAGCCCAGGAGGCGACGGCGCTGGCCGACGAGCAGCAACAGGCCACGACGCGAGTGGTGGTCGTGCTTGTGCTCTTTGAGGTGCTCGGTCAGGTCGAGGATGCGCTGCGTCATCACGGCGACCTGGACCTCGGGGGATCCGGTGTCGCCGGGGTGGGTCGCGTATTCTTCGATGATCCGGGTCTTGACGTCAGGTGCGAGTGCCATGGAGGGATCCCCTTTCAGTTCGTTGCGCGGTGCTCGTCACCGGATGTGCGAGCTCTCTTTCTCCGCGGCCGTTCAGACGGCAACCTGAGGAGCCTACCAGACGGGCGCCGCCGACCCTTGTCGCGATCGGCCCCGTCCCCGACCCCGACGCCGCCGAGGCAGGACGAGTCCGACGAACGCCGCGCCGATCGCGGCCCCGAGGGTGTTCATGACGAGGTCCTGCGGGTCGGAGAAGCGCGTGGCCGACAGGTACGTCGCCTGGAAGGTCTCGATGCCCACCGTCGCGGCGAACCCGACCACGATGCCGACCCACCAGAAGCGCTTCGGCAGCAGGAGCGCCGGGAACATGCCCATCGGGACGAACATCGCCACGTTCGCCGCGGCCTCGACCCGGGCGAAGGTGATCCACGAGGTCTCGTCGTGCCGGGCGAAGACGTCGAGCGCCCGCCAGAGCAACGCTCCGGTGTCCGCGTCGTAGACGCTCGGTCGCAGGGTCATCCAGGCGACCCCGGCGAGGTAGACGAGGGTGAGCAGGAGGAGGACGGCGCGACGCATCCGTCCATGGTGCGGCACCGGTCGGTGGGAGGACGCCCGGAACGGCCGAAGATCAGCCTGGAGGACGACCCGCCCCGGGGGCGACCGCGGCAGGGCCGAGGAGGGGGGGGGGGGGGGCCCCCGGGCCCGGGGGGGGGGGGGGGGGGGGGGGGGGGTGGGGGGGGGGGGTGGGGGGGGGGGGGGGGGGGGGGGGGGGGGGGGGTGGGGGGGGGGGGGGGTGGGGGGGGGGGGGGGGGCCGGCGGGTTTCTTGGGGGGGCCCCCCGCGCCGGTCAGGAG
>NZ_JBSSDL010000016.1:0-58270 GCF_054060695.1 Frigoribacterium sp. 2355 | reverse complement strand
GGTGGGCCCGGGGGGGGGGGGCGCCCGCCCGCCCGGCCCCACCCCCCCCGGGGGGGCCCCCCCCCGGGGGGGGCCCCCGGGGGGGGGCCGGGGGGGGGGGGGGCCCCCCCCCCCCCCCCCCCGCCTCCTAGGCTCGTCGGGTGGACGCACTCACCGACCTCTGGGCCCGGATCAGCCAGCTCGCCGCCCCCCTGCCCGGCTCGTGGCTGCTCGGCAGCGTCGCCGCCGGCCTGCTGCTCGTGCTGCTGCCGGGCACCTGGCACACGGTGCGGCACGCCGTCACCGTCGTGCACGAGGGCGGGCACGGCCTCGCCGCGGTTCTGACCGGTCGTCGGCTGACGGGCATCCGACTGCACTCGGACACCTCGGGCCTGACCGTCTCGAAGGGGCCGCGGACCGGGGCGGGCATGGTCATCACGTTGCTCGCCGGCTACACCGCACCCGCGATCGCCGCCCTGGGCGCCGCGTGGCTGCTGTCGGCCGGCTACGCGGCCGGGCTGCTCTGGGCCCTGCTGCTGCTGCTCGCGCTGATGCTCGTGCAGATCCGCAACTGGTTCGGGCTCTGGGTGGTGCTGCTCGGCGCCGCCCTCGTCGTCGCCGTGACGTTCTTCGCGTCGCCGACCTGGCAGGCGGTGTTCGGACTCGTCGTGACGTCGGTCCTCGGCTTCGGCGCGCTGCGGGCGTCGCTCGAACTGCAACGGAGCCGGCGGCGCTCACGCTCGACCGCGTCGGACGCCGACCAACTCGCCGGGCTGACCCGGGTGCCGGGCGTCGTCTGGGTCGGGGTCTTCGTGATCGTCGCCCTGGGCTGCCTGCTGGGCGGGGCGGGGTTGCTCTTCCCCGGTGCGCTCGAGGCCGCTCGGTCGTTCGCCTGAGGTCCGACGGCCACCGGCACCCGGCCGACGCGAGACGTCAGGCGGGGGCGGACGACAGGGCGTGAACGGGGACGTGGCCCTCGAGGCGGGCCCGGCCACCGAGACCGTCGAGCTCGAGCAGCACGGCGACGCCGGCCACGACGTAGCCCGCTCGTTCGAGCAGGGTGACGGTCGCCTCGACCGTGCCGCCGGTCGCCAGCACGTCGTCGACGATCAGGACGCTCGACCCCGCCGGGATCTGGTTCGGACGCAGTTCGAGCGTGGCCTCGCCGTACTCGAGGGCGTAGCTCTCGCTGAGGACCTCGCCGGGCAGCTTGCCCGCCTTGCGCACCGTGAGGACGCCGACGCCCTGCTCGATCGCGATGGCCCCGGCGAGCGCGAAGCCGCGCGCCTCGATGCCGGCGACGGCGACGAACCCGCCGTCGAACGGCTCGGAGAGCGCCGTCGTCACGGTGGCGAAGGCGTCGGCGTCGGAGAAGAGCGGGGTGACGTCGCGGAAGAGGATGCCGGGCTTCGGGAAGTCGGGGACGACGGCGATCTTGCTGTCGACGAACGAGGAGGCATCGGTGACGGTCATGCCCTCAACGGTAGTCGGGCGGACGGCGCCCCCCGCCCCTCGAGCCCTGCTGCGTCCGTCCCCGCGACGCGCGACCGACCGGTACGTCACGATCGTGTGAACAGTCGGGCCCGATGTCGGAGGCGCGTGCGAGAGTGCACGCATGTCGCGGTTCATCGTCCCCCCGTACCTGCTCGCCCACCTCGCCGAAGCCGATTCGCCCCGCCTGCACCGGGCACCGCAGGCCGCACGCAACGGGCTGCTCGCGATGGAGGCCGTCGACCGCAACGCGACTCCCCCGGTCGTCCGGGGGGCGCTCGGCGCGGACTCCGTGCTCGAGCGCACGGTGTCCGACGCGCAGGGCACCGAAGAACTGCCGGGCGTCCGCGTCCGCGGCGAGGGCGAACCCGCCACCGACGACGTCGCCGCCACCGAGGCGTACGACGCCCTCGGCGCGACCTACGCGCTGTTCCAGGAGGTCTACGGGCGGTCGTCGATCGACGGCGCCGGGCTGCCGCTCGACGCGACCGTCCACTACGGCCAGGACTACGACAACGCCTTCTGGAACGGCGAGCGGATGGTGTTCGGCGACGGCGACGGCGAAGTCTTCGGGCGCTTCACGGCCTCGGTCAGCGTCATCGGGCACGAGCTCACCCACGGCGTCACGCAGTACACCGCGAACCTCACCTACCAGGGGCAGTCGGGTGCGCTCAACGAGTCGGTCAGCGACGTGTTCGGGGCGCTCGTCGAGCAGCACCTGTTCGGGCAGACCGCCGACGACGCGACCTGGCTCATCGGCGAAGGGCTCTTCACCGCCGAGGTGCAGGGGCGGGCGCTGCGGTCGATGAAGGCCCCGGGCACCGCGTACGACGACGACGTCCTCGGGAAGGACCCCCAACCCGCCCACCTGGACGACTACGTCGAGACCACCGACGACAACGGCGGGGTGCACCTCAACTCGGGCATCCCCAACCGGGCCTTCTACCTCGTCGCCGAGGCACTCGGTGGCGAGGCCTGGTTGCGGGCGGGGCAGATCTGGTACGACACGCTGACCGGCGGCACGCTGTCGACCGAGGCGACCTTCGCGCAGTTCGCGGCGGCCACCGTCGAGGCGGCGACCACACGGTACGGAGCGGACTCCGACGAGACCCGCGCGACGTCGGCCGGGTGGGAGGGCGTCGGGGTCACCCCGGCCAGCTGACGCCGGCCGGCACGAGACCCTGCTGCCCCGGACACGGCCGGGGTAGCATCGCGCCCATGAAGGTCACCGTGTCGCGCTCCGGTGGCTTCGCCGGTCTCACCCGCAGTTGGACGGTCGACGTCGACTCCGAGCCCGACACCGAGTCGTGGCTCGTCCTCATCGACCAGGTGCCCTGGTCGCAGGCCCCGGCCGCCGCGCAGGCCGTGCAGCCCGATCGCTTCGTCTGGGTCATCACGGCCGAGACCCGGCCCACCCGCAAGGCCAAACTGCCCGAGCAGCAGGTCACGGGGCCGTGGCGCGAGCTCGTGGACCGCGTCCGCAGCACCTCCGAGGCCGAGGCCGGTCCGACCCGATGAGCGACCGCACGCGCCGACCTCGTCGGCGTCTCTCGGGCGAGGTGCTCGCGGGGCTGCTCGCCCTCGTCGTCCTCGTGGCGGGCGGGGTCGGGGTGGCCGTGGTGCAGAGCGGCAACCCGCTGAACGTCCGAGGGGCCGTCACCGCGCCTCCGTGGGGTCGACCCGCCACCGACCGGCTCGAGACCCGGGCCGCCGCCGCCGGTCTCGAGAACGTCTGGGGCCAGGACCTCGCCATGCACGTGCACACGCACCTCTCGATCACCGTCGACGGGCAGGCGGTGACCGTGCCCGGCGACATCGGGCACGACTCGGACGCTAAGTTCGCCGCCGAGATCCACACGCACGACACGAGCGGCATCGTGCACGTCGAGTCCCCCACCCGCGAGACCTTCGTGCTGGGCCAACTGTTCAGCGAGTGGGACGTCGCCCTCGACGGACGCGGGGTCGGGTCGCTCGGGCACGACGACGGGCTCGAACTGCACACCTTCGTCGGCGGCAGCCCCTACACGTCCGACCCGGCCGGCATCCCGCTGCGGGACTTCGAACGCATCGACCTCGTGCTCGCGCCGATCGGCGAGACCGTCACCGCGCCTCCGGCCTTCGCCTGGCCCGCCGACTACCGCTGAGGCGCCTCCCGCTGAGGCGCCCGACACCCGACGCCCGACGCCTGACGCCCGACGCCCGGCGCCCACCGCCGAGCCTCCCCCGGCCCGGCCGCCTCCCGCCGAGCCGCGTCGGGCTTCGCAGCCCGTCGTCGAGGTCAGGGCCAGCGGACCGGCACCGGGAGGCGCGTGGAGGTCGGCTCGGACGGCCCACCCGGTGCCAGCAGCTCGAGCAGGCGCCCGGCCGCGACCCGCCCCAGGTGCTCGCCGTCGACGTCGATCGCCGGGACGCCGACCAGACCGAGGGCGTCGACGACCATGCGTTCCGAGCTGACCGTCACGGAGCGGTCGCGGTGCTCGTCGGCCCGGAGGACGAACATCAGGCCGAGCCCGATGGCCGTCGCGTAGGGCACGACGGCCGTCGCCCCGGAGGCGAGGACGTGGTCGCTCGCCCGGACGCCGGCTTCGAAGGTCGACGGGTAGGGACCCAGCACCGTCAGCTCGGCCCGGCCGGCCGCCGCGTCGACCACCGCGGCCGTGCGCTGGGTGTTCTGCCACGAGCCGTCGGGCCCGCCGAGGTAGACGACACGCTCGTGCCCCTCGACGACGAAGCGCGACACGAGCGAGCCGAAGGCGGCCGCCGTGTCGGCGACGACCGACGACACCCCGGCCACCTCGCGGTCGACGAGCACGGTCGGCTTGTGGCCGGTCGCGGCCCGCACGACGTCGTCGGCCCCGCGAGGGGCGACGACGATGAACCCGTCGACCTGGTGCGACAGCCGCTCGAACGCCGCCAGCTCGCCCGCCTCGGCCAGCGGGTGGACGGCGACCGTCAGCTGGAGGTCGGCCTCGCCCGCCGCGGCCTGGGCCCCGGCGATGATCGGCGTGAAGAACGCGTTGTCGAGGGTCGGCACGACGAGCGCGACCACGCCCGTGCGCCCCCTCGCCAGTTGGCGGGCCGCCCGGTTGGGCACGAAGCCGAGCTTCTCGGCGGCGGCGAGCACGCGTCCGGCCGTGTCGGGCGACACCAGCTCGGGGCGGCTGAGGACGCGAGAGGCGGTGGCCTTCGACACGCCCGCCAGCGTCGCCACGTCCGCCAGCGTCGCGAGCCGCCCTGCCCCAGTCATGCCCACCACCCTAGGGCCTCCGTGAAACCGGTCCCGCGCGGCGGTCCGACGCTTGTAACAAGGTGTTTACACGGCGGGGCCGACGCAGGCGACCAGCGCCCTTAGGGTCGATGTAACCGGTTTCACCCGAGGTGGGGTCGGCATCCCCCCAGAGGCCACACCGATCGGAGGACAACCCGTGACGTCCCGCAAACCCGCGCTGCTCCTGCTGCTGCCGGGCCTCGCGTTCCTGCTGATCGGCTTCGCGGTGCCGTCGCTCGCGATGCTCTTCGCCCCACCCGGCGTGACCGCCGGCGAGATCGTCGGCCGCCTCGGCCAGATGCTCACCGACCCGTTCGACCTGCGCATCATCGGTCGGACCGTGGGGCTCGGCCTGGTCGTCACGGTGATCTGCGTGGCCCTCGGCTTCCCCATCGCCTACTTGCTCGCCCGCTCGACCTCGCGCTGGTCGGGCGTCCTGCTCGCCCTGGCGATCTTCCCGCTGCTGCTCAGCAACGTCGTCCGCACCTTCGGGTGGCTCGTGGTGCTCGGCAAGAACGGTGCCATCGGTCAACTGCTCACGACGCTCGGCCTGGTCAACGAGGCCCCGCAACTCCTCTACACCGAGTTGGCGATCGTGCTGGGTCTGACCCAGTTGTTCCTGCCGCTCGCGATCATCTCGTGCTACTCGGCCGTGGCCCAGGTCGACCCGGGCCTCGACGACGCCGCCCGCGGACTCGGCGCGAGCCGCACGCGAACCTTCTGGAGCATCGTCGTGCCCCTCTCTCTGCCCGGCGTCGTCGTCGCGGCCACCCTCGTCTTCGCGGGCTCGGTCACCGCCTACACGACCCCGTACCTGCTCGGCGGCTCGGGCCAACGCATGCTCGCCACCCAGCTCTTCTCGTACTCGAGCGTGACGATCGACTGGGCCGGGGCCTCGGCCACCGCCCTGATCATGACCGTGTTGGTCTTCGTCGTCTCCGGCCTCTCGTCGCTCGTCGCCCGGAAGGGAGCCACCTCGTGACCACCCGCCGCCCGGTCGCCGGCACGCTCGCCGTCGCGGGCTACGTCGTGATGATCGTCCCGATCCTCTTCGTCGTCGCCACCGCGTTCACGAGTGAACGCACCCTGCGCTTCCCGCCCCAGGGGTTCTCGCTGCGCTGGTTCGAGGCCGCCTTCGGCTACGACCCGTTCACCCAGGCCCTGGTCTCGAGCCTCCAGCTGGCCCTGATCGCCACCGTGCTCGCCCTGCTCGTCGGCATCCCCGCGACCCTGGCGATCCATCGCGGCAGGCTGCCGGGCAAGGGCCTCGTCGAGGCGCTGTTCCTGTCGCCCCTGATCGTGCCCGAGCTCGTGGTGGGGCTCGCGCTCTACCAGCAGCTCGTCATCGGGTTCCGGCTCGACGCCTTCCCCGTGCTGTTGATCGGGCACACCGTGTTGATGCTGCCCTACGCGGTCCGCGTGACCGGCGCCTCCCTGGCCCTGGCCGACCCCGCCCTCGAGGAGGCCGCCCGCGGTCTCGGCGCGTCTCCCCTGCGGGCCTTCGTCACGGTGACCCTGCCCCTGCTGCGGCCCGGCATCTTCTCGGCGGCGCTGCTCAGCTTCGTCACCTCGTTCAACAACGTGCCCCTGTCGTTGCTGCTGCAGAGCCGCGACTTCCGCACCCTGCCCGTCACGATGCTCGACTACGTGCAGCAGAGCTACGACCCCATGGTCGCGGCGATGGCCACGCTGATCCTCGCGGGCACCGTCGTCATCGCCGTCATCGCCGAACGCACCGTCGGCTTCGCCAAGATCTTCGGAGGCATCAACAGATGAGCACCGCAGCAGAATTCGTCGCCGTCAGCCAGGTCTTCGGCGACTTCACCGCCGTCGACTCGATCGACCTGTCGATCGCCGAGGGCAAGCTCACGACGCTGCTCGGCCCGAGCGGCTGTGGCAAGACGACGAGCCTGCGCATGCTCGCCGGCTACGCCGCCCCGACGTCGGGGACGATCCGCATCGCCGGCGTCGACAGCACGCGCACCCCACCCGAGAAGCGCGACCTGGGCATGGTGTTCCAGTCCTACGCACTGTTCCCGCACCTGAGCGTCGCCGACAACGTCGGCTACGGACTGAAGCTGCGCGGCGTCGACACCGCCGAGCGCCGCCGTCGCGTCATGGAGACCCTCGACCTGGTCGGCCTGGCCCACCTCGCCGGCAGCAAGCCGAAGAAGCTCTCGGGCGGCCAGCAACAGCGCGTCGCGCTGGCCCGCGCCATCGCCATCCGGCCGAAGCTGTTGCTGCTCGACGAACCCCTGTCGAACCTCGACGCGCGCCTGCGCGTCCAGATGCGCGCCGAGATCCGCCGCATCCAGGGCGAGACGGGCCTCACCGTCGTGTTGGTCACGCACGACCAGGACGAAGCGCTCGAGATGAGCGACGACATGATCCTCATGCGGGCCGGCCGGATCATGCAGCAGGGCTCGCCCCAGCACGTGTTCCCGAACCCGGCGAACCGCTTCGTCGCCGACTTCCTCGGCTACGAGAACTTCGTCACGGCGGCCGACGGCACGCTGCTCGCGATCCGCCCAGAGCACCTCGGGGTCGTCCCCGAGCCCCCCGCAGGAGGCGCGGTGCCCGACGGCCTGCAGCTCGCCGGGGTCGTCACCGACGTCGCGTACCGCGGGGTCGACCTGCTCGTCACCGTGCAGGCCGTCGACGCCGCCGGTGCGGAGGTGCGCCTGCTGTCGGACGTCCGCAGCACGGGCTCCGAGACGGTCGCGATCGGCGACCGGGTGACCGTCACGGCGCCGGCGTCGCGACTCGTGGCCCTCGCCGACTGACCCGCCCGGTGCGCGGAGCCGCGCGCGCCTCCTCGGGTCTTCCCTCCACCATCCCACCCACCCGCGTTCCACACCGCCCGGTCTCGCCGAGACCGCCCCGAAAGGACACGACCATGACCTCCACCCTCCGCACCCGCCTGGCGATCGTCGCCGGCGTCGCCGTGACGACCCTCGTGCTCGCCGGCTGCTCCGCCGACGGCGGCGGCGAGCCCGACGCCGACACGATCACCGTGAGCACCTTCCCGTTCGGCGTCGAGGAGTTCCAGGAAGCCGTCATCGACCCGTTCACCGAGAAGACCGGCATCGAGGTGGTCGTCGACACCGGATCGAACTCCGACCGCCTGTCCCAGCTGCAGGTCGCGGGCGGGCAGCCCGACGTGGACGTCATGCTGATCTCGGACTACTACGCGGCCCTCGGCCAGGAGGACGACCTCTTCCAGCAGGTGGACGCCTCGGCCGTGCCGTCGCTCGACGAGATCGCCGACTTCGCGAAGGAGGACTCGTACCTCGGCCCGGCCTACAGCTACCAGCTCAACGGGACGATGTACTCGACCGACGAACTGACCGCCGACGAGGCCGCGCAGTGGAGCCTGTACGGCGAAGAGGAGCTCTCGGGCAAGGTCGCCCTGCCGGACATCTCGGTGACGGCCGGCCAGCTGATGGTCTCGGGCGTCGCGGAGGAGTACGGCGACGGACCCTACGACATCGACGCGGCCCTCGACCGGCTCGGTGAGTGGGCCCCCGGCGTGCTGCAGTTCTACAGCTCCTCCACCGAGGTGACCAACCTGCTGACGCAGGGCGAGATCGTCGCCGCGGACTCCCTGAGCGGCTTCGCGACCGACCTCGTCGAGTCCGGCGAACCGATCGCCTGGACGGCCCCCGCGACGGGCCGCTACATGGCCACCAACCGCGCGATGATCCCGACCGGCGCCGAGAACGTCGACGGTGCGAACCAGTTCATCGACTACCTGCTCTCGGTCGAGGCGCAGACCTCGTCCGCCGAGATCGTCGGCGACCTGCCGGTCGCCCCGGGCGCCACGGTGCCCGACACGATCGAGGCCGTCGTGGGCGACATCGCCGCCGACCCGGTCGCGGCGGGCTATTCGACCCTCGATCCGACCGAACTCGTCCCCACCCGCTCGGACTGGGTCGACCGCTTCGCCCGCGAGGTGACCTCGCGGTGACGGACACCACCCTGCCCCCGGCCTACCTGGAGCGCATGCCCAAGGTCGACCTGCACTGCCACCTGATCGGGACGGTCCGCGCGAGCACCTTCGCCGAGTTGGCGCGCCGCGAGGGTCTCGACCTGCCCGACGAGCCCGAGCGGATCTTCGCCGACATCAACTCGCTCCCGCCCGACCCGGCTCTCTACCGCGACACGCGCATCCCCGTGCCGCAGGGGCGCAGCGTCGACGAGCCGGAGGTGTCGTACTCGCTGTTCCAGGCCTCGAACTGGGTCGTCGAGGTGCTCCGCGACGCGGACGACCTCACCCGGATCGTCTACGAGGCCTTCGAGGACGCGCACCACGCGAGTGCGACGCGGCATCTCGAGCTGTTCTTCGACGCCGTCCCGCCGCACCTCGCGTCGCTCGGCTACACCGGCTCGGTGGAGGCCTACGCCGAGGGCATCCGGCTCGCCGAGCGCGACTTCGGCATGACCGGGCGCATGATCCAGGGCATCGACCGCAGCAGGAGCGGCGAGCACGCCCTCGAGCTCGTCCGTCAGGTGGTGGACCACCCGCACGAGTACGTGGCCGGGATCGGTCTCGACAACCTCGAGACGAGCGGGCCACCCGAGCGCTTCGTCGACGCCTACCGACTCGCGGGCGAGGCCGGGCTGGGCCGGACGGCCCACTCGTCCGAGCACTCCCCCACGGCGGTCAACACGATCACGTGCCTCGACCAGCTCGGCTGCGACCGCATCGACCACGGGTACTACGTGCTCGAGGACGACGAGGTCGTCGCGCGCGTGCGCGACGAGCAGGTGGCGTTCACCGTCGTGTCGACGACCTCGCGACGGTCGTGGCGTCCCTGGCGCCGCGCCTCCATCGAGGCCATGCTCGAGGCGGGCCTGAACGTCGTGCCGGCCTCCGACGACCCGGGCATGTTCCCGACGACCCTCGCCGCCGAGTACCGCATCGTGCACGAACAGATCGGGGCCACCGCCGACCAGGTGCGCTCGATGGCCTCCGCTGGCGTCGACGCCAGCTGGCTGCCCGCCGTCGAGAAAGACGCCCTGAGAGCACGCGTCGACCGGGAGTTGGCGGCCCTCGACGACGAGTTCGGGGTGGCCGGGGCCTGACCGGGTCAGGGGCCGAGCCGGCGCGGGGGCCGGGCCGGCACAGGCCGAGCCGGCCGGCCCCGGCGCGCCCCGACCCGGCCTGCGAGACGACCCGGCCTACGAGACGACCGTGAGGCGTTGCGTGGGCCGGGTCATCGCCACGTAGAGACTGGCGTTGCCGCGTCGGCTCGCCAGTCGGACGCGCTCGGGGTCGACCACGACGACCGAGTCGAACTCGAGACCCTTCGACGTCGCCGGACTCAGCACCGAGATCGGCTTGGTCAACGACGCCGTGCCGGCGGCCACGAGACCGTCGAACTCGGCCGACAGGGCCTCGACGAGGGTCGAGACGGCCTGCTCGGGGGCGATCACCGCGAGCGTGCCCTCGGAGTCGATCGCCCGGTCGGCCCGGACGGCGTCGACGGTGGCACGGACGAAGTCGTCCTTCGAGGAGGCGCCGGTCACCTCGCGGACCGGCCATTCGCTCGAGCGCACCGATCGGCTCGGGGTGATCTGCAGACCGCTCGCCGTCGCGACGCCCTCGGCGTAGGTGACGATCTGCGCCGGCGTGCGGTAGTTGACGGTCAGTTCTTCGAGCCGCCACGGAGCCGACGTGCCCTGGGCGCCTCCGCCGCGACGACGGCCGAGCAGGGCCTGGAGGGCGCGGTCCCACGAGGTCGCCGACGCCGGGCTCGACGCCTGGGCGATGTCGCCGACGACGGTGAACGACCGCAGCGGGCAGCGCCGGGAGAGCAGTCGCCACTGCATGGGCGAGAGTTCTTGCGCCTCGTCGACCACCACGTGGCCGAACGCCCAGGCACGGTCGCCCGCGGCCCGCTCGGCCGTGGTCATCGACGCCGCCCGCTCGGCGAAGCCGCCGGCGATCTGTTCGGCACTGACCATGCCCTCGACGCCCATGTTCTCGATCGCCCGCTCGGCGTTCTCGATGTCGCGCTTGCGCTGGGCCTTGCGGGCCAGGCGCTCGGGGTCGACACCGGTCTGGAACTCGCCGAGCAGCTCGGCGGCCTCGTCGAGCAGCGGCACGTCGGACACCGTGAAGCCCGCTCCGCGTTCGCGGCGCAACAGGGCGCGCTGCTCGGGCGTCCAGCGCGGGGTGATCGACGCGAGCCAGTTCGGCCGGGCGAAGAGGTCCTCGACGAGCTTCTCCGCACTGAGCGGCAGCCAGGCCGTGTTGAGCAGCACGCGCACGTCGTAGGACTGCCGGATGTCTTCCCGGAGGACGGCCTCGTCGGACTCGTCGACCGTCGTGCCGTGCTCGCGCATCTGGTCGACCAGCTGACGCGTCAGGGCCGAGAGGGCCGCCTTGTTGAAGGTGACCCGGGCCACGTTGTGGGGCTTGCCGCGCTCCTGGGCCTTGCGCATGGCCTCGCCGACGAGCTCCGGTCGCACCACGAGTCGTTCGCCGTTGATGTCGATGGTCGTCGGCTCGGCCGGGCGGACCTGCCGCGACCGGACGGCGCGACGCATGAGCTCGGCCATCTCGGCCGACCCCTTGAGGGCGGCGACGTCGGGCGCGTCGTCGGTCTGGGCCTCGACGCCCGGGTACAGGCCGCCGAGGCTCGACAGGACGACGCCGCTCTCGCCGAGGGACGGGAGCACCTGTTCGATGTAGCGCAGGAACGACCGCGACGGCCCGACGACGAGCACGCCCGAACCCTTGAGCCGGTCGCGGTGCGAGTAGAGCAGGTACGCGGCCCGGTGCAGCGCGACGGCCGTCTTGCCCGTGCCGGGGCCGCCCTGGACGACGAGCACGCCGTCGAGCTGAGAGCGGATGATCCGGTCCTGCTCGCCCTGGATGGTGGCGACGATGTCGGTCATGCGGCCGGTGCGCTGGGCGGTCAGGGCGGCCATGAGCGCCCCCTCGCCCTGCAGCTGCACGTCGTCGCGATCGAGCAGGTCGGGGTCGAAGACCTCGTCCTCGAGTCGGGTGACCGTGCGGCCGTCGAGGGTCAGGTGACGACGGGCCCGGGCGCCCATGGGCGTCGCGGCCGTCGCCTGGTAGAACGCGCTGGCCCCGGGGACGCGCCAGTCGAGCAGGATCGGGTGGTGGGCCTCGTCGCGCAGGCCGATGCGGCCGATGTAGCGGTAGCGCCCGCCCTCGCCCGGTTCGGCCGGGCGGTCGACGTCGCCGGTCTGGCCGAGCAGGTCGGGCGTCTCGAGCTCGAGGCGACCGAACGCGAGCCGTTCGTCGACCGAGCCGAGCTGGACGATGGTGTCTTCGTACAGGCGCGCGTAGGCGTCGCGCTCGCTGCGGCTCTGGTGGTTGCCGCCGACGGTCTCGCGGCGGGTCCGTTCGAGACGGACGCGGGCGTCGGCCTTAAGCTCGTCGAGGCGTTCGTAGAGGGTGCCCACATAGGCGCGTTCGCGGTCGATCTCGGATGACAACAGGTGTTCGTACCCTTCGGGAAAAGTCGGCACGCCAGTCTAGCTTCCGACCACCGACGGCGAGGCCCGGGAATCCGTCCCGGGACGCAGGAGGCGCGCTCGTCCTCGGGGGACGAGCGCGCCTCCTGGGGTGGCCGCGGTGGAGCCGGGCCTAGAACTCCTCGTGGGTCAGCGGGTCGCCGTCCCACAGCCGGCCCCGCTCGAGGCCGCTGATCGACTCGACCTCGTCGGGCGTGAGCTCGAAGTCGAAGACGTCGAGGTTCTCGCGCTGACGACCGGCGTCGGCCGACTTCGGGACGGGGACCGCGCCGAGCTGGACGTGCCAGCGCAGGACGACCTGCGTGGGCGTCTTGCCGTGGGCCCGCGCGATGTCGGTGACCCGCGCCTCCGTGAGGAGTTCGCTCTGCTTCGCGAGCGGGCTCCAGCTCTCGGTGACGATGCCCATGCTCTCGTGCACGGCACGCAGCTCGGCCTGGGGGAAGTACGGGTGGAGCTCGATCTGGTTGACCGCGGGCACCACGCCCGTCTCGTCGGCGACGCGCTGCAGGTGCTCGGCCGTGAAGTTCGAGACGCCGACCGAGCCGACGAGGCCGTCTTCCTGCAACCGGACGAAGGCCTTGAACGCCTCGACGTACTTGTCGATGCGCGGGAGGGGCCAGTGGATCAGGTAGAGGTCGACGAATTCGAGGCCGAGGTTCGCCCGGCTCTCGTCGAAGCTCGCCAGGGCCTCGTCGAACCCGTGGTGTCGGCCGGGCAGCTTGGTCGTGACGACCAGGTCGTCACGGGCCACGTCGGTCGCGCGGATCGCCGCCCCGACGGCCGCCTCGTTGCCGTAGTTCAGCGCCGTGTCGAGCAGACGGTAGCCCGACGAGATCGCCTGGACGACCTGCGCCGTGCCCTCGTCGCCGTTCAGCCCGTAGGTGCCGAGGCCGAGCTGGGGCAGCGTGCGCCCGTCGTTGAGGCCGACCGAGGGGGCGACCGTCATCAGCTGACGCCGAGCAGGTCGATGACGAAGATCAGCGTCTTGCCCGAGAGCGGGTGCCCGCCGCCGGCGGGGCCGTAGGCCAGGTGGGGCGGCACGACGAGCTCGCGGCGTCCGCCGACCTTCATGCCGGGGATGCCCTCCTGCCACCCGCGGACCAGGGCCTGCAGCGGGAAGTTGATGGCCTCGCCACGGCTCCAGGACGAGTCGAACTCCTCGCCGGAGTCGTGCTCGACGCCGAGGTAGTGGACGTTGACGGTCGAGCCGGACTGCGCCTCGGCTCCGTCACCGACGGTGATGTCGGTGATGGTCAGCTCGGTGGGGGCGGGGCCGGTCGGGGCGTCGATCTCGGGCTTGGTCTGGGGATCGTGAGTCATGCCGACCATCCAACCACCGACGGACCGAGGGGGCGGGTCGGCCACTCGCGTCCTCCCTGCGAGGCTCGAGGAGCCGACCCGACATCCGCACCGAGATGACGTCATCGATGCGAACACATGGACGCTACTCCGACGGTGACGGGACGCCAAATCGATCGGGCTCCGCCGCGGCCGGGGGCGGGGGCCCGGGCGGCGCCGGGAGCCGCACCGGCTGCCGCCGGCCTGCGGAAACCTGCACGATCGGCAAGAATGGCAGCTTGTCCGCCACCCCGCCTCCGCCTCCGCCGTCCGGCCCCGCCGCGCCCGCCCGTCGCCCGCTGTTCGTCGACGTCACCCCGCTGCGGACGAGCCCGGCCTTCGCCCGCCTCTTCGCGGGCAGCGCGATCAGTGGCATCGGGACGCAGCTCACGCTCGTCGCCGTCGGGCTCGAGATCTTCGAGATCACCCGGTCGACCTTCGCCGTCGCGCTCGTCGGCGTGGTCTCGCTCGTCCCGATGATCCTCGCCGGCCTCTACGGCGGCATGCTCGCCGACGCCTTCGACCGTCGGAAGGTCGCGTTGGTCGCCGCCGTCTTCGCCTGGCTCTCGACCGCGGCCATCGCGCTGCACGCGTACCTCGGGCTGCACGAGGTGTGGCTGCTCTACCTGTTGACCACGGTCAACGCCGTGGCGGGCACGATGATCGCCACCTCCCGCGCCTCGATCGTGCCGCGCCTCCTGCCCCGCGAGCTGCTGCCCGCCGCCTCCGCGCTGAGCGGCATCAGCATGGGTCTGATGCTCACCGTCGGGCCCGCCCTGGCCGGCGTGCTCGTGGCGGGCGTGGGGTTCCCGCTGACCTACACGGTCGACGTCGTGCTGTTCTCGACGGCGTTCCTCGGGATCGTCACCCTGCCCCCGATCCGCCCCGAGGGCGAGACCCAACGTCCGGGGCTCGAGTCGCTGCGCTTCGGCCTGGCGTTCCTGAAGCGGTCGCCGAACATCCGGACGACCTTCGTCATGGACATAGTCGCGATGACGTTCGGCATGCCCCGCGTCCTCTACCCGGTGGTCGGCACGCTCGTGATCGGAGGAGGCGCGGTGACGGTCGGCGTCCTCTCCGCCTCGTTCGCGGTGGGCGCCCTGCTGAGCAGCGTGTTCTCGGGACGCCTCGGCCACGTGCGCCGACAGGGTGTCGCCGTGCGGTGGGCGATCACCGCCTACGGTCTCTGCATCGCCGCCTTCGGCGTCGTGCTGCTCGTGACGCCGGCCCACGGCGGCGGCGTCACGGCCGGACTCGACCAGGCGAACCTGGCCGCCCTCGGCGGGGCCGCCCTCGCGCTGGCCGGAGCGGGTGCGAGCGACAACGTCAGCTCGATCTTCCGCTCGACCATCCTCCAGTCGGCCGCGCCGGACGCGATGCGGGGCCGCCTGCAGGGGATCTTCATCGTGGTGGTCACGGGCGGGCCGCGAGTCGGTGACCTGTTCGTCGGACTCGTCGCGGGCATCGCCGTCTTCTGGCCACCGCTGCTCGGCGGTCTGTTGGTCGTCGCCCTCGTCGCGCTCGTGGCCCGGCTGACGCCCGCGTTCGGACGTTACGACGCGGAGGCGCCGACGCCCTGACCCGCGGCGGCGGCCACGGTCGCCGCTGCCGCCGTCACCGCCGTCGCCGTCGCCGTCGCCGTCGCGAGCGCGTCACCACCCGGGGCCCGAGTGCGGCGGCCCGGTCACCTGCGACGGCCACCCCGGGTGCTGCGGGTACCCGACGAAGGCCGTCGGCGGTGCCTGCAGGGCGACGCGACTCGCGGTCAGCGCCTGCAGCAGCTCGGCCTCGTCGCGTTGGACGGCCTCGTCGAGCGCGCGGCGGCCCTTCACCAGCCGCTGGCGGGTTAAGGCGAGGCGCGTCGCGTTCGAGATGAAGACCTTCATGGCGGGTCGGATGCCCCGTGACGCGGCCCACGACCGCGCGCGGCGGCGACCGGCGCTCGACGAGAGCATGCCGACCTCGTCGGCGCTGAACCAGCCGACCGCGGCGTACTCCGCGAGCCGGTCGTGGGTGACCCTTCGCTCGTTGCGTCGCAGGAACACCACGAGCAACACCATGGCCACGAAGATCGGCACCTGCACGAGCAGGTAGTAGACGAAGAAGCCGTCGCCGACCACGAAGAGGGCACCGTTCCAGAGCGCGTGCAGTCCCGCCGCGGGGACGAGGCCGACGAAGAACCAGCCGATCGCGCCGTACGGGCCCGTCCGCCGTGCCGCGAGACCGAGGGCGAAGCCCGTGCAGGCCGTGTACATCACGTGGGCGAACGGCGACATCAGGGCCCGCACGAAGAAGACGTAGGCGAGGCCCTGGCTGCCCGTGGCCAGATCCTCCCCGACCTGCAGGGCGAAGTACTGGATGTTCTCGACGAAGGCGAAGCCCGCCGCGACCGTCGCCGCGTAGACGATGCCGTCGACCGGGCCGTCGAAGTGCCGTCGGAAGATCCACAGGACGAGCAGCACCCCGAGTCCCTTCGCACCCTCTTCGACGAGCGGGGCCTGGACCACCGCCCCGAGCACGTCCCCCAGCTCGCCGGACCTGACGCCGAGCACGGCCCGAGCCGTCTCGAGGGCGTAGTCGACGATCAGAGCGGTCCCCACCGCGACCGCAGCGCCCCAGAGGAACGCGAACAGCAGCGCCACCCGTGGCTCGGGCTCCCAGCGGTCGACCAACCAGATGCCGAGCAGCACGATCGTCAACGGGACGAAGGCGAGCAGGCTGCCGGCCAACAGCACCCCGGGCTGCACGAAGACCAGGAAGTACAGGCCGACGGCCAGGGCGAAGGTGCCGATCACGGTGAACCCGACGGCGAGCGCCACGGCACTGGCCACCCGGCGGCGAGGCGTCGGCTGGACGAAGACCGGCTGCACGGGGTACCAGACCGGCTCGGGGTTGACCGCTGGAGCATGCACCGACCAGCCCGGAGCGGCCCCCGGGGTGACGGAGGAGGGGTCGGCGTACGGCGTCAGCGGGCGGCCGTACGCGTCGTGTCCGACGCCGCGGGGATCGGACCAGGTCATCCCCCGACCCTACGGGCTGACGCCGGGGTCGGCGCAGCCTGCGGGCGGGCCGCGACGAGCCGGACGGCCCGGTAATCTCGCAGGATGGCCTCGACGCGTTCCCTGCCCGAGGACCCGTCGCTGGTCCGGTACGTGGTGATGCGGGTCTGGCACGATTTCCTGCGCCATCGCACCATCGACGCGGCCGGGTCGCTCACCTTCTTCTCGATGCTCGCCCTGGTGCCCGGCGCGCTCGCCCTCGTCTCGGGGGTCGCGCTGTTCGTCGACGACGGAGACGCCGTGGACGAGATCCTCTCCGTGGCCCGGTACGTCCTCACCCCGGACGCGATCGACACCCTGCGCTGGCCGCTCGAACAGATGCTCAGCCTGTCGAACCCCGGCGTCGCGTTCGGCATCGGCCTCTGGCTCACGCTGTGGTCGCTGTCGGCCTACACGACGGCGTTCGGCCGGGCCATGAACACCGCCTACGAGGTCGAGGAGGGGCGCCGCATCTGGAAGTTCCGCGGCCACATGATGATCGTCACGCTCGTCCTGATGGTGTCGTTCGCCGTCATCGCCGTCATCCTGCTGGTGACGCCCACGTTGAGCGACGCGGTGGCCGCACGGTTCGGCATCGGCCGCCCCTGGACCGACCTCTACGACGTCGTCAAGTGGCCGGTGCTCGTCGCCCTGGCCGTGCTGTCGGTCGCGATGCTCTACTTCTTCACGCCCAACGTGCGGCCTCCGCGCCTGCGCTGGGTGTCGTACGGGGCCATGGTCGCCCTCGGCGGCTGGGCGCTCGCCACGGTCGGCTTCGCGGTCTACGTCGCGACGGTGTCGAACTACGACCGCTTCTACGGCTGGGTGGGCGGCGTCGTGGTCGTGTTGCTCTACGCGTACATCAGCAACTTCGTGCTCGTCATCGGCGGTGAGCTCGACAGCGAGATCCTGCGGATGCGCCAGCTCCGTCGCGGGGTGCAGGCCGAAGAGGTCATCCCCCTGCCGCTCCGCGACACGGCGCGCAACCACATCCTGGCTCGCAACCTCGCCTGGGACGTCCGGGTGGGCCGGGCGATCCGCGAGCGTGCCCTGCGCGAGAACGGCGGCGTGCTCGAACCCGACGAACTCCGGCGCGTCCACCTCCGCGGTGATCGAGACCGGCCGGCCGACGAACGGCCGCAGGCCGCTCAGCGCGCCGACCAGGTCGACCCGACCACCCACGCCCCCTCGACGTCGTAGAGGCCGCGCCTCGAGGAGGCGCGGTGCCGGTCGACCGGCACCGCGCCTCCTCGACGTGGTCGCGTCAGCCGGCGGTCTCGTCGCCCGGGTTGCGGGCGCCCGTCGTGTTGGCCGCCCGGGCCACCGCCGCGGCGGGGTCCTCGACGTCGATGATCGTGATGGCGCTCGTGATCGGCGCGAGCCCCGAGAGTCGGGCGGGCGAGAGCACCTTGCGCACCTGCTCGTCGGTCATGAGGCCCGCCGCGACGACGAGCGGCGCGATCGCCGCGTTGGTCGTCAGCGCCGTGTGGGCGATGGCCGCCGCCGCCGTGTAGCCGATGTAGGGCGTGAGCGCCGTGACGCTGCCGACGTTCGTCTCGACCTGCTGGGTGAGGCGGGCGCGGTTCGCCTCGATCCCGTCGACGCAGTTGATCCGCAGGGTCTGGCAGGCGTAGGTCATCCACTGCAGGCTCTGCATGACCGAATGGGTGATCACGGGCTCGAACGCGTTGAGCTGGAGCTGCCCGGCCTCGGCGGCCATCGTGACCGTCACGTCGGCCCCGGCCACCGAGAACGCGACCTGGTTGACCACCTCGGGGATCACCGGGTTCACCTTGCCCGGCATGATCGAGGACCCCGCCTGGCGCGGCGGCAGCGTGATCTCGCTGATGCCGGCCTGCGGGCCGGACGACAGCAGCCGCAGGTCGTTGCAGATCTTCGACAGCTTGATCGCGCTGCGCTTGAGGGCGCCGCTCAGCGTCATGAAGACGCCGGTGTCGCTCGTCGCCTCGATGAGGTCGGGGGCGGTGACGAGGTCCATGCCCGAGAGCGTGCTGAGGTGTCGCCGGACGGCGTCGGCGTAGAGCGGGTCCGCCGTGATGCCCGTGCCGATGGCCGTGGCGCCGAGGTTGATCTCGCCGAGCAGCGGCACGACGTCGCGCAGACGCTGGACGTCCTCGGCCAGGGTGTGCGCGAAGCCCGTGAACTCCTGCCCGAGGGTCATGGGCACGGCGTCCTGCAGCTGGGTGCGGCCGACCTTGAGCACGTCGTGGAACTCGGCGCCCTTGGCGGCGAACGAGTCGGCGAGCAGGTCGAGCTCGACCAGGAGGCGGCGCAGGGTGAGCACCATCGCGATCTTGATCGAGGTGGGGTAGGTGTCGTTGGTGCTCTGGCTGCGGTTGACGTCGTCGATCGGGTGCAGGTGGCGGTACTCGCCCTTGGCGTGGCCGAGCAGCTCGAGGGCGCGGTTGGCGATGACCTCGTTGCTGTTCATGTTGGTCGACGTGCCGGCGCCGCCCTGGATGACCCCGACGGCGAACTGGTCGTGCAGCGCGCCCCCGCGGATCTCTTCACAGGCGCGTTCGATGGCCTCGGCCTTGACCGGGTCGAGCACGCCGATCTCGACGTTGGCGCGGGCCGCCGCCTGCTTCACGAGGGCGAGGGCCGTGACGAGGTCGGGATAGACCGAGATCGGCCGCTGCGAGATCGGGAAGTTCTCGAGCGCCCGGGCGGTGTGGATGCCCCAGTAGACGTCGGCGGGCACCTCTCGGCTGCCCAACGAATCGGTCTCGGTGCGGGTCGGTGCTGCTGTCTCGGTCGTCACGTGTGGTGAGCCTCCGTCGTCAGTCGGGGCCCGGTCGTCGTCGACCGGACGCTTCCGTCGAGCCTACCGGCGGGACCGCGGACGGGTCGTTCCCGGGGAGGCGCGGGGCGGCCGCCCGAGAGGGTCCCGCCCTGGGGACGAGACGAGCCGGGGTGGCCGGGGGTCAGCGGTGGAAGCCCGGGACGATGAGGTAGATGCCGTACAGCACGCCGAGGGCGCAGACGACGAAGCAGGCGTACCCCGCGGCGGTGCGGACGGGCGTGCGGCCCTCGACGGTCAGCAGGCGCAGGCCCAGCGAGTAGAGCGAGACGAGGGCGGCCGCGGAGAAGAGCGCGACGAGCGCGACCACGAGGAAGGCGGACCAGTCGATCATCAGCGCACCTCGTCGTCGGTCGGGACCGGACCCCGGGGGGCGGAGACGGGCTCGGGTGGGTCGTCCATCCGGACGAACGGGGCCTCGACCCCGGACGCGGGCGTGTCGACGCGGCCCTTGCGGACCGCTCGTCGGGCACGGCGACGCGAGAGCACCGAGGTGGCGGCGACGTCGACCTCGATGGCCGAGCCCTGGTCGTGCGGCCGGCGGCGGGAGATGACGAAGATCCCCGCGATGACGACGGCACCGACGGCGGCGTCGATCACGAGCCCCGCGACGCCGAGCGTGGCGATCAGGGCCGCGACGGCGCCGACCGCCGCCGAGGCGGGCAACGTGATGAACCAGGCGACGACGATCTTGCCGGCGGTGCCCCATTGGATCTTCGAGCCGCGGCGTCCGAGGCCGGCACCGATGATCGATCCGCTCGCGACCTGCGTCGTCGACAGCGCGAAGCCCAGGTGGCTGGAGGCCAGCACGGTCGCGGTCGTCGACGCCTCGGCGGAGAAGCCCTGGGTGGGCTTGACCTCGGTCAGACCGCCGCCCATGGTCTGGATGATGCGCCAGCCGCCGGTGTAGGTGCCCAGGGCGATGGCGAACGCGCAGACGACGACCACCCAGAACGGCGGGCCGGAGTCGGGCGTGAGCAGCCCGCCCGCGATCAACGTGAGCGTGATGACGCCCATGGTCTTCTGCGCGTCGTTCGTGCCGTGCGCGAGGGCGACCAGCGACGACGTGAAGATCTGGCCGTAGCGGAACCCGCCGCGCTCGCTCTTGTCGTCGCGGCGTCGGGTGATCGTGTAGGCGAGCCGCGTGGCGGTGTACCCCACGACGCCGGCGATCAACGGCGCGAGCAGGGCGGGCAGCACGACCTTCGACAGCACGACGCCGAAGTCCACCGACCCCATGCCGGCACCGACGATCGCCGCACCGATCAACCCGCCGAACAAGGCGTGCGAGGAGCTCGAGGGCAACCCCCGCAACCACGTGAACATGTTCCAGACGACGGCGCCGATGAGGCCCGCGAAGATCATCTCGGGGGTGATCTGCACCCCGCCGTCCCCTTCGCGGATGATGCCGCCGGAGACGGTCTTCGCGACCTCGGTACTGAGGAAGGCGCCGACGAGGTTGAGGATCGCGGCCACCGTGACGGCGACCTTGGGCTTCATCGCGCCGGTCGCGATCGGGGTCGCCATGGCGTTGGCCGTGTCGTGGAACCCGTTCGTGAAGTCGAAGAAGAGAGCCAGCGCGATGACCAGGACGACGATGAGTGTGATGTCCACCGGCCTGAGTGTCACAGGTGGGTGGACGCGGGTCAACTCGGTGGTGACCTGCGGGGTACATCCCGGTGAACGGCGGGTGACGCGGACCCTCGCGCGGCCGGGGCGCGGCTCACACGTGCGGGACGAAGTCCTGCCAGGCCCGGCGCCGTTCGCCCCGCGGATCGTGCTCGACGCGGTCGCGGGCGTCGATGATGAGGGTGCGTCGGCGGTACGGGTCGTAGGTCGGCCAGTCGGCGACCGCCCCGGTGCGGACGAACTCGAGCCAGCGGGAACGCGTCCGCGCCGCCGTGCGCAGGAACGCCCGACGGCCGCCCAGGAGGCTCATCGCCCACCCGAACGCGGAGCCCATCCGGTCGTAGATCGCCCAGAGTTCGAGACCGTGGAACGCGTCGACCCCGACCGTGCGGAGGATGCGCGTCGTGGCGTCGAAACGGTAGAACCGGACCGGCTGGTGGACCGCGTGCCGCTCGGCCACCTTGACGCTCGGGAACCAGAACGCGTAGTCACCGCCGAAGTCGAGGGCGGCCGGGCGGGCGGGCAGCCCCGGGTAATGCTTCTTGATCGCCTTCCGGGCCTTCTTCTCGGTCGCGGCGAAGATGGCCCGGATGCGGGGCTTCGTCGTGGCGAGGATGTCGCGGCGGCCGGTGAACACCGACCCCTCGCGATCGTTCGTGCCGATGATCAGCGGCACCGGGTGGGCCCGGCCCGCCTTGAAGGCATCGAGCGGGCGTTCGGGCAGGAAGTCGCCGTCGATGACCGGACTGAAGCAGATCGTCCCCGGATCCTCGTCCGGGGTGCGCAACTGCAACCGGCTGGCGGCCCGGACGATCGCCGTCGTCGGTGCCTCGGCGAGCATCGTCGCCGCGTCGTCGACGCTCGTGGCCTCGAGGTCGTCGTCGCGCAGGTCGTGGGCGAGCAGCTCGAGGAACTCGCCCGCCCAGCGCCGCGTCACGTCCGGCGGGTAGATGGCGTTCGGCGGTGCGCTCTGGGCGACGACCCCCCGGAAGAGGCCGCGAGCGCGCGGCACCGTCATGAGGGTCGTCACGGCGTTGCCGCCGGAGCTCTCGCCCGACACGGTGACCCGGCCGGGGTCGCCGCCGAACGCGGCGACGTTGTCGCGGACCCACTCGAGGGCGGCGACCTGGTCGCGCAGCCCGAGGTTCGAGTCGAACGGGCGGTCCTCGGTCGCCCAGTGGCTGAAGTCCAGGTAGCCGAAGGCACCCAGCCGGTAGTTCAGGCTCACGTAGACGATGCCGCCCTCATGGACGAGCGTCTCGCCCTGTCTCGGGAACTCTCGCGACGACCCCACGCTGTACGCGCCTCCGTGGACGAACACGAGGACGGGCAGCCCGTCGCCCGGTGCCGTGCCCTCCGGTGCGACCACGTTGACCGTCAGGCAGTCCTCGCTGAGCGGGGTGGTGGCGTCGACGCCCACGAACTGCACGCGGTCCTGGGGGGCCGCGGGTCCGAACCGGCCGGCGTCGCGGACGCCCGTCCACGCCGCCGGCGCCTCCGGGGCCCGGAAACGGAGGCGCCCCACGGGTGGTGCGGCGAAGGGGATGCCGCGCCAGGCGAGCACGCCGCGCTCCCGCACGCCGCGGACCTCGCCCGAGCGGGTGGTGCGGACGAGGTCGGGGGCCGGGACGGTCGCCCGGGGCTGTGCGGTCACGGAGCGATGCTACGGGTGGTCGGACGGTCGACCGGGGCCGTTCACCCGACGTTCTCCTAGGGGGTGCCTGGGAGGATGGTCGGGACTTTGCAGTCGATGCACATCGCACGGCTGCCCCGACGACTGGACGGAGCCCGGCTCACATGGAACTCGGCGAGCTGCTGATCATCTTGACCGGGTCGCTCGTCGTGACCGCCTTCGCCCGCTGGCGGGGCCTGCCCGCCCCCCTGCTGACGGTGGGCGTCGCCCTGCTCGTGTCGTTGATCCCCGGCGTGCCCGACATCGAGATCGACTCCGAGGTCATCCTGACCGTGGTCCTGCCGCCGCTGCTCTACTCGGCCGCCCTCGACGTCTCGCTGCTGAACTTCCGGGAGAGCCGCGTGCAGATCGCTCGGCTGGGGGTCGGTGCCGTGATCGTGACGGCCTTCGCCGTCGGGGGCGTCGCCTACGTGATGATCCCCGACATGACCCTTCCGGCCGCCCTCCTCGTCGGGGCGGTGGTCGCGCCTCCCGACGCCGTGTCGGCGGCCGCCATCGGCCGGAAGCTCGGCCTGCCGCGCAAGGTGATGACCGTGCTGTCGGGCGAGAGCCTGATCAACGACGCCGCGTCGCTCACCCTGGTCAAGGTGTTCCTGGCGATCGTGGGCGGTGCCAGCCTCACGCTCTGGGACGACCTCGGCATCTTCGGCCTCGCGATCGGCGTCGGCGTCGCGGTCGGCCTGGTCCTCGGCTTCGTCGCCCACCGCGTGCGCGTGCGGATCGACGACCCCGTGGTCGAGAACGTCATCGGCCTGCTGCTGCCGTTCATCGCGTACATCGCCGCGGAGGAGCTGAGCGGCTCCGGCGTGCTGGCGGTCGTGGCCGCGGGCCTCTACGTCGGCTTCAACTCGCCTCGCACGGGCTACGCGACCCGGCTGCAGGAGCGCCCGTTCTGGTCGGCCGCCGACGTCCTGCTCGAGGGGTTCGTGTTCGCCCTGATCGGCCTCCAGCTGCGTGCCGTCGTGCTCGACGTCAGCGAGAGCGAGCGTGGCCTCGGACAGAGCGTCGGCGTCGCCCTCGCCGTCCTCGCCGTGGTCGTCCTCGTGCGCCCGGTCTTCGTGTTCGGCACGTACCACGCGGCCCGTGCCGGCCGGTACCTCTTCCTCTCGACGGTGCTGCGGAAGCTCCGCCGGGTGCCCGTGCTCCGCCGGTTGCGGCGGGCGCCGGCTCTGCGGACGGTGCGCTACCACCCGCAACCCCGCATGGACTGGCGACAGCTGAGCGTCATCTCGTGGACCGGCATGCGGGGCGTGGTGACCCTCGCCGCCGCCGTGTCGATCCCGGCCGTCACCGAGTCGAGCATCCCCGTGCCGGCGCGCGACACCATGTTCCTCATCGCGTTCATCGTCACGGTCGGCACCCTGCTGCTGCAGGGGCTCACGCTGCCGGTCGTCATCAGGGTGCTCGGCGTCCGGGACGACACGCAGCGCGACCGTGACCTCGCCGCCGAGCTGGCGGTCTTCGCGACGAGCACGGAAGAGACCATGGCCTACGTCGCGGAACGGCGTGCCGACTGGGAGAAGCGCTGGGGGCCCGAGCTCACCGAACGCGCCGTCCTGCTCGCGACGACGCGGCTGCTGCGCCAGAACGAGGCGCTGCAGCGCACGGCCGTCGACGACGCCGACGAACGGGACGTCTCGGGGGCGACGGCCGCCCAGCGCGCCCGCCGTCGAGAGGCACCCCAGGCGCTCGGCTCGATCCGACGCGAGCTGCTCGCCAAACGCCGCGAGGTGGTGCTGCGCGAGCGCGACGCCGGGGCCCTCGACGAGGAGGTCATGAGGCGCGTGCTGCTCGGGCTCGACGCCGAGGAGCTCGCCATGGACACCTCGGCCTTCACGAGCACGAGGTCGTGACGCGCCCGCGGCGTATCGTGAGCGGCACCGGCGACGAGACGAGAAGACGACCGAGAGCAGGAGGGCGCGGCACCGTGGCGACCACGACGAACCAGACGACCACGGACGACGCGGGCGGGCCGCCCAAGCCCGAGCTCGGACGGTACCGTCGCTGGTACTCGACGCTCCACCCGTCGCTGCAGCTGATCGGCCTGCAGCTCTGGCTGCCGCTGTTCTTCATCGTGGGCTTCTGCCTCTGCTACATCGCGGCCTTCCACGCCCCGCACCCGCACGACGTCCCCGTCGCGGTCGTCGGGTCCTCGTCGGCCGCCGCCGACCTGCAGACGGGCCTCGACGACGCCCGGCCCGGCGTGATCGACGTCCGCGCCTACGGCTCCGCCGACGAGGCCGAGGAGGCGGTGCTCGCCGGACGCGTCGCCGTGGCCTACGACCCGGCCGAGACCACGATCTACACCGCGAGCGCCCACCAGTACCAGGTCGCCGCCCTCATCCCGGCGACGATCACCCCCGTGCTCGAGGCCCAGGGGATCACGCCCACCGTCACGGACCTGGCACCGTTGCCCGCGAACGACGAGTACGGCACCGTGTCGATGTACCTCATGCTCTCGTGGTGCATCGGCGGCTACATGGTGGCGATGTTCATCGGGCTGATGGGCGCCCCGCTCCGCCACCGCACCCGGATGACGGTGATCGGCGTCGGCGGCGGCGTGATCTCGCTCGTGACGAACGTCCTCGCCGGGCCGGTGATCGGGGCCGTCGACGGGCACTTCGTGCCGCTCTTCTTCATCGCCTGGGCCTGGATCATCGCGATCGGCCTCGCGGTCAACGGCATCAGCTACTTCGTCGGACGGTTCGTCGCCCTACCCGCGATGATCGTGTTCGTCTTCCTGTCCATGCCGTCCTCGGGCGCCGCCTACCCCGCATGGTTCATGCCCCAACCGTTCGCGTGGCTCAACGCCGTCGTGGTCGGGAGCGGCATCACCGAGATGCTCAAGCGCGTGCTCTACGGCGTGGGCCCCGGTTACGGCCGCGGCGTGACGATGATGCTCTGCTACGCCGCACTCGGCATCGTGCTGATGCTCGTCGGCAAGCGCTGGTGGGAG
The DNA here is from genome assembly GCF_054060695.1 of Frigoribacterium sp. 2355. Taxonomy (NCBI): domain Bacteria; kingdom Bacillati; phylum Actinomycetota; class Actinomycetes; order Micrococcales; family Microbacteriaceae; genus Frigoribacterium; species Frigoribacterium sp. 2355. Next base: position 32,548 of record NZ_JBSSDL010000016.1, on the reverse strand, counting down.
AGCCGCCGCATCGCCCGCATCGTGTCCGGCCGCACGACGATGTTCGCCGACGCCCAGAACGCGAACCGCGAGTTCCTCGTCGCCGAGCGCGACGAGGTGCTCGCCCGACACGGCCTCGTGGCGACGGACACGGGCACGATCAACACGATCCCGGCGGACGAACGCGACGACCTCGGTGACCCCGGTGAGCGGGGCGACATGTTCCTCGGTGCACCCGGCGGACTCGAGAACGACGAGCTCGCGACGCGACCCGTGCGCGTCGTCCCGAGCGACCGCATGGGGTCAGGGCACCCCGGGCGTGAGGACGGCGTCGCGCGCTGAGGCGGTACCCTCGACGCTCGTGACCACGACCACCCTGCACCGCCTGCTCGTCGCCCTCGCCGTCCTGCTGCTCGTCGCGGCCGGCGCTCTCTACGTCCTCTCGGTGACGCTGGCACCACAGGGCGGTCCCGACGTGGCGGCGCGCTTCGTCGGCTACGCCTGGTTCGCGGTCGTCGGTGCCGTGCTCACCGGCGTCGTCGACTTCTTCGTACGCGCGGGTCTGTCGCGCACCGGGACCCGACGCGGACGCTGACCCCGCCCGGACGGGGTGTCGGCCTCAGACGAGTCGCGCCTCGGCGCTCGAGGCACGTCGCTCGGCCAGCTCGATCGCCGCGAGGCGTTCGATGCGCTGCCACCGCGCGGCCGTGGCGGCCATGCCCGCGACGAGGGCGACCACGCCGAGGCTCGAGAGCGCCAGCAGGACGCCGCCGAAGGCGGCCCCCACCACGACGACGACGAGGCCGAGGGCCCAGGCCACCGCGGGCAGCCAGAGCGGCAGCGACAGCTGGCGCGGCGCCACCGCGGTGCGGGCCGGGCTCCGGAGCGTGGTCGTGGTCAGGCCGTCGTAGCTGGTCATGTCGCTCCCCGTGAGATCCGTCCGACGGCGGGGATCTCCCCGTGATCCGTCTCGGAACCGACCCTAGGTGGAGCACGGGCGCCACCGCGCCCCCCTCTGCGAGGGCCAGGCGTCCGGGCCGGAACGCCTCAGGGGCCGGCGTGTTCCCCCGGCAGGGGCGCGTCGGAGGCCACCGTCGCGAGGTCGGCCGCGAAGACGAACGTCCGGGCGACCCGTCCCCCGACGAGCACACCGGGCAGCCAGTACGACGCGTCGTCCCACATCTCGTCCAGGGGCAGCTCGTCGAGGTCGAACCACCGTGGGACCAGCTCGTCGCTCTCGGCGGGGTCGCCGCGCCACGCGGTGACGACGAAGACCGTCGACCGCTGGCTCCAGCTCTCACGGTGCGGGAAGAGGTAGAGCAGGTCGCCCCTCCGGTCGAGGTCCGACGCGAGCACCTCGACGCCGCTCTCTTCCGCGATCTCGCGGACCACCGCCTCCTGCACGCCCTCGCCCGGCTCGAGCTTGCCCCCGAGGCCGACCCAGTGCCCCGTGCCGAGTCCGCGCTTCTTGCGTCCCAGCAGGACCTGCCGACGCCCCTCGTGCTCCCGCAACAGGTAGGCGACGCAGACGCGGTAGACCGGCATGCCGGAAGGCTACCGGCTGTCGTCCCGCCCACAGGGCGGACGGCAGGAGGGCGGACGGCAGGAGGCGCGGGCCGCGTCCCCGGGAACCGCTCGACGGCTCGCGCGTAGGCTCGTCGGCATGTCCGAAGCACGATCGAGCGGGAGGCGACGCCCCGGGCCCGAGTTCCGCGGCGCCGGCCGGAGCCTCGAGGTGCTGCGCGCCGAGGCCCACGACGAGCTCTCCGCCCTGATCGAACTGCGCTGCCGCAACGGCGAGGACCCCTGGGACGTCATCCCCGGGCTCCCCACCGTCGACGAGCAGGTCGTCATCTCGCTGCGGGCCGACGCCCTGGGCGCCGACGGCGTGCCGACCGCGACGGGGCTCGGTCTCGCCGACGAGCTCGGCTACCTGCGCACCATCGCGTTGTGGCACCCCGAGCTGTCACGGGCCGTCTGGTCGCTCATGGGGCGGCTCGACGACGCCTCTCGCTGACCGCGCCTCGCCCGACCCGGCTGTCGGTGGTCCGCCGTAGCGTGGCCCCATGAGCTGGTGGGACGTCGTGACCGTGACCGTGGGTGCCTTCGTGGGTGCCGGGGCGGCGTTCGCGTCGAACCTGCTCGTGCGGCTGATCGAGTCGCGTCGGCGCGAGGCGTCGGCCCTCAACGAGCTGATCACCGAGATCCACTTCCGGCGCGTGCTGCGCCGGGTGGCACCGAGGCTCAGCCCCAACCCCCACGCCCTCGACCCCGTCTACGAGCAGGCGCGTCATTCGATCTCGGCCCTGCGGGGCGAGATCCGGCGGGCGCGACGGGCGCTCCGTCCCCGTTCGTCGGCCCTGCCCGTGCTCAACGAGATGACGCTGGCGTGCAACACCTTCCTCGACGACAGCGACGACGCCCCCGAGCGCTACCGCCTGCACCTCATGCAGCTGCACGCGCGCCTCAACGCCTCGGTGAGGCGGCTGCGCTCCGACCGCCGGTCCATCTCCGACCTCGAACCCGGCGAGGCGCACCTCGGCGCCACCGTCCAGGGGTTGAGCGCGCCGACCACGGTCCTGCCCGTCGACGACTGACCGCCGCCGGGTCGGACGCCGACCCGCGTCAGGGCCGGCCGACGACCGACGGCCTGGCCGGACGTCACCGAGGAGGCGCGGGTACCGTCCCCCGCATGAGCGACCGCGACCAGACCCCGGCCCCCGACACCACCCCCCGCGACGACGCGTCCGGCGCGAGCGAGACGGTCGACCCGGCCGGACACGACGTCGACGCGACGTACACGGTCCCCGGGACGCACTCCGAGTCGGCCGCCGAGAAGGCCGGCACCCCCGAGCAGGCGATCGACGAGGCCCGCGAGGGCGAGGCGCCCGACCCGGCCGACGTCCACGTCGCCTCGGACGAGTACCCCGAGGTGCCGGCCTTCAACGGCATCACGGCCAGCGACCGCTCCGTCTGAGCCGCCGTTAGGCTCGGGTGATGGCCTCCGTTCCCGCTCCCCGTGCCCCCCAGAAGCCCGTCACCCGGTCGCACCACGGCCACGACTTCGTCGACGACTACGAGTGGCTCCGTGCCAAGGACGACCCCGAGGTCGTGGCGCACCTCGAGGCCGAGAACGCGCACACCGAGGCCGAGACGGCCCACCTCGCCGTTCTGCGGCAGACGGTCTTCGACGAGATCAAGGGCCGGGTGCAAGAGACCGACCTGGGCGTCCCGGTCCGTGAGGGCTCGTGGTGGTACTACTCGCGCACGGCCGAGGGGCAGCAGTACGGCATCCACTGCCGCGCTCCGATCGCCGGGCCCGACGACTGGACTCCCCCGTCGATCGAGGCGGGCGAGGCCGCCGAGGGCGAGCAGGTGCTGCTCGACGGCAACGCCGAGGCGGAGGGGCACGACTTCTTCTCGATCGGCAGCTTCGACGTCTCGCCCGACGGCACCCTGCTCGCCTACGCGGTCGACGTCGAGGGCGACGAGCGCTACACGCTGCGCATCCGCGACCTGGCGACCGGCCGCGACCTCGACGACGTGGTCACCGGCACGGCCGCCGGCGCCCTGTTCGACGCCACCGGCCGGTACGTCTTCTACCCCACCGTCGACGAGTCCTGGCGGCCCGACACCATCTGGCGTCACGAGGTCGGGCAGCCCGGCGACGACGTCACGGTGTTCACCGAGACCGACGACCGCTACTGGATCGGGGTGGGCCTCACGCGCAGCCGCCAGTACCTCGTCGTCGACGTCGGGTCGAAGATCACGAGCGAGACCTGGCTGCTCGACGCGGCCGACCCGACCGGCGAGTTCCGGGTCGTCTGGCCGCGGCGCGAGGGCGTCGAGTACGACGTCGAGCACGCGATCGTCGCGGGCAGCGACCGCCTGCTCATCGTCCACAACGACGGCGCCGAGAACTTCGAGCTCGTCGACGTGCCGGCCGACGACCCCACCTCGACGACCGACCGCCGCGTGATCGTCGAGCACCGCGCCTCCGTCCGGCTCGAGTCCGTCGACGCGTTCTCCGGCCACCTCGTGGTCGAGTACCGCCGCGACGCGCTGCCGCGCTTCGCGGTCGTGCCGCTCGGTCCCGACGGCTACGGCGAGGTCTCCGAGGTCGGCTTCGACGAGCCGCTGTTCGCCGCCGGCGCGGGCGCCAACCCGGAGTTCCACCAGCCGACCGTCCGCTTCGGGTACACCTCGTTCGTCACGCCGTCGACGGTCTACGACCTCGACGTCCGCACGGGCGAGCGTCACCTCCTCAAGCGTCAGAACGTGCTCGGCGGCTACGACCCGGCCGACTACGACCAGGCCCGCGAGTGGGCCACGGCGACCGACGGCACCCGCGTGCCCGTCTCGCTCGTCTGGCGCCGTGACGCCGTCCCCGCCGAGGGGCCCTCGCCCGTGCACCTCTACGGCTACGGCTCGTACGAGCACAGCATCGATCCGGGCTTCAGCGTCGCCCGCCTGTCGCTGCTCGACCGCGGAGTCGTCTTCGCGGTCGCCCACGTCCGCGGCGGCGGCGAGCTGGGACGCTCCTGGTACGAGGACGGCAAGACGCTCACCAAGAAGAACACCTTCACCGACTTCGTCGCCGTCGCCGACCACCTGATCGCCGAGGGTCGCACGACCCCCGAGCTGATGGTGGCCGAGGGCGGCAGCGCGGGCGGCCTGCTGATGGGCGCGGTGGCGAACATCGCCCCCGACCGGTTCGCCGGCATCGTCGCGGCCGTCCCGTTCGTCGACGCCCTGACGAGCATCCTCGACCCCGACCTGCCGCTCACCGTGATCGAGTGGGACGAGTGGGGCGACCCCCTGCACGACGCCGAGGTCTACGAGTACATGCGCGGTTACAGCCCGTACGAGAACGTGCGCGACGACGTGACCTACCCGCGCATCCTCGCCGTGACCTCGATCAACGACACCCGGGTGCTCTACGTCGAACCCGCCAAGTGGGTGGCGCGGCTGCGCGAGGTCGACGCCCCGGTGCTGCTGAAGACCGAGATGTCGGCCGGGCACGGCGGCGTCAGCGGACGGTACGAGTCCTGGCGCGAGCGGGCGTTCGAGATCGCGTGGATCCTCGACGTCCTCGGGCGGGCCTGACGAGCGTGGACCACGTCGCGCTGCTGCGGGGCGTCAACGTCGGCACGGCCAAACGGGTGGCCATGACCGACCTGCGGCGCGTGGCCGCCGACCTCGGCTTCGAGCGCCCCGAGACGCTGCTCAACAGCGGCAACCTGGTGTTCGGGGCGTCGTCGCGGCTCGGTGCCGACGACGCCGCCGGGCTCCGGGCGGCGATCGCCCGGGCCACCGGCGTCGACGCCGACCTGGTGCTGCTCGACGCCGAGCGCTTCACGCGGCTGGCCGGGGCGAACCCCCTCCGACGCGAGGAGCGCGAGCCGAAGCTGCTGTCGGTCGCGTTCGCCGAGGTGCCGGGCGCGCTCGACGGGGTGGCGCCTCCCGACGTCGACCTGGGCGACGAAGAGATCGTGGTCTCGCCCGACGCCGTCCGCCAGTGGCTGCCGGCAGGCGTGCTCGCCTCGCGGGTGCCGGCCGCCTGGTGGCGGGGGCTGCCGACTCCGGTCACGGCCCGGAACGACGCGACCGTGCGCAAGCTCGAGGCGCTGCTCGCCCGCCGCTCCGCCTGACCCCTTCCGCGCCCGAGGTCCGACGTCAGAGGTCGGCGTCCCGACGTCAGAGGTCGGCGGCGGCGCGGCGGAAGCGGCGGAGGGCGTCGTCGGCACGGGCGGACTCGAGGGTGGCCAGCACGCCGTAGCCGAAGGCGTCCTCGCCCGACCGGTTCGCGAGCGTCGCGACCTCGCGCATCGTCCGCACCGCCGCGAGGGCATCGCGGTGCTCGCCGAGGGCGTCCTGGACGGCCTCGGCCCGGCGGGCCCGGCCGCGACCCGATCCGCTGCGGGCCCGGTCGGCCTCGAGGGCGTACCGCAGTCGTCGGGCGGCCTTCCGCGCGTCGTGCAGGACCGGGAGCGCGTCCACGGCGCCTGCGCGGTCCGTCGCGTCCACGGCCGCCAGCCCCGCCCGGACGGCCCGCCTCGTCCGCTTCCGCTCGGCCCGCAGCCGCGCGGCCGAGAGGTCGGCGGCCGGGTCGGCCGCGTGGTCCCCCGTCGCCGGGGCCGCCACGAGCGCGTCGACCGCGTCCAGCAGGTCGAACCAGGCGCCCGAGTCGAGCAGGCGACGCACGTCACCGACGGCCTCGTCGAGTCGTTCGCCGAGCCGGGCGTCGATCCGCCCCGTGACCTGGGCGGCCACGAAGCCCTCCGGAGCCGAGGAGGCGCGGGTCGCCACCCGGCCTCGCGCCACCTCGACGTCCCGAGCGGCACCCGAGACGTGGCCGACGTGGCGGGCACCCGCCACGACGGCTGCGGCGAGCGCGGGGTCGAGGACGCCGTCCCACACGGTCAGCAGGGCGCGCAGACGACGGGTCGTGGTCCGCAGCCGATGGACCGCATCCGGCCGGCCGTCGCGCACGGCGGCGTCCACCGCGAGCAGGTCGTCACGCAGACCCGCGGCGACGGTCGCGACGAAGGCCGCCGCCGACTTCTTCTTCGGGGCCGGGGTGGCCGGGGCAGGCACGACCGTCGAGGCGGCCCCGCCGGTGCCGTCGCCCGACGCTGCCGGCACAGCGAATTCCGAACCCAGCCCTCGGGCCAGCTTCGACTTCGACGACGAGAGCGACGCGCCGGCCGCCTCCAGCCGCTCCGCGACCGAGTCGAGCAGCCGCTCGCCCTCGTCGCCGTCGACGCCCGGCGCGAGCTCGACCTCCCACTCACGCCAGGTGCGCAGCACGCCCGTGTCGGGGTTCGACGCCCGCACGACGTCGTCGGCGAGTTCGGCCAGCTCGCGGTCCGAGCCGTCGAGCAGGCGGGTCACGGTGCGCGTCGTCTCGAGTCGGAGCACGGGGTGCACCGGCCGGCCCCGCAGCCGCGCCTCGACCAGCCGGCGCAGCGCGTCCGGCACGGGCTCGCCGGGGTCGCCGAGCGGCCAGTGGACCTCGCGGCGCCCGGTCGTGCCGGCCGACGGCGGCAGCTTGAGGTGCCATCCGGCGTCGCCACCGCCCTCGCGCCTCCTCAGGGTGGTCCGGGCCCCGAGCAGCGTGTGGTCGACGGTGTCCCAGTAGGTCGCGGCGAGCTCGACGGGGTCGTCGTGCCCCACGCCGTCGACGACGAGCGCCTCGGCGGCGCCGCCCCCCACCCCGACCAGGTCGGGCACCCCGGCGGTCTCGTGGACGTCGTACTTGCGCTCGATCTCGGTCTGTTCGGTGCGGTGCGGTAATGCGGGGCTCATGCCTCCGTTCTAGTCGGGAGGCCTGGTGGCCGGCCCTCCGGACCCCGCGGGGCGGCCCGGCGTAGGGTCGTCGCATGAGCGATGTGGCACCGATTCTTGCCGGATGGATGGCGCGTCAGCGCTGGTACGCGACCAAGGGACGAACGCCCGCCCTGCGGGTGATCGGATCGTTCGAGGCCGAGGTGGACGACGCCCTCACCATGACGCTGCTGATCATCGACGAGGCGGCGGACGTCCCCGTCCTCTACCAGGTGCCCCTCGTCAGCCGCGCGACCCCCCTGCCCGGCGGCGACGCGGCCTTCATCGGCTCGGCCGACGGACGCTACCTCTACGACGGTCCCCACGACCCGGCCTACGCCCGTGGGTTGCTGCGCACCATGTCCGCCGAGGCGCACGTGGCGGGTGCCGACGTCACGGTCGACGGCACGCGCATCGTCGACCCCGGGCAGGTGCGTCGCTCGCGCGTGCTCTCGGGCGAGCAGTCGAACACCTCGATCGTCTACGACGTCGAGGGCGGCCCCGTCGACCAGGTCATCGCGAAGGTCTTCCGGGTGCTGCACCACGGCGACAACCCGGACGTCACCACCCAGGCCGCCCTGACCCGGGGCGGGTCGACGCACGTCCCCTCGTCGTTCGGCTCGTTGCGCGCGACCTGGCCCGACGTCGGGCGCGAGGGCGGGACGGCCACCGGCCACCTCGCCTTCTCGCAGGAGTTCCTCCCCGGCCTCGAGGACGCCTGGCGCGTGGCCCTGACGGCGGCGGCCGACGGTACCGACTTCACCGCCGAGGCCCACGCGCTCGGCGTCGCCGTCGCCGAGGTGCACGCGACCCTCGCCGCCGACCTGGGCACGGTCCCCGCGGGCGACGACGAGATCGCCGGGGCCCTGACGAGCATGCGTCGACGCATCACGACCGCGTCGCGCGAGGTGCCGCAGATCGCCGAGCACGCCGCCGCGATCGGAGCCGTCTACGACGCGGCCGAGCACCTGCACTGGCCCGACCTGCAGCGCATCCACGGCGACCTCCACCTCGGTCAGGCCCTGCTCTCGCCCGAACGCGGCTGGATGCTCATCGACTTCGAGGGCGAGCCCCTGCGGCCGATGCCCGAACGCTCACGCCCCGACCTGCCGATCCGCGACATCGCGGGCATGCTGCGGTCGTTCGACTACGTGGCCGGTTCGCTGGCGCAGGAGGCCGTCCCGGTGGACGCCGCGGCCTGGGCGCACGACGCCCGCCGCGCGTTCGTCGACGGGTACGTCGCCTCGTCCGGCGTCGACGTCCGGGCCGCCCGCGCCCTGCTCGACGCGTTCGAGATCGACAAGGCCGTGTACGAGGCGATCTACGAGAGCCGCAACCGGCCGGACTGGATCGACATCCCGCTCGCGGCCGTCGCCCGGCTCGCCGCACGCAGCGCCCCCGCCGCCGGCTGAGCCGGACGAGCAGGGTCGCGAGGCGTCCCCCGCGTGGTGCACCGCGCCTCCTGACCCCTCGACAGCGAGGGGGCAGGAGGCGCGGCGTCGACCTCAGGGACGCGGCACGTTGCGCAGGTTCGACCGCGCCATGGCCACGGCCTCGCCCGCGCCGCCGTTCATGACGATCTTCGACATGGCGAGCGAGAAGCCCTTCACCTGGGCGCCCGTGATCGTCGGGGGCAGCGAGAGCGCCTTCGGGTCGGTCGCGATGTCGACGAGCGCCGGACCGTCGTGTTCGAAGGCTGCCTCGTAGGCCGCCCGGAGGTCGCGGGGGTCGTCGACGTGGACGGCGTGGATGCCGATGGCGCGCGCCACCGCGGCGTAGTCCGTGTAGGGGACGTCGACGCCGAAGTCGGGGAACCCGTCGACGAGCATCTCGAGCTTGACGAGGCCGAGCGTCGAGTTGTTGAACACGACGATCTTCACCGGCAGCTGGTACATCTGCGCCGTGACGAGTTCGCCCATCAACATGGACAGCCCGCCGTCGCCCGAGATCGAGACGACCTGGCGATCGGGGTAGGCCATCTGCGCACCGAGGGCGTGCGGCAGGGCGTTGGCCATCGAGCCGTGCAGGTACGAGCCGAAGATGCGCCGGCGCGGGGTCGGGGTGACGTAGCGCGCGGCCCAGACGTTTCCCATGCCCGTGTCGGCCGTGAAGATGGCGTTGTCGGCCGCGACCTCGTCGAGCAGCGAGGCCGCGTACTCGGGGTGGATCGGCCGCATCTTCTCGACGTTCTTCGTGTAGGCCCCGACCGCACCGGTCATCAGCTTCTCGTGCTTCTTGAGGGTCTTCTCGAGGAACCTGCGGTTCTTCTTGCGTGTCACGAGCGGCATGAGCGCCCGGAGGGTCGGGGCGATCGCCCCGTGGACGGGCATCTGCACGTCGGCGCGACGACCGATCACGGCGGCGTCGACGTCGACCTGGGCGATGGTGACCTTCGAGGCGTCCGGCAGGAACTGCGGGTACGGGAAGTCGGTGCCGAGCAGCACGAGCAGGTCGGCGTCGTGGATGCCGGCGTGGGCGGCACCGTAGCCGAGCAGGCCGGTCATGCCGACGTCGAACGGGTTGTCGTACTGGATGACGTCCTTGCCCCGCAGGCTGTGCCCGATCGGGGCACCGACGAGGTCGGCCAGGGCGATGATCTCGTCGTGCGACCCACGACCGCCCTCGCCGACGAAGAACGCGACGGTGTCGGCCTGGTTCACGGCATCGGCCAGGGCCTGCACGTCGTGCCGGTCGGGCACGAGTTCGGGCGGGCGGACGCTGACGTAGGCGGGCACCTTGCCGCCCGCGTCGAGTTCGGCGATGTCGCCCGGCAGCGTGATCACGCTGACGCCCTCGCCCGCCAGGGTGTGCCGGATCGCGCTGGCGACGACCATCGGCGACTGCTCGGCCGTCGAGATCATCTCGCTGTACCCCGAGCACTCGACGAAGAGGCGGTCGGGGTGGGTCTCCTGGAAGTAGTCCGAACCGATCATCGTGCTCGGGATGTGGCTGGCGATGGCCAGGACCTTGGCACGGCTGCGGTTGGCGTCGTAGAGCCCGTTGATGAGGTGCAGGTTGCCCGGGCCGCACGACCCGGCGCAGACGGCGAGCTCGCCGCTCATCTGGGCGTCGCCCGAGGCCATGAACGCCGCGGCCTCCTCGTTGCGGACGTGGATCCAGTCGATCCCGCCCTTCGCCGAGCCGCCCGTGCGACGCACGGCGTCGACGATCGGGTTCAGGCTGTCGCCGACGATGCCGTAGATCCGGCGGACGCCGGCGGTGACGAGCTGGGCGATGATCTGGTCGGCGACCGTGTCTGCCATGGTGTTCCCTTCGTGGTGCGTGCTGGTACGCCTCCCAGACAACTCCCCCGGCGCTCACCGCCGACCGGGCTTAACCTGGGGTCATGAGCGACATCGCGAGCACGTACGTCCCCGAGTCCGGCACCATCACCATGTTCAGCACCTCGTGGTGCGGCTACTGCGCCCGCCTCAAGCAGCAACTCGGCAAGCAGGGCATCGCCTTCACCGAGGTCAACATCGAAGAGGTCCCCGGCACGGCCGAGATCGTCGAGAAGGCCAACGGCGGCAACCAGACCGTGCCGACGATCGTCTACCCCGACGGCTCGACGGCCACGAACCCCTCGCTCGCCGACGTCCAGGCCAAGCTCGGCCTCTGACGCCGTCGTGGGTCCGACCGGCACGACCTCCTCGGCACGTCGCCCCCTGCGGCTGCTGATCCTCGGCGGCACCGCCTGGCTCGGTCGGACGATCGTCGAGGCCGCCCTTGCCGGCGGCCACGACGTCACGTGTCTCGCCCGCGGGTCGTCCGGCGACGTCCCCGAGGGCGCGGCGTTCGTCCGGGCCGACCGCCGCACGCCCGGGGCGTACGACCCCGTGCTCGAGGGTGGACGACGCTGGGACGCGGTCGTCGACCTGAGCCGCGACGCGTCGCACGTGCGTGACGCCGTCTCGGTGCTCGAACCGGCCGGCGCCTCCTTCGTCTTCGTCTCGAGCGTCAGCGTCTACGCCGACACCGCGACCACCGGGGCGGACGAGACGGCGGCCCTCGTCGACGCCGACGAGTCGGACTACGGCGGGTCGAAGGTCGCGGGCGAGCGCGCCGTCGTCGAGGCGTTCGGCGCCGACCGGTCGCTGCTCGTCCGGGCGGGCCTCATCGGCGGACCGGGCGACCACACGGGCCGCACGGGCTGGTGGCCGCTGCGCTTCGCCCTGGCCGCAGCGTCAACGGAGTCCGACCCCGTTCTCGTGCCCGACGTGCCCGGCCTCGACGTGCAGCCGGTCGACGTCCGGGACCTGGCGAGCTGGATCGTCGCGTCCGTCGAGCGAGGTCTCTCGGGGACGTTCGACGCGGTGGGCGACCGTCACCCGCTGACGGACCACCTCGCCGCGGCCCGCCGGGTCGCCGGGCACACGGGCGAGGTCGTGCCCGTCGACGAGGACTGGCTCGACGCACACGGGGTCGGGCCGTGGGCGGGGCCCCGGTCGATGCCCCTCTGGGTGCCCGTCGCCACGCATGCGGGCTTCGGCGCTCGGTCAGGAGGCGCGGGCCGGGCCGCCGGGCTCGTGCCGCGCCCCGTGGACGAGACGATGCGCGACGTCCTCGCGTGGGAACTCTCGCGTCCCGGCCCGGCGGGCCCCCACGGCGCGGGGCTCGAGCCCGACGACGAACGCGAGCTGCTCACCGCCGCCCGCGACCGCTGAGGCCGACCCGCGCTCTGCCGCTCTTTACCGGTCTCTGCAAGCCGCGCCCCGCGCCTCGCGCACCGCCCGCCCGCCGCACCCGCCATGCAGTGCACCGCGTTTCGTGCAGCACGCCCCCTCTAGTCGCGGTGCGGTGAACGAGTCGCGGTGCGATGCCGGCAGGCGGCCCGGTCCGGCGCGTCCTGGGTAAAAGGCCCCCGCGCCTCCGCACCCCGTTTCGTGCGCCACACACCGTCTAGTCGCGGTGCGGTGAACGAAACGCGGTGCGGTGAACGAATCGCGGTGCGATGCCGGCAGGCGGCCCGGGTCAGCTCTGTGCGGGCGGGGCGAAGAACTCGATCTGGTTGCCGTCGGGGTCCTTGATCATCAGGGCGTGGCCGAAGTCCGCGTCCTGCAGGTCGGACTCGATGCCGACCGACGTGGCGTGCTCCTGCCAGGCGACGACGCCGTCGCGGTCGGTCACGGCCAGGCCGATGTGGTCGAGCCCGGGGACGGTCGGGTCGAAGGCCGCGCTCGATCCCCCGGTGTAAGCCGTCACCCCGAGGATCTGCCCGTTGCCGACGGAGAAGATGCGGCGGTCGAGGCCGTCGAGTTCGATGCGGCCGACGGGGCCGGCGCCGAGCAGCTTCTCGTAGAAGGCGAGGCTCGTGTCGAGGTCGGAGACGGTGATGGCGACGTGGGCGTAGCCGGAGAGTTCGGGCATGGGGTGCTCCTTCGGTGGTCGGGTGTTCTCCGACCCACCGAACTCGCCTCGACTGAGAACGGCCTCTCGTCCCGCGCCCCGCCGTCCCCCGCATCCCTCCACAGGGTGGCGAGATCCGATCCCGGAGTCCGCTCGCGCCCGAGACGATCGACGCGTGACCACCCACGAACGAGACCTTCGTTCCCTCCTCATCCGCTCGCGGTTCGACGATCCGTCGGAACGCCGAGCCCACGCGCGTGGCGAACTCGTGCGTGTCGCGCCCGGACGCTACGTCGAGTCGGCGGCCTGGCGGGGCCTGCGCCGCGAGGAACGCCACGCCGTCCGAACGGCGGCCGCGGTCGGCCGGATGCGTGACGCGGTCGTCGTCTCCCACACCTCGGCGGCCGCGGTGTGGGGCATGCCGGTGCTCGGCCCGCCGCTCGCCCGCGTCTCGACGACCGACCCGGCGCGCGCCCGGACCCACACGGGTGCGCACGTGACCAGACATGCGGCACCGCTGCTCTCGGACGAGATCACCCCTCATCGGGGTCTCCTCGTGACCACGCCGGCTCGGACGGCCGTGGACGTCGCTCTGAGCGGGACACGCAGCCAGGCCGTGGCCGTCCTCGACCACTGCCTGCGACGTCGGTTGTGCACGCTGGCCGAGTACCAGGCGTGCCTGCTGGGACGAGACCGTGTCCGGGGCTCGACCCGCGCCTCCTGGGTCGCCGAGTTCGCCAGCCCCCTGGCCGGTTCCGCCGGTGAATCGGTCTACCGGGTCGCCCTGGACGGTCTCGGATTCCCCGCACCCCGTCTCCAGGAACAGCACGTCGACGACGAGGGGCTCATCGGGTTCACCGATCCCGGGTGGGAGGCCTACGGCGTGTACGACGAGTTCGACGGCTTCGTGAAGTACCTCGACCGCGAGATGCGGCACGGGCTGACGGCGGAGGAGATCGTGATCCTCGAGAAGGTCCGTGAAGACCGGCTGAGGGGGCTGCCCTACGTGAATCGAGTGACACGAACCGTCTGGCGCGATCTCGCGCGTCCGCAGCGGATCGTCACACGGCTCGAGCGAGCCGGCCTCCCGCGCGTCCACACCGCGAATCGTGCACGGCACCGTGACTAGTCGGGGTGCCGTGCACGAAACGCGGTGCGTCGAGGTGCGGCGGTGTGTCGCGGTGCGGGGGGTGAGGGCGGGTCAGGCTTCGAGGGCCTCGGTGAGCAGGGCGACGAGGGCCGAGAGCTGCACGTCGACGGAGTCGACGACCTCGGAGTCGTCACCGTCGAGTGCCCGGGCGGCGAGGCCGGCCTTGCTGTCGATCAGCTCGGCGATCTTCGTGTCGATCGTCTGCGCCGCGATGACGCGCCACGCCGTGACCGGCTCGGCCTGGCCGATGCGGTGCACGCGGTCGATGGCCTGCGTCTGCTCGGCGTCCGTCCACGACAACTCGGCCAGCACGACGTTCGAGGCGACCTGCAGGTTGAGCCCGACGCCGGCCGCGGTCAGCGAACAGACGACGACCTCGACCTCGGGGTCGTTCACGAAGGCGTCGATCTGGCGCTGACGGACGGCCGGGGTCTGGTCGCCGCGGATCGAGGAGTACTTGATGCCCCGCTTGGCGAAGGTGGCCTCGGCGACGTCCATGACGTCGATGTGCTTGGCGAAGAACACCACCTTGCCGACGTTGCGGGCGAGCTGGGCGGTGTAGTCGGCGGCCAGGCCGGCCTTGGCCTGACCGATGCGGCGCACCATGCTGAAGACGTTCTCACCCGTGCTCGACGCGCTGGCGTCCTCAAGCTCCCACTTGGCGACCTGGCGGACGAGGTCGTGGTCGATGCCTTCCACGCGGACGCCGGACGTGCGGGTGGTGAGCGCGGTGCGGTACTTCTGCACCATGCGGCGGGCCAGCTCGCGTTCGGCGTCGCGGATGGAACGGCCCACCTCGTCGTCGAGCTCGACCGGCAGGTCGGCGATGCGACGGGCGGGGATGTCGGAGGCGACGTCGACCTTCTTGCGACGGACGATGCCGAGGTCGATCACGATCTCGCGCGCCGACGAGAAGAACCCGGGATCGGCGGGGGTCAGGCCGACCTCTTCGAGGCGCTCCATCAACTCTGCGGCGGGCTTCTTGTCGCCGATCCAGCCGAGGAACTCCCAGATGGCGCGGAAGTCCTCGATGTCGTTGATCAACGGGGTGCCGGTCAGCGCCATGAGCAGCGGGTGCGCGGTGCGCGACCGGATGCGCTGGGCGAGCTGCAGCACGTGCCGCGACCGCTGCGATTCTTTGTTCTTGATGAAGTGGGCCTCGTCGACGATCATGCCCTTGAAGCCGAGCTCGCCGAGCCAGCCGACGTGACGGTCGAGCACCTCGTAGTTGACGATGACCACGTCGGCGAAGGCGTCGAGCTTCTCGCCGTCGCCGTGGATGACGGTCGCCGTGCGCGTCGGCGTCCACAGCTGGACCTCGCGGGCCCAGTTCGTCTTGACGACGTTCGGCACGACCACGAGCAGCGGGTACGCCGCGGCCGCCTGGGCGGCGAGCAGGGCCTGGGCGGTCTTGCCGAGGCCGGGCTCGTCGGCGAGCAGGTAGGTGCGGTGGCCCTGGCGGGCGGACTCGACGAGCTGTGCCTGGTGGTGCATCAGGGTGGCGCCCGCGGGGGCGTCGACCGTGGTCGGCTCGGGCAGCGGCATGCAGGCCGAGCCTCCCCCGGCGCCGTACTCGAAGGACTTGAACAGGGGGCCGAAGAGCTCCCAGTTCGCGAGCCGGCGCGGGTGCGCCTCGCGGGCGACCTCGGCGAGCGCGAAGTCGGGTGGCAGGAACGGGTTCGCCAGCTGCCGCGAGATGACCGACTGCGGGACGACCTGTCGCTCGGAGGTCGGCGCGACCGGCGCCGCCTCGGTGACGATGATCTGCTGCTCGGGCTCGAGCTCGAGCCCGGCCGACATCTGCATGTCGCGCTTGAGCGTCTTGGCGGCCTCGCTGACCGTGGCCGCGTCGCCCAGCAGGGTGATCAGCGACGTGTCGCGGGCGGCGGTCTTGGCCAGTATCTGGGCGACGCCGTCGAGGCGCTTCATCTGCTCGGCGCGCTCGGACTCGCTGATGGCCTTGTCGACCTTGACCCGGGCGCGTTCCTCGCGCATGAGCAGGGCGATGACCTGGAACTTGGTGCGGCTCGAGGGCTTCACCTGGCCGCGTTGCGCGGCGGCCTCGACCTCGCGCACCGCACGGGCGAGGACGGGGATCAGCCCGTCGTTGTCGACCTCGCGGCGACGGTTCGGACGCTGGGCGGTGCGGGTACCACCCGATTGACGCTGGCCTGGTCGAGCCAAGGCTCCTCCTCGTGGTCGACGCGGGACGTCGACGGTGCTGTGCCGCCGTGTCGGCGGAGGGTGCTGCGCGGGACGCCGAGAGGCTCGGCGACCCGGACGGACGACGACCGAGAGGGTCGCGCCGGATGCGTGCGGGGCGGGGTGCCGCGCGATGGACAGCTGTACCGGCTTCGCGACGGGCGACCTTCGTGGCGGGCAGTCCGACGACGGCACGTGCCCCGAAGCCCCGTCACGCCGAGGTGTCGACTCGCACCGGAGGAGGCGCGGACCGGAGAACACCCGGGCGGTGAAGCTGGGGACAGTTTACGCGTACGACGCGCCGGTACGCCACCAGCGCCTCCTCGTGTCTCGGGGCCCGGTGGCGACGGGCCGGCGGCGCGTCAGCCGCGACGACGCAGGCCGCGGGTCGCCGGTCCCTCGAGCACGCTGCCGTCGGCGGCGAACCGCGACCCGTGCAGCGGGCAGTCCCACGACCGTTCGGAGTCGTTCCAGGTGACGATGCCGACGAGGTGCGGGCAGATCGCCGAGACGGTGCACACCTCGCCGTCGACGGTCGAGCGCGCGACGGGGGCGAAGCCGCCCGAGCGGCCCACCTCGCCCTGGCCCTCGGCGGGGGCGACGGCGACCAGACGGCGGGTCATCGCCCCGGCCCAGCCCTTGGCCGCCCACCACGCGTCGGCCGCGTTGATGCCGATCCCCGACGCGATGGCGATCGGCGTCGTGACCCGCCCGTGCAGCGTGGTCATCCAGGGCTGCGGGTCGCCGAGCACGTCCGACACGAGGGTCATCGCGGCCTGGACCGCGTTCGTCAGCCCCCAGTGCTCGTAGCCGGTCGCGAGGTAGATCCGGCCCCGACCGCGCGGCAGCCAGCCGACGAACGGCACGTGGTGCGGCGTGCCGTAGTCCTGACCGCTCCACGAGTGGGTCGGCCGCGCACCCGGCCAGTGGCGCGTCGTCCACTCGGCGAGGTCGTCGACCATCGCGATCGTCGAGGAGGCGCGACCCACCGGGTGCCGGTTGCCGCCGGTCACGAGGCGGTCGCCCACCGCGGAGAACGACCGGGTGGGACCGTCGACCGCCTGGTACATGCCGTCCGGCAGGTCGTCGACGCCCTCGAAGGCCAGGCCGTAGGAGCGCTCGCTGCGGAGCTTGGCGAAGTAGAGGCCGCGGTCGAGCACGGGGCTGCCCGTCGTGACGTGCACGCGGCGGCCGCGGACGTCGGGACCGTCGCTGTGGGTCACCGTCGGGTTCGTCGCGTCGACGCCGGTGACGCGCACCCCCTCGACGACGACGCCGCCGAGCGCCCGGACGTCCGCCACGAGCGCGACGATCGCCTGCACGGGGTCGAACTGCGCCTGGTCGGGCAACCGGAGTCCGCCGGTCGTGCCGAACGGGAGGTCGAGGCCGAACTCCTTGACGACGGGGAGGCCGGCCTTCCTCGCGACGAGGTACTCGTCGTCGACCGTGGCGATCCCGGCCCGGGTCGTCGCGTAGCTGAACGCGTCCCGGCGCTCGACCTCGATGCCGGCCTCGTCGAGGTAGTCGACCATCCAGTCGAAGCCCGCCCGGTTGGCCGCGACGTAGGCGTCGACGACGCTCTGGTAGGTGTTCGTGCGGATGCGCTGGAGCTGCCTGCCCTGCAGCAGCGACATCGACGCGGACCCGCTGCCGCTCGCGACGCTGCCGACCGTGCGCGCCTCCAGGACGGCGACCCGGTGACCGCGACGCGCGAACAGCAAGGCGGTGACGAGTCCGGTCAGGCCACCGCCGACGATCACGTCGTCGTAGACGGTCTCGGGGTCGATCCTGTCGGTGGTGACGTCGGGAGCGGCGTCGAGCCAGGGTGACGGCATGGGGGCCTCCGGGTACGCGGGTGGGTGCTGCGCGCCACGGTAGGCCCGTCGGACCGTCCGTGGGTGCGCGGCGGACCCGTCCGTGGGTGGGCGGCGGAGGGACCGGCGGTCAGGCGGGGCGGGCGGTCAGGCGGGGCGGGCGAGGGTGCCCGCGGCGGCACCGATCAGCTGGACGGCCTTGCGGCGGCCCGTGTCGGTGCCGAGCGTGGCCTGTCCGCCGGCGTGGGCGAGCAGCTGCGACGCGACGCCCGGCGCGAGCCGGTCGGCCAGGCCGGGCAGGCGTTCGACCCAGGCGCGCGTCACGTCGTCGGCGAGGCGTTCGCAGGCCCGGGCCTCGGCCTCGTCGCCGTTGCCCCGGTGCCACTGTCCCGTCACGACCAGATGGGCGACGAGGGCCGCCGCGTCACGCGCCGGGTGCCCGAGCCCCGCGGTGTCGACGTCGAGCAGACCGGTGACCCGCCACGGCTCGGACGGGTGCACGAAGAGCTGCTCGAGGTGCAGGTCGCCGTGGATCACGGCGAGGGCGTCCGAGGCGGAGGAGGCGCGGCGCCGGTCGATCTCGTCGTAGAGGCCGTCGATCTCGGTCGCCCGGTCGGGCAGCGCGGCGCGCAGCGTCGAGCGGTGCCAGGCTCCGTGGTCGAGGGCGTCGGACTGCGCCCGCGCCACCACGTCGACGCGGGCGATGCGCGTGCCGAGGTCGACCATCTGCTCGACGAACCGCGGGTCGTCGACGAGCTCGACGACGCGCTGCCCGGCCGGCACCCCCGGGACGCGTTCGAGGACGAGCAGGCCGTCCGCCCGCGAGGCGAGCACGGCGGGCACCGGCAGCCCCTGCGCCCGGAACGCCTCGTGCAGGGCGACGATCGGTGCCACCCGGTCGGGGCGGACCACCTTGAGGAAGACGGTGGTCTCGGCGGCGTCGAGTCGGATGACGGCGCGCTTGCCGGGTCGGTACGCCGCGACGCTCAGCCGTGGTTCGGTGACGACGACGCCGAGGGCCGCGAGCGCGTCGGCCACCCGGTCGGGATACGTGGCCCCGGCGAGCGCCGGCAGCATCGGGTCGGCCGGGTAGGCCCAGACGGCGAGCGGCTGACCGGTGGTCGGGTCGCGGGTGAGCACCGAGGACGCGTCGGCGGCCCGGGTGTCGGTGTCGATGAAGGTCAGCACGGTCGAGGTCGCGCCGACCGGGTCGACCGTGTCGACCTCGTAGCCGTAGAGGAACCCGGCGCCCGAGGGCTCGACCGAGTGGGGTCGGAAGGCGACGACGGTCAGCCCCGAGTTCGCGAACGCGGCGGGGAGCACCTCGGCGGAGTTGGGCCACACGAGGACGCAGTCAACCAGCAGGCGGACCGATCGGTGGGGAGGCGCGGGCGGGGTGACCGTTTCGTGACCTGTCGCGACGTCGCGACGCGGGCGGCGCCTCCCCGTCTACCCTGGAGGGCGTGAAGGTCGTCTCGCGCATCCGGCAGACGAAGCGCACGCCCCTGCTCCAGGTGGTGAAGACGAGCGTCGCGGTGATGGCGGCCTGGTTCGCCTCGGTGGCCCTGTTGCAACAGCCCCTGCCGATCTTCGCCGCGATCGCGGCCCTGCTCGTGGTGCTGCCGAGCGTCAACCAGTCGTTCGTGCGCGGCCTCGAGCGCAGCGTCGGCGTCATCGCCGGCGTGCTCATCGCCTTCGCGGCCGGCCAGCTGTTCGGCGACGCGACCTGGATCGTGCTGGCGATCGTCGTGGTGAGCCTGCTCGTGGCCTGGGCCTTCCGGCTCACGCCGAGCTCGGCGAACCAGGTGCCGATCTCCGCGATGCTCGTGTTGGCGATCGGCGCCCAGACCCCCGACTACGCGCTCGACCGGGTGCTCGAGACGATCATCGGTGCGGCCATCGCGCTCGCGATCAACGCGTTGATCGTGCCTCCCGTCGCCCTCGCCCCCGCGCACCTCGCCGTCGGACGGCTCGCGCGCGACATCGCGTCCGTGCTCGACGAGACCGCCGCCGTGCTCGACGAACCGGTCGACGGGTCGCGGCTCGCCACGGGCCTGACCAGGGCCCGCGAGCTCAGGGTGGCCCAGGCCCGTGCGGTCGACGCGGTCACCGCGGGCGAGGAGAGCCTCCAGCTCAACCCCCGTGCGAGCCGCAACCGCAGCGTCCTCGAGGCCGACGCGGCGCTGCTGCGGCGCCTCACCGTGCTCGTCAACCGGGTGGTGGGCATGGTGCGGTCGGTCCACGACAACTACGACCCCGGGCTGTCCGACGACCCCGTGGTGCAGAGCATCGCAGAAGACCTCCGACGAGCCGCCCACGACGTGCGCCTGCTGGCGCGGACCACCGAGGAGGCGCTGCCGGCCCGGCGCGCCTCCCGCCTCCCCGACGCCACCGGCGGTCCCGCGACGGGCACCGGGCACGACGACGGCCCGGCGCTCACGTCGCCGGTGAGCGTGCTGCGCCCCGACCCGGACAACTGGGTGCTGGTCGGGTCGCTGCTCGAGGACCTGCGCCGCGTGCGCGAGGAGATCATCGGGTAGCATCCGACGATGCGACGGGGCCGGGCGACAGGGGTGGCCGACCCGACCCTCGACCGCTACGCCCCGTTCGCGCTGGTCACCGAGCCCGGTGCCCTCGGGCTCACCCGCTCGACGATCGAGACGGCCCCCGGCCGGACGGTCGTGCACCACGCGGCGGCGTCGGCCGACCGGTCCTCACGCCGCCGGGCGACCGTCCTGCTGCACGGGGCGGCCGGTTCGTGGACGACGTGGACCCCCTTGCTGCAGGCCGCCCGCGAGGTGGACGCGGTCGTCTCCCGCCCGGTGCTGATCGACCTGCCCGGGTGGGGCGCCTCGCCCGAGCCGGACCCGGGCCTCGACGTCGAGTCGGCCGCCGCCGTGGTGGTCGAGGTCGCCGAGGCACTGGGCGTCACCGAGTTCGACCTCGTCGGTCACTCGATGGGCGCGTTCGTCGCCCTGCACCTGGCCGCCGTCCGACCCGACCTGGTGCTCAGCGTCTCGGTCGTGTCGGCCACGTCCTTCTCGGCGATCGACGCCGTGACGCACCCGGTGCGGGGCCTCGTGCGGTTGCCGGCCTTCACGCTGCTGCGTGCGGCGTTCGGGGTGCTGCCCCGCGCCTCCGCGTCCCTCTTGCGCGGCGCGGCCCGCATCGGACTGCTGCGAGCGCTGTCGTCGCCCGTGTTCCGCCACGTCGACCGCGTCCCGCGCTCGGTGCTCGAGGCGTTCGTGGCCGAGCTCAGGCCCCGGGGCTTCCTGGCGGCCTCGAGGTCGGGGCAGGGGTACGACGCGACCCGGTGGCGAGGCATCGACTGCGACGTCGCCGCCGTCAGCGGAGCCGACGACGTCTTCGCCCGGTCGTCCGACCTCGACCGCCTGGCCGGCGTCGTGCGGCACGCCCGGACGACCCTGCTCGCCGACTGCGGGCACTTCGCCCACGTCGAACGGCCCCACGAGACCTTGCGGGCGCTCGGCTGGGTGGAGGGCTAGGACGCCTCGGCCGACGCCGCCGAGCCCGCCCCGGCCTCGACCTCGCGCACGATCATCGCGACGCACCGCGCGTGGCCCAGCGGCCGGAAGTGGCCGTCGACCGGGAACTCGAGGTTGACGGCCCCCGGCAGCACGCTGCCCTCGGTGACGTGGGCGTCGAACCGCGACGCCATCGACGTGATGGTCCCGTTCGCCTCACGCTGTCCCGCGAGCCGCAACAGGTCGGCGTCCCGGGGCGAGAAGGGCCTCAGCGCCCTGACCGGCAGCACCCTCGCCCAGCGCGACCCCGAGAAGGGACTGTTGACCGTCACCATGCGGGTGATGCGTCGCTCGGCGTCGGTCGAGACCATCATCGTCTTGCCGACGAGCCCGCCCTTGCTGTGGGCCAGCACGACGACGTCCCGCAGGTCGTGGGCGTCGAGGATGCGTTGGGCCACCTCGGCGGTCGCCGCGATCGGACGGCGGTTGTGGCCCATGCCGGGCACCACGACGATCGGGTGCCCCCGATCGTTCAGCCGGTCGGCCACGGGACGGAGGAAGCGCCAGGTCTCGTAGACGCCGGGCAGCAGCAGGACGGGCTCACGGTCGCCGTCACGGTAGCGACGCGGCACCACCCGGCCCGACCGCGGGACGAGGTGCACCCACCAGACGTACCGGTAGTCGAGCACGACCGTGCGGACGAAGCGCCAGAGGCCGACCCGGCGACGTCCGTGGCCACGCGACGGTGTGGAGCTCATGCCGCCACGGTAGGCGACGTCAGGCGGCGGTGCCCACCAGGGGCAGCTCGCCCCAGGGCTCGCCCTCCGGCCAGGCGATCGACTCGACTGCGGCCCGGGCCATCTCGAGCGTGACGTCCCAGCGGCCGCAGATCGACGCCCACGGCGGCGGGAACTCCGACGCGTCGTCGAGCAGCGCCAGGGCGAGTCGCCCGAGCCCCGCGCGGGCCGCCGCGCTCGCCGCGTCCGGCAGGGAGTCGGTCAGCCCGTGGACGACCCTCACCCGGTGGGCGAAGTCCATCTGCTCGATGTCGTCGAACGCCCCCCAGGCGCTCTCGATCTCTCGTCGCAGCCTCGTGATCTCGACCGCGTCGAAACCGTGACGGTCGGCGCGTCCGGGTACCGCTCGTGCCATGTCAGCCCCCCTCAGAGCATGGCCACGGATCGGGTACCCACGGCCGGGCGTCGGCTTCGGTGCCGATGCAGGCGAACATACCATCCAGTACGGTCCGGGCTCCAGCACCTTCGATCACGAGTGGATCACGGCGGCGAGCGACCCCCCTGGACCGGCTCGGGACGGCATGCGCCGGCGCCCCCTCGGGCCGACGCGCCCCGGCGTCCCCACCCGTCGTCGGTCGAGCTGTCCCCCGAAGGCTGAGCCGTCGCCCGGGCCCACGGTCTACCGTCCACGTCGCACCCACCGGTGCGACGACTCCGCACGAACCCACGACGAACGGGAGACATCATGTTCCAGGGATCCGACCAACTCCGCGACAACATGCAGAAGGTCCTCGTCGACCTCATCGAGCTGCACGTCCAGGGCAAGCAGGCGCACTGGAACCTGCTCGGCTCGAACTTCCGCGACCTCCACCTGCAGCTCGACGAGATCGTCGACGCGGCCCGCGAGTTCAGCGACGAGGTGGCCGAGCGCATGCGCGCGGTCTACCTGATCCCCGACGGCCGTACCTCGACCGTCACCCGCGGCACGAGCCTGCCCGAGTTCCCCGCGGGCCCCGTCGAGACCACCGCGGTGGTCGACCTCATCGTCGACCGCATGTACGCCGTCACCGGCACGATGCGCACGGTCCACGACGACGTCGACGACGAGGACCCCACGACGGCCGACGTGCTGCACAGCATCCTCGAGCGCCTCGAGCAGCTCGCCTGGATGACCGGCGCCGAGAACCGCCACCCCGAGAAGGACGCCCGCCAGGACGACACGCGTCAGCGTGACGAGGACGCCGCGGCCGAGGGCCTCGACCGCGTCGGCGCCGTCGCCAACTGACCCGACCACCTCACGAGGGCACCGTCCGGGAGCGCGCCACCCGCGCCTCCCGGGCGGTGCCCTCTCTCGTCGAGAGGACGACCCCATGACCGAATCGTTCGACCACGTCATCGTGGGCGGCGGCATGACCGCCGACGCCGCCGCGAAGGCCATCCACGACACCACCCCGGACGCGTCGGTGCTGATCGTCAGCGCCGACGTCGACGCGCCGTACACGCGCCCGGCGCTGTCGAAGAAGCTCTGGACCGACCCCGACTACACCGAGGCCGACAACGCTCTCGGCACCGTCGCCGACTCGGGTGCCGAGATCCGGCTGCGCACGCTCGTCGAGTCGATCGACCGCGAGGCCCGCACCGTGACCACCGACCGCGGCGACGTGATCGGCTACGGGGCCCTGCTGCTCGCCACCGGAGGCAGCCCCGTCGCCCTCGACCTGCCGGACGACGACCGCGTCGTGTACTTCCGGACCGCCGAGGACTACCGCCGACTCCGCTCGCTCTCGGGCGGCGGCCGGCACGTCGTCGTCGTGGGCGGCAGCTACATCGGCACCGAGCTCGCCGCGGCCCTCGTGCAGAACGACACCCGCGTGACGCTGGTCTTCCCCGACGACGTGCTCGGCGGATCGGTGTTCCCCGCGTCCCTCGCCTCGTCGTTCGAGAAGAGATTCGAGGAGGCGCGGGTCGAGCTGGCCCGCGGACGTCGCGTCGAGAGCGGCACGGCCGACGACGCCGGCGTCCACCTCCAGCTCGACGACGGCTCGACCCTCGACGCCGACGCGGTCGTCGTGGGGCTCGGCATCTCGGTCGACGACCAGCTCGCGGCCGACGCGGGTCTGGCCGTGGACGACGGCATCGTGGTCGACGAGCACCTACGGACGAGCGACCCGAACGTGTTCGCCGCCGGCGACGTGGCCTCGTACCCGGACGCGATCCTCGGGCGCCGCCGCGTCGAGCACGTCGACAACGCGAAGTCGCAGGGCCCCGTCGTCGGTCGCAACATGACCGGCGCCGACGAGGTCTACGACCACACGCCCTACTACTACTCGAAGGTCTTCGACCTCTCGTACGAGGCCGTCGGCACGCTCGACGCGTCGCTCGAGACGATCGTCGACGACAAGGGCGAGGGCGAGGCCGTGGCGTACTACCTGGGTGACGACGGCGCGGTCGAGGGCGTGCTGCTCTGGAACGTCGAAGAGGCGCGTGACGCGGCCCGGGCCGTCATCGCGGCGGGCGTCGTGCCGCGCGACGAGCTCGTGGGGCGCATCTGAGGACGCGCCGTCGGCACGACGACGCCCGCCCGATCGGCTGATAGGGCGGGCGTCGTCGCGTCCGAGGGGCGTCGCAGGGGCGACGGGCCGGGCGTCCCCGGGGACCCGCCCGCACGGGCGGCGGTCTCAGCCGAACAGGAACGGCGGGCGAGCCGCCCGGTCGAGATCCAGCGCGAAGATGCCGCCGCTCAGCGGGAACTCCTCGAGCTGTTCGTCGCTCAGCCCCTCGCGGGCCGACAGCACGAACAGCGTCCGCAGGTCGTCACCACCGAAGCCGATGCCGGTGACGTTCGGCACCGGGAGCGTGATCTCGTCGACGAGACCACCGTCGACGTCCAGGTGCACCACCTTGCCCTCGCCGTAGACGGCACCCCAGAACTCGCCGCGCTCGTCGCGGGCCAGGCCGTCGTGGGCGCCCTGCGACGAGAACGGGACGAGCTCGCCCAGGGTGCCGTCGGCATCCCACGAGGCTCGGTAGATCGTGTCGTCGCCGGTGTCGGTGAGGTAGATCTCGCTGCCGTCGTCGTTCCACTCGAACCCGTTGGTCGTGGCGAAGTCGTCGCGGAGCTGCGTGAGCGTGCCGTCCGGGGCCACGCGGTAGAGGCCGGCCACGGGGCTGCCCTCGGGGTCGGTCGCACCGACGACGAAGGCACCGAACGGGTCGCACTTGCCCTCGTTGAGGCGCAGGCGCTCGTCGGCGTGGTCGACGGTCGCGATCGTCCGCTGCTCGGTCCCGTCGTCCCTCATGACGACGACGGTGTCGTCGAGGGCCGCGATCAGGCCACCGCCGCGCCGACGCTGGAAGCTCGGCAGGGGCGGGTCGACGACGACGGTCGTGTCCCTCGTGCCGTCGGCCGAGGTGCGGTGCAGGAGGCCGTTCGTGATGTCGGTCCAGACCAGCTCGTGGGCGTCGACGTCCCAGACGGGACTCTCGCCGAGCGTGGCCTTCGCGTCGAAGAAGAGGCGGGGTTCGGACGTGGTTCCGGTCGGAGATGCCATCGTCCCGGTCTACCCGCGCCGCCTGCCCGTCGGCTCGACCCCAGGGGTACGACGGTCACGCCCGGCACACAGAACACTGCGAGGAACGGTCACGAGGAGGCGCGGCGGGCCACCGTAGGACGGGTGACGGACACCCTCGAGACCACCGACGACATCCAGGCCGACCACTTCGGCGCGACGACGGCCGCCGCCGGCGAATGGCACCGCCCCGACCCCCGGGACGACGGCTACGTGCCGCTGCGCTCCTACGGCGCCATCGGCGACGGCCGGACCGTCGCCCTCATCGCCCGCGACGGCCAGATCGACTGGCTCCCGATGCCCGACATGGACAGCGATCCGGTGTTCTCCGGCATCGTCGACGCCGGCAAGGGCGGCCGCATCGAGCTGCGTCCCGTCGACGACGACTTCGAGGTGCAACGCGAGTACGTCGAGAACACGAACGTCCTCGTCACCCGTTTCCGCACCTCCACGGGCGTCGTCGAGATCACGGACGCCCTCGTCACGGGCATCGCCGGTCGGCTGCCGTGGGCGGAGCTCGCCCGCCGCATCGAGGGCGTCACGGGGTCGGTCGACATGCGCTGGGCGGTGGTCCCGGGCAACACGTTCGGCACCCACCCGATCCGCCGGGTCGACACGTTGCACGGCCCGGTCCTGCGGGCGGCCGACATCAACCTGGCGCTCGTCGGCTTCGACCACGGCCGCCTCGACCCGGTGGAGCCGGGCGACGGCGAGGCCCACGGCGGCCCGCACCGGTTCTGGGGCGAGTTCACCACGCACGAGGGATCGCGCTCGCTGATCTGCCTCTGCGGCGTCGAGGACGAGCCCCTGCACCTGCCCGACCCCCACGTGGTCGACCAGGGCATCGACCGCACGGTGCGCAACTGGCAGACCTGGTCGGACGAGTTCAACTGGGACGGGCCGTGGTCCGACGCCGTGCAACGCAGCGCCCTGGCGCTCAAGCTGCTGATCTTCAGCCCGACCGGCGCGATCGCGGCCGCCGCCACGGCGGCGCTGCCCGAGAACTTCACCGGCGACAAGAACTGGGACTACCGCTTCGCCTGGGTGCGCGACCTGGCCTACACGGTGAACGCGCTCGTCCGCTTCGGCCTGCGGGAAGAGACGCAGGCGGCCGTCTCGTGGTTGCTGTCGGCCCTCAAGGCCAACGGCCGGACGATGCACATCTTCCTCAACCTCGACGGCTCGGTGCCGGACGGCACGCACGAGACCGGCTCCGAGGGCTGGCGAGGCATCGGCCCGGTCTACAAGGGCAACCCGGCGGGCGAGCAGCTGCAGCTCGGCACCTACGCCGACATCCTGGCGATCATGAGCCAGTACGCCGCGGACGGCAACATCCTCGACGAGTCCACCGGCGACCTGCTCGCCGGGTTCGCCGACGACGCCTGCCGTCGTTGGCAGGAGAAGGACTCGGGCATGTGGGAGCTGCCCGACGAACAGCACTACGTGAGCAGCAAGATGGGCTGCTGGCAGGCCATCGACGCCGCCCTGCGCCTCACCGAGGTCGGGCAGATGCACCCCGACCCCGAGGACGTCGTCTTCTGGAAGAAGAACCGCGACCTGATCAAGGAGTGGATCGCCGAGCACGGCTGGAACGAAGAAGTCGGCTCGTACGTCATGTACCCCGGCAGCGCGAAGCTCGACGCCTCGGTGCTGCTGCACGCCCCCAGCGGCTTCGACCGCGGCGAGCGCATGTCGCGGACGATCGACGCCATCCGGCGCGAGCTGGGTGCGGGCCCCCTGGTCTTCCGCTACAGCGACGTCGCCGAAGAGGAAGGCACGTTCGTGGCCTGCGCCTTCTGGCTCGCCAGCGCCCTGGCCTGCGTGGGCCGTCAGGACGAAGCGGTCGAGCTGATGGACCAGCTCGTGCAGCAGCCCAACGACGTCGGCCTGCTGACCGAGATGATCAACGCCGACGACGGGCAGTTCCTCGGCAACGTGCCGCAGGGGCTCAGCCACCTCGCCCTCGTCAACGCGGCCATCACCATCGACGAGATGAGCCGAGAGGGCACGACCACCGATCGAGAGGACCAGTGATGACGAACCCCGTAGACCCGACACGACAGGCCTCGACCGACGAGTTGTCGCTCGTCGACGCGTGGTGGCGGGCGGCGAACTACCTGACCGTCGGGCAGATCTACCTGATGGACAACGCCCTGCTCACGCGGCCGATCGCGCGCGACGACGTCAAGCCGCGCCTCCTCGGGCACTGGGGCACGTCACCGGCGCTGAGTTTCGTCTACGCCCACCTCAACCGGGTGATCATGCGCGACGACCGTGACCTGCTCTACGTGTGCGGACCGGGTCACGGCGGCCCCGCCATGGTCGCCAACACCTACCTCGAAGGCACCTACAGCGAACTGTTCCCCGAGGTGTCGCAGGACGCCGCCGGGCTGCAGAAGCTCTTCACCCAGTTCTCGTTCCCGGGCGGCATCCCCTCCCACGCCGCCCCCGAGACCCCGGGGTCGATCAACGAGGGCGGCGAGCTCGGGTACTCGCTGAGCCACGCCTACGGGGCGGTGCTCGACGATCCCGACCTCGTCGCCGTCTGCGTGATCGGCGACGGAGAAGCCGAGACCGGGCCGCTGGCGACGAGTTGGCACGCGAACAAGCTGCTCGACGCCCGTCACGACGGGGCCGTGCTGCCCATCCTGAACCTCAACGGCTACAAGATCGCCAACCCGACGGTGCTCTCGCGCATCCCCGAGGGCGAACTGCTCGAGTTGATGCGAGGCTACGGGTACGAGCCGCTCGTCGTCGCGGGCGGTTTCGACGGCGAGGACCCGATGCGGGTGCACGAGCGCATGGCCGCCGCCCTCGACCACGCCTTCCTCCGCATCGACGAGCTGCAGCGGGAGGCCCGCGACGGCGACGGCACCGCACGCCCGCGGTGGCCCATGATCGTGCTGCGGACCCCCAAGGGGTGGACGGGCCCGAAGGTCGTCGACGGCCAGCGCGTCGAGGGCACCTGGCGTGCACACCAGGTGCCGCTCAGCGGGGTCCGCGAGGACGACGAGCACCGGGCGCAGCTCGACGACTGGATGCGGTCGTACGGCGCCGACGAGCTCTTCGACGAGACGGGTCGGCCGGTGGCCCGGCTCGACGGGCTCCGCCCCCGGGGCGCGAAGCGCATGAGCGCGATCCCGGCCTCCAACGGTGGTCTCGTGCGTCGTGACCTGCAACTCACCGACTACCGTGCGCACGCGGTCGAGACCTCCGACGATCGCCGCACCCAGGCCGAGGCCACGCGCGTCCTCGGCCGGTGGCTCGCCGAGATCGTGCGCGACAACCCGTCGACCTTCCGTCTCTTCGGGCCCGACGAGACGGTGTCCAACCGACTCGACCCGGTGTTCGACGTGACCGAGCGGGTGTGGGCGGCCGACATCTGGCCCGACGACGAGCACGTGGCCCGCAGCGGCCGCGTGATGGAGGTGCTGAGCGAGCACCTGCTGCAGGGACTCATGGAGGGCTACCTGCTGACCGGGCGCCACGGTCTGCTCAACACCTACGAGGCCTTCGTGCACATCGTGGACTCGATGTTCAACCAGCACGCGAAGTGGCTCGAGAGTGCCGACGAGATCGACTGGCGCGCGCCGATCTCGTCGTTCACCTACCTGTTGTCGTCGCACGTCTGGCGGCAGGACCACAACGGCTTCTCGCACCAGGACCCCGGGTTCCTCGACGTCGTCGTCAACAAGCAGGCGCACCTCGTGCGCATCTACCTGGCCCCCGACGCCAACACGCTGCTCGCCGTCGCCGACCACGCGTTCCGCACGACCGACACGGTCAACGTGATCGTCGCCGGCAAACAGGAATCCCCCGCCTGGCTGTCGCTGCCCGAGGCCGAGGATCACGTCCGACGCGGCGTCGGCATCTGGGAGTGGGCGGGCACCGAGGGGTCGCCCGTCGACGGGGTCGACCCCGACGTGGTGCTGGCCTGCGCGGGCGACGTGCCGACCCTCGAGACCGTGGCGGCCGCCGACCTGCTGCGTCAGGTGCTGCCGTCCCTGACCACGCGCGTCGTCAACGTGGTCGACCTGATGCGGCTGCAGGACGCGAGGGAGCACTCGCACGGCCTCACGGACGACGACTTCGACGCACTCTTCACGACCTCGAAGCCGATCGTCTTCGACTTCCACGGCTACCCGTCGCTCGTCCACCGGCTCACCTACCGCCGCACGAACCACGCGAACCTGCACGTGCACGGCTTCCAGGAGAAGGGCACCACCACGACGCCGTTCGACATGGCCATGCTCAACGACATCGACCGCTACCGGTTGGTGCTCGACGTGCTGCACCGCGTACCGGGCCTGGCCGACGAGCACCCCGAGCTGGTGGCGGACGTCGAGTCGCGGCGCGAGGCGGCCCGGGCGTACGCCTACGAGCACGGCGAGGACCACCCCGACGTCACCGGCTGGCAGTTCGGCGCCTAGGGGTGCGACAAGCCGCCGCGCCGGGCGTACGGTCGGGCGCATGACGCCGAAGGACGAGACTCCCCCGCAGCTGAAGAACCCCCACATGTACGAGGCACTCCGCGACGAGGGGGCGTCGAAGGAGAAGGCCGCGCGCATCTCGAACGCCGCCGCCCAGAAGGGCAACAGCGAGAAGAAGGTGGCCGCCAAGGGCGGGAAGTCCGGGTCGTACGACGACTGGACGGTGGAGGAGCTCAAGGGACGCGCGAAGGAACTCGGCGTGACCGGCTACTCCGACCTGAAGAAGGCCGACCTGATCGAGGCGCTCCGCGAACACTGACCGTCGCGGTCAGCCGGCCTTCTTCTTCGGGGCCGCCTTCTTGTCGGAGGCGGACGAGGCGGGCTTCTTCCTCGCCGCGGAACCCGCCCCTCCGGACGTCGACCGCGAGGACTCCTTCTTCGAGGACTCCTTCTTCGCAGGCGACTTCTTCGCGGGGGGTTTCGTCGACGACGACGCCGCGGCCTTCTTGGTCGGCTTGGGATGTCCGCCCGACCGGTTCTTCTCGACCGACCGACGCAGCGCCTCCATCAGGTCGATGACCTCGCCGCCCTCGTCGTCGTCCTCGGACTTCTCGCCGAAGGTGGCGTCCGTGTCGAGCGACTCGCCTTCCTCCAGCTTCGCGTCGATCAGCTGTCGCAACTGTTCCTGGTAGTCGTCGCTGAAGTCCGCGGGTTCAAAGTCGTCGCTCAACGAGTCCACGAGCGACGACGACATGTCGAGCTCCTTGTCGCTGACGCGCGTCTGCTTCTCGAGCGCCGGGAACCGTGCCTCGCGCACCTCGTCGTCCCAGAGCAGGGTCTGCAGCATCAGCACGTCGCCGCGGACGCGCAGGGCCGCGAGCCGGGTCTTCTGCCGCAGCGAGAAGTGGACGATGGCCGTGCGGTCGGTCTCCTCGAGGGTCCGGCGCAGCAGCACGTAGGCCTTGGGCGAGGTGCCGTCCGGCTCGAGGAAGTAACTGCGGTCGAGCATGATCGGGTCGACCTGGTCGCTCGGGACGAACTCGAGCACGTCGATCTCGCGCGAGCGCTCCTCGGGCAGCGACTTCAGGTCGTCACCCGTGATCACCACGGTGCGGTCGCCGTCGTCGTACGCCTTGTCGATGTGCTCGTAGTCGACGACCTTGCCGCAGATCTCGCACTTCCGCTGGTACCGGATGCGGCCACCGTCGGCGTCGTGCACCTGGTGCAGGGACACGTCGTGGTCCTCGGTGGCGCTGTACAACTTGACGGGGACGTTGACGAGCCCGAACGTGATCGCGCCCTTCCAGATCGATCGCATGACGCTCATCTTTCTCCGCGTGCGCTCCGAATGACCGCCGGTGGGGTACAGACCCCCGAGCGGCGGAGGCGCGGCGAGGGCACCGTGGACGTCATGAGCCAATACGACAAGAAGAACCCGGTCGACCTCTACCCCGCGCCGCCGTTCCCGAAGCAGGAGCAGTCGCTGCCGGGCGAGGCCTGGAAGATGGACCCCAAGCCCGACCACGGCGAGACCAGCTACGTCGGCAAGGAGCGCCTCACCGGCTTCCGCGGCGTCGTCACCGGCGCGGACTCGGGCATCGGTCGCGCCGCCGCGATCGCGCTCAGCCGCGAGGGCGCCGACCTCGTGCTCAGCTACCTTCCCAGCGAGCAGAAGGACGCCGAGGAGGTGCGCGACCTGCTCGAGGGCGAGGGGCGCAAGGCCGTCCTCGTCCCCGGCGACATCTCGGACGAGCAGTACTGCAAGGACCTCGTGCAGAAGGCCGTCGACGAGTTCGGCGGGCTCGACACCCTCGTCATGGTGGCCGGTCGGATGAAGAGCAACGACGACATCCTCACGCTCACCACCGAGGACATCGACTCGACCATCAAGACCAACGTCTACTCGCTGTTCTGGCTGGCCCAGGCTGCCATCCCCCACCTCGAGCCCGGTTCGTCGATCGTGACGACCGGCTCGGTGCAGGGCACGCAGCCGAGCCCGGACAAGATCGACTACGCGCTCACCAAGGGTGCGATCGGCGTCTTCACCTCGGGCCTCGCGCAGCAGCTCGCACCCAAGGGCATCCGCGTCAACCAGGTCTCCCCCGGCCCGGTCTGGACGCCCCTGCAGCCCGGCTCCGACGACGCCGAGACGGTGTCGGAGTTCGGCGGCCAGGCGCCGTTCGGTCGCCCCGGCCAGCCGGCCGAGCTCGCCGCCGCGTACGTGCACCTGGTGAGCCCGGAGTCGAGCTACACCTCGGGCGCGACCATCACGATCGCCGGAGCGATGCCCGCGGTCTGATCCGCGCCTCCTCGGCTCCGTCGTCCCGACGACGCCACGGCCCGTCGTCCCGCCCCGCGGGGAGGCGGGCCGTGGTCGATCCGGCGGGTCCCCGTCGTCGGCGGCGGGGGGGGGGGGCGCCCCGCCCCCCCCCCCCCCCCCCCCCCCCCGCCCCCCCCCACAAAACACCCCCCCCCCCCCCCCCCCCCCCCCCCCCCCCCCGGGGGCCCCC
>NZ_JBSSDL010000015.1:0-72371 GCF_054060695.1 Frigoribacterium sp. 2355 | reverse complement strand
CCTGTAGAGGTGGGGGAAAGCTGCTTGCGTCCACTATGTGGTTCCCGAAATACGGTCGGGAACAACTCAACAGACAAGTCGCCACATCTGTAACGAATGGGGTGCATGGTCTGAAACAGACTTCACCACCAGTGATGGTGTGTGGTAAATGTTTCGGCGGCCATAGCGAGAGGGAAACGCCCGGTCACATTCCGAACCCGGAAGCTAAGACTCTCAGCGCCGATGGTACTGCAAGGGGGACCTTGTGGGAGAGTAGGACACCGCCGGACTCCTTTTAGTGCGAACAGCACACGAAACACCAGAAAGGCCCCTTCTTCGGAAGGGGCCTTTCTGCGTTTAACGCTGACCCACCCACCAACCCCGGTAAGATCGTGAGCGATGTCAGCTCCCTTCTCCACCGCCACCGGCACCGACGTGCGCGTGCGGTTCTGCCCCTCGCCCACCGGAACGCCGCATGTCGGCCTCATCCGCACCGCCCTCTTCAACTGGGCCTACGCCCGGCACACGGGTGGCAAGCTCGTGTTCCGCATCGAAGACACCGATGCGGCCCGAGACAGCGAAGAGAGCTACGAGCAGATCCTCGACGGGCTTCGTTGGCTCAACATCGACTGGGACGAGGGCATCGACGCAGGTGGGCCTCATGGCCCCTACCGTCAGTCTCAGCGCCATGACATCTATCGGGGAGTCATCGATCAGCTGCTCCAGCGGGGGCTCCTCTACGAGAGCTTCGCCACGGGCGAAGAGATCGAAGCTCGCAACATCGTCAACGGTCGCGACCCCAAGCAGGGTTACGACAACTTCGAGCGTGAGCTCAGTGACGAACAACGTGCGGCGTTCCGAGCCGAGGGGCGTCAGCCGGCACTCCGGTTGCGAGTGCCCGACCGCGACCTCAGCTTCGACGACCTCGTCCGTGGTGAGATCACGTTCCCGGCGGGATCGTTCAGCGACTTCGTCGTCGTCCGACCGAACGGAGTGCCTCTCTACACTTTCGTGAACCCGCTGGACGATGCTCTGATGGGCATCACCCACGTCCTGCGCGGTGAGGACCTCCTCTCGTCCACTCCCCGCCAGATCGCCCTCTACGAGGCGCTGGTCGAGCTCGGCATCACCACGTTCGTCCCTCGGTTCGGCCATCTGCCCTATGTCATGGGCGACGGCAACAAGAAGCTCTCGAAGCGCGATCCCGAGTCCAACCTGTTCCACCACCGAGACCGCGGCTTCATCCCCGAGGGCCTCGTCAACTACCTGGCGCTCCTGGGGTGGTCCTTGACTCACGATCGGGACGTGTTCTCGATCGACGAGATGGTCGCGGCGTTCGACGTCGTCGACGTGAACCCGAACCCCGCGCGGTTCGACGTGAAGAAGGCCGAGTCGATCAACGGCGACCACATCCGACTGCTATCCGTCGGGGACTTCACCGAGCGACTGCTGCCCTACCTCGACGGGGTCGTCAGCGTTCCGCCGACGGAGGCCGAGCGTGCCGTGCTCGTGCAGGCGGCGCCCCTCGTCCAAGAACGCATGACCCTCCTGTCCGAGGCTCGTGGCATGCTCGGCTTCTTGTTCGTCGCCGACGACGACCTGGTCCACGAGGACGACGCGCTGGCCTCACTGGGCGAGCGGTCCACCGAGGTGCTGCGCGCCTCCTCGGCTGCCCTCGAGGGCCTGGCCGACTGGACGCACGAGTCGATCCAGGCGGTCCTCAAGGAGGCGCTCGTCGACGGACTCGGCCTCAAGCCCCGCGGGGCCTACGGCCCGTTGCGGGTGGCGCTGTCCGGGCGTCGCGTGAGTCCGCCGTTGTTCGAGTCGATGGAGATCCTCGGCCGCGAGTCGACCCTTGCCCGACTCGCGGCTCTCGCCGACCGCTCATGACCGAGCGCTACGACGTCGCTGTCATCGGGGGCGGCCCCGCAGGGTTGAGCGCTGCGCTCAACCTCGTCCGCGCCCGCCGACGCGTCGTGCTGATCGACAGCAACCGGCCGCGGAACTCCGCCACGCTGCTCTCGCACGGGTACCTCACCCGCGACGGCATCTCGCCGCTCGAGCTCCGCAAGCTCGGACGCGACGAGTTCCTGGGGTACGAGGGGGCCGAACACCGGCAGACCCTGGCGACGAATGTCGTCCCGGTCGACGGCGGGTTCGAGATCTCGTGCGCGTTCCGTGGGCAGGAGTCGTCCGCGCTGGCAGGTGCCGTGCTGGTGACGACGGGGCTGAGCGAGACCCTGCCCGAAATCGCCCAACTCCGAGCGTTCTACGGCACGTACGTCCACAGCTGCATCGAGTGCGACGGGTACGACAAGCGTGACCAGCCACTCGCCCTCATCGGTGAGCACCCTGACCTGGTCGACCGCGCCCTGTTGCTGTCGCAGTGGACCGACGACCTCATCGTCTTCACGCACGGTTCGGACGTGGTGACCTCGGAGGACGAGGCTGCGTTGGCCGCCCGGGGGATCACCGTGGACCGTCGTCGCGTCACTAGCATCGACGGCGATCGTGACGGCATGCGTGGGGTCGTGCTCGAGGACGGCACGGTCGTGCCTCGGGCCGGTGGTTTCGTCCGCCCGGAGTGGTCGGCCGCGCTCGACTACGTCTCGGCGACGGGGGCCGACCTGGACGGCGACGGACTGCTCGTCGTGGACGGCCATGGTCGCACGTCGGTTCCTGGGCTGTACGCCGCCGGCGAGAGCACCGCGCCCGGCCCCCAGCAACTCATCGTTGCCGCCGGCGACGGCGCCCGCGTCGCTGCCGTCATCAACCGGGACCTCATCGGTGGCCTCGAACACCTGGCAGATGCTGTACAGTAGACGTCGGTCCAGATGATGGGCCGACAGTGATGTAGACCTGACGGTTGTCATCATTGGGGTATGGTGTAATTGGCAACACGACTGATTCTGGTTCAGTTGTTCTTGGTTCGAGTCCAGGTACCCCAGCAATTTGATTCCCCCTGGCCTTGAGGCCCGGGGGAATTGCTGTTCATGCCGGTCGGGCCGCCTCCGACGGCGTGTTCGGCTTCGCCGAACGCGATCGTCCCCGCGTCACGCGTCACGCGTCACGCGTCACGCGTCACGCGTCGCGCCTCGGGGCGAGTCGTCGGTGCGCGGTCGGGCGCCAGCAGCTAGGCCGGTTGGGGCTCTTCTGACTCGGAGCCGAGTGGGCGCCGTGGGCCGCGTCCTCGTCGGGCGAGAACCCTGGCGAGGGGGCGTTCGACGCGACGGTGGATGACGAACGACAGGGCCACCAGGAGTGGAACCGACACGGCGACCGACAGCCAGCCGTCGATCCAACCCAGGCGCGCGAAGAGCTCGGGCACGGCCGGGGCCACCAAGGGGTGGAACAGGTAGAGCGCGTACGACGCTGCACCGCCGGTGAGGACCCAGGTTGGCGTCACGCGGCGCAGGGGACCTTCGGCCAGCACCGTCGCCGCGACGACGGCCGTGACGCCCGCGAATCGGGCTGGTGCGTTGCGCCCGAAGCCCCCGTCGCCGACGGACGTGGCGAGCACGACCGCCAGGGCCACCAGGGAGACCACGAGCACGGCCCACAACCAGCCACGGCGAGCGGAACGCGTCAGCTCGGCGATCACCATGCCGATGAGGAAGAACAGGACGATGGGGTCGAAATAGACCGCCCATGCCGGGCGAGCGGCGTCGAAGGCCCACCACAGCGCCGAGCAACTGACGAGCACCGCCCCGACGGTGGGCAGGACTCTGACCCTGAGGGCCAGGCACAAGGTCACGAGTGCGTAGAACGCGCACTCGAAGACGAGGGTCCAGCCGACGCCGAGGACGGGTTCGATGTTGCCTTCGGCGTTGCGGGTCGGGATGAAGAAGTACGACGCGAGCGTGTTGGCCGGCTCGAGGGTGGCGTGCAGCACGGCCGAAGGGACGAGTACCAACGTCAGCACCTTGAGGGTCGTCGCGAGCCAGTAGAGCGGGACGATGCGATCGAGTCGGCGACGCGCAAAGGTCGCCTAGGCCCGCGGTCTGCCCTCGAGGCGACGAACGGAGTGCATCATGACGAAGCCGCTGATCGCGAAGAAGACGTCCACCCCGACCGATCCGTAGCTCCACGGGCGGAACGAGGGGTCGAGCCGTTCGTGGGCGTAGAACACGGTGTGGGTGACGACCACCAGGAGGGCCGCCACGAACCGGAGGCCCTGGATGCCCGAGAAGTGCTCGCGATCGCGGAAGGGTCCACCGGGGGACAGGGTCGGGGTCTGCACATGAGACATTTTACATGCGAGTTATCCGAGGCTCAGGGCTTGCCTCGCAAGACACCGGAGGCCCCCACCTGTGGTGAGGGCCTCCGGTGCCATGCAGGATGGTGACTAGTCGCCGATGGTGGCTCCGAAGCGGGCCGGCAGAGTGCCACGGTGGGTACTGCGCAGCTCATCGATGGACACCGTGAAGACGTCCTGTACCTCGAGCGACCCCGACTCGCCGTCGGTGACGCCGATGCGGGCCACCGGGTAGCCGCGGCCCTCACAGAGGCCGCGGAAGCGGACGTCGTCCTCGCGGGGCACCGAGACGATCACGCGACCGGTCGACTCGCTGAAGAGCGCGGTCGCGACGTCGATGCCGTCCCGCTCGATGATCTCACCCAGCCAGACGCGAGCACCGACTCCGAAGCGCAGCACGGCCTCGGCCAACGCCTGTGCCAGGCCGCCGTCGCTCAGGTCGTGGGCCGCCGCGATCAACGACTGGTCGCCACCGGCGTGCAGGAGCTGCGCGAGCTGCACTTCGGCCGCGAGGTCGACCGCCGGCGGTCGACCGCCGAGGTGGTCGTGGACCACGCCGGCCCAGGCCGATCCGTCGAGCTCGAGCGCCGTGGTGCCGAGCAGGTAGATGTTGTCGCCTTCGTCCTGCCAGCCGGACGGGATGCGCTTGGCGACGTCGTCGATCACGCCGAGGACGCCCACCACGGGTGTGGGGTGGATCGGACGTGTGCCGGTCTGGTTGTAGAACGACACGTTGCCGCCGGTGACCGGGATCTCGAGTTCGAGGCACCCGTCGGCCAGTCCCTCGACGGCCTGCGAGAACTGCCACATGACCTCGGGGTCCTCCGGGCTGCCGAAGTTGAGGCAGTCGGTGACGGCGGCGGGCACGGCACCCGTGACGGCGACGTTGCGGTACGCCTCGGCCAGGGCGAGGCGTGCGCCCTGCTTGGGGTCGAGCTGGCAGTAGCGCCCGTTGGCGTCGGTCGCGATCGCGAAGCCGAGACCGGTCTCTTCGTCGACGCGGATCATGCCTCCGTCGTCGGGGAAGCTGAGCGCGGTGTTGCCCAGCACGTAGGTGTCGTACTGGTTCGTGACCCAGCTCTTGTCGGCCAGGTTGGGCGAGCCGAGCAGTTCGAGGAACTGCTCGCGAAGGACGGCGTTGCCCGTGGGGCGGGGCAGCGACGAGGCGCTGTCGGCCTGCAGGGCGTCGATCCAGGTGGGGTAGGCGACGGGGCGCTCGTACACCGGGCCGTCGACGGCGACCGTGCGGGGCTCGACGTTGACGATCTCTTCGCCGTGCCAGTTGATGACGAGACGGCCGGTGTCGGTGACCTCGCCGAGCACGCTCGTCTCGACGTCCCATTTCGCCACGACCGCGAGGAACGCGTCGAGCTTCTCGGGACGCACGACGGCCATCATGCGTTCTTGGCTCTCGCTCATCAGGATCTCTTCGGCGGTGAGCGACGGGTCGCGCAGCAGGACGTTGTCGAGTTCGATGAACATTCCGCCGTCGCCGTTCGAGGCGAGCTCGGACGTGGCGCAGCTGATGCCGGCTGCCCCGAGGTCTTGGATGCCCTCGACCAGTTCGTCGCGGAACAGCTCGAGGCAGCACTCGATGAGCACCTTCTCGGCGAACGGGTCGCCGACCTGGACGGCAGGACGCTTGGTGGGCCCGCCGGACGAGAACGTGTCGGAGGCGAGGATGGAGGCGCCGCCGATGCCGTCACCGCCGGTGCGCGCACCGAACAGGACCACCTTGTTGCCGACGCCCCGGGCGTTGGCCAGGTGGAGGTCTTCGTGGCGCAGGACGCCCACGGCCAGTGCGTTGACCAGGGGGTTGCCCTGGTAGACGGCGTCGAAGTAGGTCTCGCCGCCGATGTTGGGCAGGCCGAGGCAGTTGGCGTAGAAGCTGATGCCACCGACGACGCCGTCGACCACGCGGGCCGTGTCCGCCGCGTCGATGTCGCCGAAGCGCAGCTGGTCCATGACCGCGACGGGGCGGGCACCCATCGAGATGATGTCGCGGACGATGCCGCCCACGCCGGTGGCCGCCCCCTGGAACGGCTCGATGTAGCTCGGGTGGTTATGCGATTCGACCTTGAAGGTGACGGCCCAGCCGCCCCCCACGTCGACCACTCCGGCGTTCTCGCCCATGCCGACCATGAGGTTCTTCTTCATGGCGGGCGAGACCTTCTGGCCGAACTGCCGGAGGTAGATCTTGCTCGACTTGTAGGAGCAGTGCTCGCTCCACATGACCGAGTACATGGCGAGCTCACCGCTCGTGGGGCGACGCCCCAGGATCTCGCGGATCTTCGCGTACTCGTCGGCCTTCAGGCCGAGGGCGCCGTAGGGCTGCTCGCGATCGGGCGTCGCCGCGGCGTTCGCCACGGTGTCGGGCACGTGACCCTCGGGGCGGACGTCGATCATCTCGGCGTCGTGCGGGGCGCGGTCGGTCTGGTCGGTCACTTGGCGAGGGCCCTCTCGAGAACGGACGTGAAGAAGGTCAGGCCGTCGACGCCGCTCGACATCGCGGCGGGGGTGTCGGGGCCGAAGCCCTCTTCGACGGCGTGCTCGGGGTGCGGCATGAGGCCGACGACGTTGCCGCGCGCATTGGTGACGCCGGCGATGTCGTCCATCGACCCGTTCGGGTTCACGCCGACGTAGCGGAAGGCGACCTGCCCCTCGCCCTCGATGCGCCTGATGGTCTCGGCGTCGGCGATGAAACGCCCGTCCGCGTTCTTGAGGGGGATGGTGATCTCTTGCCCCTCGGTGAAGCCGTTCGTCCAGTCGGTGCGGGCGTTCTCGACGACGAGACGCTGGTCGCGGCGGATGAACTGCTGGTGCGCGTTGCGGGTGTGCGCCCCCGGGATCAGGCGGGCCTCGGCGAGCATCTGGAAGCCGTTGCAGATGCCGAGGACGGGCATTCCCGCGTTCGCGGCGTCGACCACGTCGGCCATGATCGGCGAGAAGGAGGCGATCGCGCCGGCACGCAGGTAGTCGCCGTAGCTGAAGCCGCCGGGCAGGATGATCGCCTCGACGCCCTTCAGGTCGTGGTCGCCGTGCCAGAGGGCGACGGGCTCGCCGCCCGCGAGTCGGACCGCGCGCTGCGCGTCACGGTCGTCGAGGGAGCCGGGGAAGGTGACGACGCCGACGCGCATCAGAGGGCGGCGGGAGCGTCGGCGACGGTGATCGAGACGACGTCCTCGATGACCGAGTTCGAGAACATGTCGTCGGCGAGCTCGCGGACGTCCGCGAGGACGGCGTCGGTCACCTCGCCCTCGACCGTGACCTCGAAGCGCTTGCCGATGCGGACGTCGGTGAACGCCCCTTTGCCGAGACGGGAGAGGGCACCGGCGACGGCCTTGCCCTGGGGGTCGAGCAGTTCAGCCTTGGGCATGACCTCGACGACGATTGTGGGCACTGGTTTACTCCTGCAGAGGCGTCAACGGGTGGACGCGACGAGTCTACGGCAGCCGCGCGCGCCTCCTGGTGGTGCCGTCGTCGTGGAGGCATCGGCCGTCGTGGCGATGGTCGGCGGAATGCGAGCCACTTGTCAGCCGGATCATTGGTTCGCGCCGCAGGGTGTTCTCAGCGGACAGAGCGCGGGCCTCGTGATCGGGCCTTCTGTTCCGCGTCCGGTCCCGGGGTTCCTGATCCGCCCCGAGACCGCCGGACGCCCGGCCGAACCCCCCGTCGGCCGGGCGTCTACCCCGTGTGGGCTGCGTCCGCGGGCCTGTCGGCGGCGGCCCGCGGGGCGGACTCCGGGCCGACGTCGGGGCGCGACCGGCCGAGCAGCCAGACGGCCAGGGGCAGGCAGATCGCGCCCGCGATCGCGTTGCGCAGATCGAGGCCCTCGTGCATCACGTCGAACGGCGGCCCGATGGCGAGCACCGCCGCCACCCCGATCGACCACCAGGAGGCGCGGCGCCGCCCCTCGGCGAACGCTCGCGGCGGCAGCTCGAACCGGGCGGTCGCCAGCGAGACCAGGCAGGTCAGTCCGATGACGAGGGCCCAGATCGGGAGGCGCGTCCACCACCAGGTGGCGGTCGAGGGTTGGGGGAGCGGCCCGCCCACGGCCAAGAGGACCCCGAGCACGGCGATCAACAGCGGGAGGTGCCAGAGGTAGATGGTCATGCCGCGGCTGCCGACGGCGAACACGACGGCGCGGGCCGCCGACGTGGACATGAGACGCGCCAGGACGGGGTGCACGAGCGACAGGACGCAGATCTGCGCCACCCCGAGCACCATGAGCGGCACCGTCGGCGGGTTGAGGTTGCTCAGCATGTCGTCCGACCACGGCCCGGCCGTCGTCAGCGGGACCAGCGAGGTGTACGCCACGACGGCGACGACGAGCAGCACGGCCCGAGGGGTCCGACGGAACAGCCCGTCGGCGTAGGCGAAGCCGAGCTGCTGCACGAAGAGCCACACGAAGGCGAGGTTGAGGAGGCCGACGGCCGTGACTCCGGTGCCGTACCGCACCGCGTCGACCAGGACCGCGGCGACGACCAGGACGGACAGCGTCGCCCACGGGCGGGTCGCGTGCAGGCGGGCCATCACCGGCACGAGCAGCTGCGTGATGCCGTAGGCGGCGAGGAACCAGAACGGCGAGCCCACGCCGGTCGCCACGACGTCGAGCAGTTCGGGATCGGCACCGAGCAGGGTCGCGACGGCGAGGGCGATCGCGAGGACGACGAAGACCGCGCTCGCGGGCCGGGCGAGGCGCAGGAGGCGACCGCGGACGAAGTCGCCGGCGTCGGCGCCGCGGCGCCGTGCCCCGGCCCAGGCCGTGGCGCTGGCGAACCCGCCCACCACGAAGAAGAGCGGCATGATCTGCCCGGCCCACGTCGAGAGCGGGAACCAGGACTGCTCTTGCAGGGGACGGTTCGCCACGACGGCGCCCGTCGCGTCGACGGCGACACCGACCATCATCACGTGGATCGCGACGACCAGCAGGACGCAGAAGACGCGGGCGAGATCCACCACGAGGTCGCGGCCCGGGGGGACGACGACGGACGGCGGTGTCGTGGCGGCGGTGCTCATGTCGACGACGGTAGCGACCCGTGGCCGCTCGGGTGTGGTTGTCCACAGGTGCGGCGCGTCCGAACCAGGGAACGTCCTCCGAGGTGGCCCGGATTGTTTTGATCTGATCAAAAGAGTGGTTCACTTGAGGCATGACCCATCCGACCGACGACCCCCGCGAGGCACTGCGCTCCGCCGGGTTGCGCGTGACCGAGCCCCGGCTCGCCGTGTTGCGCGCCCTCGAGCCGTCGCCCCACGCGGCCGCCGAGCAGGTCTTCGCCCGGGTCGCCCTCGACCTGCCCGGCACGTCGGTGCAGGCGGTCTACGGCGTCCTCAACGCGCTGACCGGCGCGGGGCTGGTGCGTCGCATCGAACCCGCGGGCTCGGCAGCGCTCTACGAGCTGAGGACGGGCGACAACCACCACCACGTGGTCTGCGGGGTGTGCGGCTCGGTCGCCGACGTGGACTGCGTCGTCGGCCACGCCCCCTGCCTCACCCCCTCGCACGACTCGGGGTACCTCGTGCAGACCGCCGAGGTGACCTTCTGGGGCCTGTGCCCGGCCTGTCGGGCGGCCGAGTCCGAGGGTGCGGAGGGCGACGAGCCGACCCGCGCCTCCTCGTCCGACCGCGTGGACGCGGCCGTCCCGGCGGCCTGACCGGCCCGCCCCCCTGATCTCACACGACGACGAACCACGAACGAAAGAGGACACATGACCGACGCCAAGAAGATCACCACCACCGACAACGGCGCCCCCGCCGCCAGCGACGAGTTCTCGCAGTCGGTCGGCGCCGACGGCCCGATCGTCCTGCACGACCAC
This sequence comes from Frigoribacterium sp. 2355, assembly GCF_054060695.1. Lineage (NCBI taxonomy): Bacteria > Bacillati > Actinomycetota > Actinomycetes > Micrococcales > Microbacteriaceae > Frigoribacterium > Frigoribacterium sp. 2355. The sequence continues at coordinate 62,321 of NZ_JBSSDL010000015.1, read as the reverse complement.
AAGCTGGTCGAGAAGCTGGCCAACTTCAACCGCGAGAAGGTGCCCGAGCGCATCGTCCACGCCAAGGGCGGCGGCGCCTTCGGGACGTTCGTCACGACGGCCGACGTCTCGCGCTACACGCGCGCCGCGCTCTTCCAGCCCGGTGTCGAGACCGAGATGCTCGCCCGCTTCTCGACCGTCGCCGGCGAACAGGGCAGCCCCGACACGTGGCGCGACCCCCGTGGCTTCGCGCTGAAGTTCTACACGAGCGAGGGCAACTACGACCTCGTGGGCAACAACACGCCCGTCTTCTTCATCCGCGACGGCATCAAGTTCCCCGACTTCATCCACTCGCAGAAGCGCCTGCCCGGCTCGCACCTGCGCGACCACGACATGCAGTGGGACTTCTGGACGCTCTCGCCCGAGTCGGCGCACCAGGTCACCTGGCTGATGGGCGACCGCGGCCTCCCCGCGTCGTGGCGCAACATGGACGGCTTCGGTTCGCACACCTACCAGTGGATCAACGCCGAGGGCGAGCGCTTCTGGGTCAAGTACCACTTCAAGACGAACCAGGGCAACAAGATCCTCACGCAGGACGACGCCGACCGCATCGCGGGAGAGGACGCCGACTTCCACATCCGCGACCTCTCCGAGGCCATCGACCGCGGCGACTTCCCCACCTGGACGCTGTCGGTGCAGGTCATGCCCTACGACGAGGCGGCCACGTACCGCTTCAACCCGTTCGACCTGACGAAGGTGTGGCCGCACGCGGACTACCCGCTCATCGAGGTCGGCACCATGACGCTGAACCGCAACCCCGAGAACTACTTCGCGCAGATCGAGCAGGCCGCGTTCGCCCCGTCGAACTTCGTCCCCGGCATCGCGACCAGCCCCGACAAGATGCTGCTCGCCCGCATCTTCAGCTACGCGGACGCCCACCGCTACCGCATCGGCGTCAACCACCAGCAGCTGCCGGTGAACACGCCCAAGACCGAGGTGCACTCGTACTCGAAGGACGGTGCCGCGCGGTACCACTTCAGCGAGGCGACGGCGCCGGTCTACGCACCGAACTCGGTCGGCGGTCCCGCGGCGGACCCGCAGGCCGCCGGTGACACCGGTGGCTGGGAGAGCGACGGCGAGCTCGTCCGCTCGTCCGTGACGTTGCACCCCGAGGACGACGACTTCGGCCAGGCCGGCACGCTCGTCCGCGAGGTGCTCGACGACGAGGAGCGCGACCGCCTGGTGCAGAACATCGTGGGCCACGTCTCGAAGGTCACCCAGCCCGCCCTGCGCGAGCGGGTCTACGAGTACTGGACCAACGTCGACCCCACCCTGGGCCTGCGCGTCCGCAAGGGCGTCGAGCCCGAGGCTCCCGGTTCGAACGAGGACCCGGCCGAGGTCGGCGTCCCGGCGTAGCCGCGAGCCCCGACAGACCGCAGGAGGCGCGGTGACCGTTCGTCGGTCACCGCGCCTCCTCGGCGTCTCCGGGCTTCGCGCGGTCTCGGGTGCCGCGCGGGTCAGACCATCTGGCCGTTCCAGTGCAGCTCACCCTGCGGCCAGTCGGCGAGTGTGCTCGTGCCCTCGCGGAGCAGCCAGCCGTGGTCCTGGGTGACCAGCACGCCGGCGCCGTCGGCGCTGAACGCCGTGTAGTGCGCCGTGAGACCGTCGAGCGGCAGCCACCCGCCACGTCGGTAGAAGCCCTGGACGTCGTCCCCGGTCTCGAGCACGCCGAAGCCGCTGTCGAGCGACGTCAGCGCCGCGTCCACCCGGCGCAACAGCTCGCCCCCGAGGCCGGTGCCCTGGACGGCCGGTGAGACCGCGACCATGCCCACCGCGGTGACGAGCAGGTCGGCGTCGCCGACGGTGACGAACTGACGTCGCAGACCGGCGTGCGCGACCACGACGTCGCCCTGACGCGCGACGACCCGCAGCTCGGGTTGCATGCCCGCCCAGCTGCGGGCCCCGGCGTACCAGTGGTCGTAGCTCGGGAAGGCCCGGGCGAGCATCGCCGCGACGGCCTCGTGGTCGTCGAGCGTGAGGTCGCCCTCGGGGGTCGTGGAGAAGGTGGGGGAGTCGGCTGCAGGCATGCTCACCACCGTAGCCATCGGCGTCGCCGAGGGAGCCGCGCCAGCGGCTCTGCGACGCCAGCGCCGAGGGAGCCTGCGACCGAGGGCTAGGCCGACTGCGGTCGGACGGTCACCTGGAGCTGGTTGGACCAGGGATCGTCGAACCCGAGCACACGCCCGTCGTCGCGGGTGGCGACGCCGTGGTGGCCGAGGCGCTCGCCGAGGGCGCCCAGGTCGTCGGCCGTCGGCACCTCGATGCGCACCAGGCCGAGGCCCAGCGCCAGCTGGCGGCGCCCGGCGCCGGCGCTGTTCCAGGTGTTCATCGCCATGTGGTGGTGGTAGCCGCCCGCGCTGACGAACAGTGCCTGCGGCCCGAAGCGCGTCGTCGTCTCGAAGCCGAGCTGCTCGACGTAGAACCGGTGGGCCGACTCGACGTCGCCCACGCTCAGGTGGACGTGGCCGACCGTGGCGGGACGGGATGCCGAGCCGGCCAGCGCCTCCTCGGTGACGTTCTGCTGCACGAACGCGTTCGGGTCGAGGGCGAGGGTGGCCATGTCGACCTGGCCGTGGGTCCAGGACCACTCGCTGCGGCTGCGGTCCCAGTAGAGCTCGATGCCGTTGCCCTCGGGGTCGGTGAAGTAGAACGCCTTGCTGACGAGGTGGTCCGCACTGCCGGTGAACGTGCCGGGGTGACGGGTCGCGACGCTGTAGACGGCGGCGGCGAGGTCGGCCTCGGTCTCGAACAGGATCGCCGTGTGGAAGAGGCCGGCGTCACGCGGCCCGGCGTGCTTCAGCTCGGGAGCGTGCTCGAGGATGACGATCGGGGTCGCCCCTCGACCGAGCACCACGCGGCCCACGGCCGGCTCGGCGGTCAGCACCGTCAGGGTGACCGCGTCGCGGTAGTACGCGGTCATCGCGTCGAGGTCGGCGACCCGCAGGGTGACGGCCCCCATGCCGGTGTCGGCGGCGAGCAGGTCGGACGAGGAGGCGCGCGTCGCGTCGGTCGCGGAGGTGTCGGTCATGGGGCCCTCGGTCTGGTCGGGTGGTCACCGGGTCGGTGACGTGTCATCGACAGGAACCGGCCGGTCGGGCCGGGCATTCCCGACCGACGGCGCACCGCGTTCCGTGCACGGCACCGGATCTCGACGCGGTGCAGTGCACGAAACGCGGTGTGGAGCCCGGGTCAGGACTCGGGATGCGGCCCGGGGGGTAGGCCCCGGGGTGTGGAGCCCGGGTCAGCGGGCGGTCAGACGCTCGATCAGCTCGCGGTAGCGGGCGGAGGTGCGGGCGACGATGTCGTCGGGCAGGGCGGGGGCCTCGCCCGTGCCGTCCCAGTGCGCGGAGAGCCAGTCGCGGACGATCTGCTTGTCGAAGCTCTGGGTGCGGTCGCCCGAGGCGTCGACCTCGGCGTCCCAGAAGCGACTGCTGTCGCTCGTGAGGACCTCGTCGCCCAGGGTGATCTCGCCCGTGGCCCGGTCGGCGCCGAACTCGAACTTCGTGTCGGCGAGGACGACCCCCCTGGCCTCGGCCACGTCCGACGCCAGGCGGTAGATCTCGAGCGACCGGTCGCGCAGGGCCGCCGCGGTCTCGGCCCCCACGAGTTCGACGGTGCGCTCGAACGAGATGTTCTCGTCGTGCTCGCCGAGCGGAGCCTTGTACGCCGGGGTGTAGATCGGTTCGGGCAACCGGTCGCCGTTCGACAGCCCTTCGGGCAGCGGGATGCCGCAGACGGTGCCGTGCTCGCGGTACTCGGCCCAGCCGCTGCCGACCAGGTACCCGCGGACGACGCACTCGACGGGGAACATGTCGAGCGGCTTCACGAGCATGGCGCGGTCCCGGACCTGCGCGGGCAGCGAGACGGAGGCGGTGGTCGGGTCGACCAGGTGGTTCGGCACGGTGGTCAGCTGGGCGAACCACCAGAGGCTGAGCTGCGTGAGCAGGGCTCCCTTGCCCGGGATGCCGGGCTCGAGCACGTGGTCGAAGGCGCTGACCCGGTCGCTCGCGACGACGAGCACGTACTCGGTGTCGGCGAGGGTGGCGGCGTCGCCGACCGAGCCGGCGACCGGCGCCGGGACATAGAGGTCGCGGACCTTGCCCGAGTACACCGGCGTCCACCCGTCGAGGTGGCGAGGGGCGGCGTCTAGGCCGGAGGCGGAGGGCGTCGTGCCGTCGGGGGCGGTCATCGGGCGACCCGCTCGGCGATGTCGTGGCGGTACTGGCCGCCCTCGAGCTCGATGCGGGAGAGGGCGTCGTAGACGCGACCCCGGGCCTCGGTGAAGTCGGCCCCCTCGGCGACGACGCTGAGCACGCGCCCTCCGGTGGCGATGAGCTGGTCGTCGAGGCGAGCCGTCGCGGCGTGCGCGACGTGGACCCCGGCGACGGCGGTCGCGTCGTCGAGACCCCGCAGCGGGCGACCGCTCACGGCGCCTTCGGGGTAGCCCTCGCTCGCGAGGACCACGGTCACCGCGACGTCGGACGAGAACCGCGGCGACTCGTGGTTGCCCAGCGATCCGGTCGCCGCGGCGAGCAGCAGCCCGCTGAGCGGCGTGACCAGACGGGGCAGGACGACCTGCGTCTCGGGGTCGCCGAACCGGGCGTTGAACTCGATGACGCGGACGCCCCGCTCGGTGAGGATGAGCCCGGCGTAGAGGAGGCCGATGAACGGCGTGCCCTCGGACTCGAGCTGCCGCACCGTCGGGGTGGCGATGGCGTCGAGGACCTCGTCGACGAAGTCCTTCTCGCTGCCGAAGCGGTCGGCGAGCCAGGGCAGCGGTGAGTAGGCACCCATGCCGCCCGTGTTGGGACCGGCGTCGCTGTCGAGCAGGCGCTTGTAGTCCTGCGCGGGGCTGAGCGGCACGACCGTGTGGCCGTCGCTGAGGAAGAACAGGGAGACCTCGGGACCCTCGAGGAACTCCTCGACGAGGACGGGCCCGTGCTGCAGCCAGTAGGTGGTGTGCTCGACCGCCGCGTCGCGGTCGTCGGTGACGAGGACGCCCTTGCCGGCCGCCAGCCCGTCGGCCTTGACGACGTACGGGGAGCCGAAGTCGTCGAGCACGCCGAGGGCCTCGTCGAGGGTGCCCACGCGCGTGGCCCGCCCGGTCGGTACGCCGGCTTCGTCCATGATGCGTTTCGCGAAGGTCTTGCTGCCCTCGAGCGCCGCGGCCTTCTTGCCCGGCCCGAAGACGGGGATGCCCCGGGTGCGGAGGGCGTCGGCGACACCGGCGACGAGCGGGGCCTCGGGACCGACGACGACCAGCTCGACGTCGTTCTCGAGGGCGTACTCGGTGACGACGGCGCCGTTCGACGGGTCGAGGTGCACGATGCCGACCTGGTCGGCGATGCCCGCGTTGCCGGGGGCCGCGGTGATCTCGTGGCCCGCGTCTTCGCGCAGCAGGGCGGTGATGATGGCGTGCTCGCGAGCACCGGAACCGAGGACGAGGATTCGCACGCGCCACAGCCTACCGAGGGCGTGCGGCGATGCCGAGTCCGTCATCCGGGCCGGGCCGGGGAGGGCTGGCGCGGGCGGGCCGGGCCGGGGCGAGACGAGGAGGCGCGGGTAGCGTGGGCGCATGGCCAGGGCACGGATCGAGGACGCGGCGGGATCGGCCGCGGTGGGCGAGGTGCGGGCGGCGCTCGCCGCCGACGAGACCGCGCCACGGCCGGTGACCGCCATGGCCGTCCGTTGGTTGCTGCAGGTGCTCGCCGACGGCGAACCCGGTGCAACGGTCGAGGTGCGCGTCCCACCGTTCGGCGCGGTGCAGTTCCGCGAAGGGCTCAGTCATACGCGGGGCACGCCGCCGAACGTCGTCGAGACCGACGCCGCCACCTTCGTCCGACTCGCCACCGGCGATCTCAGCTGGGAGGAGGCGCGGGCCGGGGCTCTCGTGTCGGCCTCCGGCAGCAGGGCGGACCTGACCGGCTACGTGCCGATCGCCTGGCAGCGGGGCTGACCCGCGCCTCCTCGGCGGTGCCTCCGCCGTGGTCGCCCTTCCAGGGCCCTGCTCGACGTCGAGAGGGGCGGCGGCGGTGGTCGGCCTCCTCTGGGATGATGGGCGGGTGACGAACGCACCCGACGACCAGCAGCGACCCGAGCCCGTCGTCGAGCCCTCCGCCGATCGCGCCGCCGAGTCGATCGTCGAACGCGACGAGGTCACCGTGCGTCGGGCACCCAAGGTGCCCGTGTTCTTGATCATCGGTGCGGCGCTCGGCGTGGTCGTGTCGCTGATCGTCACCTCGCTCTTCCCGTTCGACTCGGGCGAGGGCGTCGCGCAGACCTACGGGTACATCTCGCTCTGGGGGCTCACCATCGGCGGAGCCGTCGGTTGCGTCGTGGCCATCGTCGCCGAGCAGGTGACCAGCCGAGGGGCGAAGCGCGTCCAGGTCGAACGCGAACGGCTCGAGATGCCGATCGGCGACGAGGTCGACACGGCGCCCCGCCAGGTCACCGACGGCGAACCCGACCGCGACTGACCTCGCCTCGCCGAACCGATCCGAGCCAGGCCTCACCGAGCCGCGCCAGCCCCTGCCGAGCCAGGCCTCACCGAGCCGCGCCAGGCCCCGCCAGCCTGCCGCGTGCGCGGCTGACGGCCCGGGTCAGGCTCCGCGAGCCCGCCGCAACCTCGTGAGCAGTTCGGGGCCACGGGCGTCGAGGAGGCGTCCGCCGCGCCGGATGCCGATGATCGTCAGCGCGAGACCGAGGACGACGCCGACGACGAGCGTCGCCAGCCCGAGGATCACCGACCCCTGGACCAGCGCCACGACTCCGAGCACGAGCTCGGGCAGCGACAGCACGAAGACGATCGCCCACGAGGCGTAGAGCCCGAGGGTCGAGGTGACGTTGGCCCCGGGCGGTGACTTGAAGGGGCTCTCGCCCGCCGCCGGCACGGGCATCAGGTACAGCGCCGAGGCCACGCTCGACACGCCGAAGCCGGTGAGCAGCAGCCCCAGGCCGATGCCGAGCAGGGCCGGGGCCACGTCGAATCGGCCCACCACGGCCAGGGGGACGAGCGTGGCGAGCACGACGGAGGGCACGGCGAACAGCGAGAGCGTGAGGACGCGACCTGCGCGGTCGGCCGAACCCGCCAAGCCGGTCGACAGGTGTGCGGCGAAGGCCGTGCCGTCGTACGAGACGTCGGCGGCCAGCGTGATGGCGAGGAGCGCGGCCACGGCCGGGCCGATGGCGTACAGCGGCCAGGTCGTCTCGAGGGAGAACGACAGGAAGATCGCCAGGACCGGCATCAGCGGGACGACGATCAGCGACCCGCCGTACCGCGGGTCGCGCAACCAGTAGACGGCCGTCCGGGCGGCGACCGCACCGGTCGGCGTCGCGGGGAAGCGGGCGAAGGGCCCGAGGCCCTTGGACGCCGCGGTGGCCGTGACGGCGGGGGGAGCCACGAGCGCCGTCGCCAGTCCGCGTCGCCAGAGCAGGAGGAGCACCCCCAGGGTGACCAGGGCGATGAGGGCCTTGAGTGCTGCCTCGCCCGGTCGGCCGAGGGCGACGTCGCCGGGGATCGACCAGGCGGCGCCGAGCGGGCTCCACGACAGGGCGTGGGCGACACGGGGCAGGTCGTCGCCGACGGAACTGAGCCCCTGGCCGACCAGGCCGATCAGCGGCCCGGCCAGGATGAGGGGCACGAAGATCGCGACGCTCATCAACTCGCGGTAGCGACGTTTGGCACCCAGCGCGCTGGTGGCGGTCTCGACCGCGCGGGACGCCGCGACGCAGACGAAGACGCCGAGCACCCCGCAGAACGGCGCGAGGACGGCCGAGAGAGGGTGGTGCAGCCAACTGAAGGTCGTCGCGAGGGCGGCGACGAGCGTGACGATGCCCGGGATGCCCAGCAACCCGGTGACGAACAGGGCGACGAGGAGCCTGTCGGCGGGCAGGGGGAACGGGCGCAGCTTCGAGACGCTGAGGGTCTGGTCGTAGCCCCGGGCGACGAAGGGCACGACGATCCAGCCGACGACGGCGAGGGACCCGCCGAGCACGCCGGCCGTCCAGGCCCAGCGCTCGGGCGCGAACGAGAGTGCGACGAGGCCGACCACGACGGCGGCGAGCACGCCGAGGCCGTAGAGCCCGCCGATGACGGCCGCGACGATCTGCCAGGTGCTGCGCTTGAAGCCGTTCAGCAGCACCCGCCAGCGCAGGCTCAGGAGGTGCGCAACCACGACGGCCCCTCGTTGTGCTGACGGCCGCCGACGAGTTCGACGAAGCGGTCTTCGAGGGTGGAGCCGGCGCGCACGTCGTCGGTCGTGCCGGCCGCGAGCACGCGCCCGGCCGCGATGACGGCGACGTGGTCGCACATGCGCTGGACGAGGTCCATCGAGTGGCTCGACACGATGACGGTGCCGCCGTTCTGCGTGTAACCGTGCAGGATGTCGCGGATGTTGGCGGCCGAGATCGGGTCGACCGACTCGAACGGCTCGTCGAGGACGAGGAGGCGCGGGGCATGGACGAGCGCGCAGGCGAGCGCCACCTTCTTGGTCATGCCCGCGGAGTAGTCGACGACGAGCGTGCCGCCGGCCGAGCGCAGGTCGAGCAGGTCGAGCAGGTCGCCGACCCGCTGGGCCGTCGTCTCGCGGCTCATGCCGTTGAGCAGGCCGTGGTACGTGACGAGCTGCTCGCCGGTGAGGCGGTCGAACAGCGAGATGCCGTCGCTCAGCACGCCCACGAGCGACTTGGCGTGCGTCGGGTCGGACCAGACGTCGACGCCCAGCACGGCGATGCTGCCCGAGTCGGGACGCAGCAGACCGGTCGCCATCGAGAGCGTGGTCGTCTTGCCGGCGCCGTTCGGGCCGACGAGGCCGAAGAACGAGCCCGTCGGCACGGTCAGGTCGATTCCGTCCACGGCGACCTTGTCGCCGAACGCCTTGCGCAGACCGGTGATCTGCAGGGCGGACGCCGGGGGCGTCGCGGTCGGTTCGGGGCGGGGCATGCCGACGTCGCTCATGGCCCCCAGCCTAGGGACGCCTGCCGACACCGCACCTCCCCCGGCGGGTGGAAGCAGGGGCGAGGTGCGGGTGGCGACGGCGGCGCGACTCAGCTGAGCTGGTTGGCCTCGACCCAGGCGAGGTACTCGGGGCTGACGGTGCCGGTGACGTACTCGCCCGTGAAGCAGCTCATCTCGAGCTCGGTGACGTCGCTGCCCTCGGTGATGGCCGCCTGCATGTCGGCGACCTCTTGGTAGATGAGGTGGTCGGCACCCAGTTCGCGGGCGATCTCGGGGATCTTGCGGTCGTGGGCGACCAGCTCGTGCCGCGACGGCATGTTGATGCCGTAGACGTGGGGGAACCGGACCGGGGGAGCGGCCGAGGTGAACGTCACCTTGTTCGCTCCGGCGGCGCGGGCCATCTCGACGATCTCGCGCGAGGTCGTCCCGCGGACGATCGAGTCGTCGACGATCAGGATGTTCTTGCCCTTGAACTCGCTCGACATCGCGTTGAGCTTCTGGCGCACCGACCGCTTGCGCTCGGCCTGCCCCGGCATGATGAAGGTGCGGCCCACGTAACGGTTCTTGTAGAAGCCCTCGCGGTACTCGATGCCGAGCTTCTGGGCGACCTGCATGGCCGCGGGGCGTGACGAGTCGGGGATCGGCATGACCACGTCGATGTCGCCGATCGGCGAGTGCGCGGCGATCGTGTCGGCCAACCGGTTGCCGAGGCGCAGGCGGGCGTCGTAGACCGAGATGCCGTTCATGATCGAGTCGGGGCGGGCCAGGTAGACGTACTCGAACGAGCAGGGGATGAGGCGCGGGCTGGCGTGGCACTGCTTCGACACCATCTGGCCGTCGAGCGAGATGAAGACGGCCTCGCCGGGGGCGACGTCGCGGACGATCTCGTAGCCGCCGGACTCGAGGACGAGCGACTCGGAGGCGGTGATCCACTCTTCACGGACGCCGTCGGCGGCGAGACGGCGGCCCAGGACCAGCGGGCGGATGCCGAAGGGGTCGCGGAAGGCCAGCAGACCGTGGCCCGCGATCATCGCGATCGCCGCGTAGGAGCCCTGCACCCGGTCGTGCACGCGGGAGACCGCGGCGAAGATCTGCTCGGGGTCGAGCTCGCTGCCGTTGACCTGCTCTTGCAGCTCGTGCGCCAGCACGTTGACCAGGAGCTCGGTGTCGCTGTTCGTGTTGAGGTGACGACGGTCGACGTGGAAGAGCTCGCTGGTGAGCTCGCGCGTGTTCGTCAGGTTGCCGTTGTGGATCAGCACGATGCCGTAGGGCGCGTTCACGTAGAACGGCTGCGCCTCTTGCTCGTTGCTGGCCGCGCCCTTGGTGGCGTACCGCACGTGACCGAGGCCCATGTTGCCGAGCAGGGCGCGCATGTCGCGGGTGCGGAAGCCCTCGCGCACCTGACCCTTGGTCTTGTGCACGTGGAAGATGCCGCCCTCGGCGGTCGCGATGCCGGTGCTGTCCTGCCCCCGGTGCTGCAACAGGAGGAGCGAGTCGTAGACGAGTTGATTTGCTGGCTCGTGCGCGACGAGACCGACGATGCCGCACATGCGGATCTGGCTCCAGACCGTAGAGTTGGGGTTACCGCGACAGTCTAGAGCGACACCGAACGGATGAACGAATGGCGACCTCCTCTGCCCACTCGACCAGCGCCTCCTACGCCGCAGCGGGGGTCGACACGGCCGCCGGCGACCGGGCGGTCGAGCTGATGAAGGCGGCCGTCGGCGCCACGCACGGCCCCGGCGTCGTCGGTGGCGTGGGCGGGTTCGCCGGGCTGTTCGACGTGTCGTTCCTCAAGGACTTCGACAAGCCGTTGCTCGCGACGTCGACCGACGGCGTCGGCACGAAGGTCGCCATCGCCCAGGCGCTCGACAAGCACGACACGATCGGGCAGGACCTCGTGGGCATGGTCGTCGACGACATCGTCGTCGTCGGCGCCCGGCCGCTGATCATGACCGACTACATCGCCTGCGGCCGCGTGGTGCCGACCCGCATCGCCTCGATCGTCGAGGGCATCGCCCGCGCCTGCAGCGCGACGGGTACCGCCCTCGTCGGCGGCGAAACGGCGGAGCACCCCGGCCTGCTCGGGCCCGACGACTACGACGTGGCCGGCGCCGCGGTGGGTGCGGTCGAGTCGGGGCGCCAGCTCGGCCCGCACCTCGTCGGCGACGGCGACGTCGTGCTCGCCCTCGCCTCGTCGGGCGTCCACTCGAACGGCTTCTCGCTCGTGCGCCACATCCTGGCCTCACGCGACCTCGGCTACGACGACACCCTGCCCGAGTTCTCGGGCACCGTCGGCGAGGCACTGCTCGAACCGACGCGCCTGTACACCTCGCCCCTGCTGCGCGTGCTCGACGACCCTGCGCTCGACGGCGCGATCCACTCGCTCAGCCACGTCACCGGGGGCGGCATCGCGGCCAACCTCGCCCGCGTGCTCCCCCTCGGGTCGTGGACCGAGGTCGACCGTTCGACCTGGTCGCCGCTGCCCGTCTTCCGGGTGCTGAGCGACCTGGCCGGCTCGACCCTCGAGTCGAGCGAGGGCACCTGGAACCTCGGCATCGGCATGATCGCCGTCGTGGCCGCCGGACAGGCCGACTCGGTCACCGCGGCCCTCGAGGCCGACGGCATCGCGACGTGGCCCGTCGGCACCGTCTCGACCCGGGCGCGTGACCTGTCCGGCTTCGACCAGGGCGCCAAGGGGGTCGACGGAGGCGCGGTGCGGCTCGTCGGGTCCTACGCGGGCTGATCGCCGGCGACGTCGCGTGGCGTTCGTCCGGCGGCGGACGTACGATGAACCCGCGCCCCTGCCGGGCGTCCTGACGACGACGTCAGACCGGACGACGAAGGAGTCGACCCATGAGCACCACCCGCATCCCCCTCTCCACCGTCTCGCGCGCGGCGGTCGCCGCTCCGCGCAGCGCCCGGGTCAGCCGCGTCCCCGCCCAGCCCGCGCCGCTGCGTTCGTCCGCGTCACCCGTCACCGGCGGGCGCAAGGTCGCGGCTCTCACGGCCGGCGGCATGATCCTGCTGTTGGTCGTGGGGCTGTTGCCCGCGGTCGCGACGCTCGTCGGCGGCTGAGCCGCGCCTCCTGACGGCGGCCCCGGCGCCCGTTCGGCCCGTCACCCGGTGAGCTGGTGACACACGATGACGGCCCCTCGAGATCGAGGGGCCGTCGTCGTGTGGTGTGCGTGGTGCGGACTCAGAGGACGCAGAACTCGTTGCCCTCGGGGTCGGCGAGGACGACCCACGACACGTCCGTGTCGTCTTGGCCGACCTGTGCGCGGACGGCCCCGAGCGACTCGAGTCGCGCGACCTCGTCGGCCTGCGTCGCCTCGCGGCTCTGGCCGTCGACCGGCGTCGGACGGAAGTCGAGGTGCAGACGATTCTTGACCGTCTTGGCCTCGGGAACGCTCACGAAGAGGAGCCCCGGCAGCGTGTCGGCCGTCGGACGGATCTCGGGCTCGTCGTCGTCGACCGAGACGAACACCCACCCGAGGGCGTCGGCCCACCAACGGGCGAGCCCGGCCGGGTCGCTCGCATCGACGACGACCTGCTCCCAGGCGAGGGACGAGGACGAAGAGGTCATCAGCCAGCCGGCCTCAGGCGCTCTTGTTCTGGTCGTGCTCGGTGTCGTATTCGTCGTCGAAGTCGTCGGCCCATTTGTCGACGTATTCGTCGCCGGAGTCGTTCTTCGTCGCCAACTCTTTTTCGAGTGCACCGTAGTTGGTGTCAGGGCTGAAGTACTTCAGCTCTCTGGCGACCTTGGTGTGCTTGGCTTTTTGACGGCCGCGCCCCATGCGTGACCCCCTCTGAACTCGGCCCGGAAACGGTGTCGGACGACCCGGGAACTGCCGACAGGATGCTGGTGAAAAACTGGACCGATCTTATCATGTACCCCTAGCCCCGGCTGCCGCCTCGGACGGGCATGATGGTCCGGATGACTGCAGGGGGCGAAGGCGAGCGGACGAGGGTCCTCGTGATCGGTGCGGGCCAGGCCGGGTTGTCGGTCTCGTGGTACCTGCGCCGGCTCGGACTCGAGGTGGGGCGCGATCTCGTCGTCCTCGACCGGGGCCCCGGAACCGGAGGCGCGTGGCAGCACCGCTGGGAGAGCCTGCGGCTGGGTGCCGCGCACCGGGTGCACGACCTGCCGGGCATGGCCGAGCTGGGGCTGGGGTTCGCCGACGCCGACCGGTCGGCCCCGGCGCGTGACGTCGTCGCCGACCGGTACGCCCGGTACGAGGACGCGCTCGGGCTCGACGTGCGGCGCCCGGTCGAGGTGACCGGGGTGACCGGGCTGGGGGACGGATTCTCGGTGCGGTGGGCGGGGCGTGCCTCCTCGGAGGTCGCTCCGGCTGCGTCGACCGGGCCGGAGTCCGGCTCTCTGCGGGCCGAGGTCGTCGTGAACGCGACCGGCACCTGGGGTGCCCCGTTCGTGCCGTGGTACCCCGGGCGCGACACCTTCCGCGGGCGCCAACTGCACACCTCGGACTACCGGGCGGCCTCCGAGCTCGAAGGGCTCGACGTCATCGTGGTCGGCGGCGGCACGAGCGCGATCGGTTTCGTGTTGGAGCTCGACGGCGTCGCGGCCTCGACGACGTGGGTGACGCGGCGGCCGGTCGACTGGCTCGACCAGGGCGAGCTCGACGTCGAGTCGGCCGTCGCGGCGGTCGCGGCGCAGGACCGCGCGGCACGGGCGGGACAGGCGCTGCCGAGCATCGTCAGCGGGACGGGCGTGCCCCGCACCCGGCGTTTCGTGTCGGGCATCGAGCGCGGCGTGCTGGTCGAGCGGCCGATGTTCGCGTCCGTCGAACCCGACGGGGTGCGGTGGGCCGACGGTACCTCCGCCCACGCGGACGCGATCGTCTGGGCGACCGGGTTCCGACCCGAGCTGCGGCACCTGGCGCCGCTCGGACTGCGCTCGGCCGACGGGGGCGTGAGCGTCGAGGGCGGCGCCTCCACCCTCGACCCGCGGCTGTTCTTCGCGGGCTACGGCCCGCAGGCCTCGACGATCGGGGCGAACCGGGCCGGACGGGCGATCGCCCGTCAGGTGGTCGCGCGGTTGTCGGAGAGCGACGCCGAGCGCCGACGGCAGGGGTGACGCAGGCGATGTGCGTGCGCGGGCTCGCCCGCGTTCGGCGGGAGGGTGCGCGCACCATCGGTGGCGGGGCGAGCGGGGCGAGCGGTCATGGGTGGCGGGGCGGGCGCACGGCGTGCGTGGCGGACCAGACGGCGACGGCGGCTGCGGCGGACCAGGCCTGGGGGCGGCACGAGGCGGGGTACGGCACGGGCGACGGCATCTCGCGGGCCGGGTCGCCCGAGTGGAGCTCGGGCATCCGGTAGTCGAAGGTCGGCGCCGCCGCGAGCAGGCCCTCGGCGAGCACCGCGGCCTCGTCGGCGAACCCGGCCCGGGCGAGGCCCTGCACCGCGATGGCCGTGTCGTGGGTCCAGACGCTGCCCCCGTGGTAGCTCAGGGGCCAGTAGCCGGCGCTGTCGGTCGACATCGTGCGGAGGCCGAAACCGCTGGACAGCTCGGGCGAGACGAGGCGGGAAGCGACCAGCGCCTCCTCGTCCGGGTCGAGCAGACCCGTGCCGAGCAGGTGCCCGAGGTTGCTCGTGACCGTGTCGACCGGCCGCTTGGCCGCGTCGAGGGCGATCGCCGGGTAGGCGCCCGCGTCGTCGTCGACCCAGAAGGAGGCGCGGAACCGGTCGCGCAGGCGCCCCGCCCAGTCGCGCCACGCGTCGCCGCCCGCCCGACCGAAGGCGTCGAGCAGGTCGGCCCCGTGCACGGCCGCCTCGTACGCGTAGGCCTGCACCTCGCAGAGCGCGATCGGCCCCTCGGCGAGGGTTCCGTCGCGCCACTGGACGCTGTCCCCGGAGTCCTTCCAGCCCTGGTTCGCCAAGCCGTGACCGGTCTCGTCGACGTACTCGAGCAGCAGGTCGCCGTCGCTGTCGCCCGAGTCGCGCATCCAGGCGAGGGCTGCGTCGAGGTGCGGCAGCAGTGCCTCGACCTCGGTCTGCGGCAGGCCCCAGCACCAGGCGTCGTGCAGCAGGCAGATCCAGAGCGCGGTCGCGTCGACGGTGCCGTAGTAGAGCGGGGGCAGGCTGACGTCCTCACCGGGGATCGTCAACGTCCGTTGACGGAGTTCGTGCATGATCTTGCCCGGCTGCTCGGCCGTCCCCGGCACGTGTCGAGTGCCCTGGAGTCCCGCCAGCACCCGCAGGGTGCCCCCCGCGACCGTGAGGTCGAGGGGCAGGGTGAAGCGGGCGGCCCAGAGCGAGTCGCGGCCGAAGAGCGTGAAGAACCAGGGCGCACCTGCGGCGTAGAACACGTCGTCGGGTGCCGTCGTCGTGGTCAGCCGGAGCGCCGCCAGGTCGTCGCGGGCACGGTCGACCCAGCGGGCGAGCCGGTCGTCACGCGGCGCCGGGTCGAGGTCGGCCCAGTGCGGCGGCGTCCGCACGCCCCGGACGACGGCGTCGGGGGCGGTCGCGACCAGGTCGAGACCGACCGTCACGGAACCCCGGGCGGGGACGACGGCGACCCACTCGACGACGAGGCCGGCGGGGGTGTCCCGCACCGCGCCTCCTCGGGCCTCGAGGTCGACCCGGACTCCTTCTGCCCGCCAGGAGGCGCGGGTGCCGTCGGACGTGAGCGTCGCGTCGCGCACGGGCGCGCCCACGATCCCGGCCTTCACGTGGTCCATGGGGGAGGCGTCGGGTCGGAGGGTCGCGGCCAGGGTGACCGTGAGCTCGCGGTCGAGCCGGGAGGTGACCGCGTGGCGCTCGTGGACGCCCGTGGTCGTGACGTCACGGAGCGAGCTCAGGCGGACGTCGGGGTCGGCTCCGGCGTCGTCGAGGCCACGCAGCAGCGACTCGAAGCGGACCGACGAGGCTCCGAGGGGCACCGTGGCCACGTGCTCGGGGACGAGACCGTCGACGGTGACGCCGTGCCCGGCGACGAGACGCACGTCGCCGAGGTAGACGCCGTGGATCGTCGCCGCGCCCATCGACCCGTCGGCGGCCGACCACGCCTGGACGGGAGCCCTCAGCACGACGGTGTCGGCGGCGAGGAACGGCTGGAGGCCGGGTGTCGGGGTCGACCGGTCGGCGTGGTCGGAATCGAGGGGGAAGGTCTGGGTCATCGGGGGCTCCTGGGGCTCCGGGTGGCGGGCGTGGGGTGCGACGGGGTGGGCGTCGCGGCGTGCATCACTCTTTGACGGCCCCGGCGCTGGCGTTCATGATGCGGCGCTGGAACACGAAGAAGACGATGGCGACCGGGATCGTCATGACCGCGGCGGCCGCGAGCTTGATCGGGTACTGCGACCCCTGGCTCAGTTGCCCCGAGGCGAGGCTCGCGACGCCCTTGGTGAGGGTGGTCAGCTCGGGCGACTGGGTCGACACGATGAAGTGCGAGAGCTCGTTCCACGACCCCTGGAACGACAGGATGATGATCGTCACGAGGGCCGGGCGAGCCATGGGCAGGACGATCGACCAGAAGACCCGGAAGGTGCCGGCGCCGTCGATGCGCGCCTGCTCTTCGACGCTGCGCGGGATCGACTCGAAGAAGTTCTTCATGATGAAGACCCCGGCGGCGTCGGCCAGCAGCGGCACGATCATGCCCGAGTACGAGTCGTACATGCCGAGCTGGTTGATCACCAGGAACTTCGGGATGAGCAGCACGACCGTCGGCACCGCCATCACGCCGATCAGCAGCACGAAGATGACGTTGCGCCCCCGGAACTGCAGCCGCGCCAGGGCGTAGCCGGCGAGCGAGTTGAAGAAGACCCGCCCGAGCGTCACCACGATCGTCACGATCGCCGAGTTCTGGAACCAGGTCGGGAAGTCGCTGTTGAGGAACAGCTGGCGGTAGGCGGCGACCGTCGGCGTGATCGGGATCAACGCCAGCGGGTCGGAGGCCGCCTCGGGGTCGGTCTTGAACGACGTCGCCACGTTGATCAGGAACGGCAGGATGTAGATCGCCGCGATGACGATCAGCACGGCGTAGAGCACCGAGGTGCCGGCGATGCGTCGCGTGCTGCGGGGCTCGCGCCCGGCCGGGTGAGGTGGGGCCGGGGGAGGCGCGACCGGCGAGGAGGGGTTCGTCCGGTCGGCGATCGGTGCGGTCGTGGTCATCGCTCGACTCCTGTCGTGTAGAGCCGGGTGCGTCTCTTCGACACGGCCCGTTCGCGCAGCACGATGCGCTGCAGGATCGTCAAGGCGACGATGATGACGAACAGCACGAAGGCGATGGCCGCGCCGCGACCCCACTCCTGTTCGCCGAACGCCGAGGTGTACGAGAGGTAGGCGGGCGTCAGCGTGGTCTTCTGCGGGCCGCCCTGGGTGCCGGTGTAGATCTGGTCGAAGACCTGCCAGGTGCCGATGAGGCCGAGGGTGAGGACCGTGAAGAGCGTCGGTCGCAGTTGCGGCAGCGTGATGCGCCAGAAGCGCTGCCAGCCGCTCGCGCCGTCCATCATCGCGGCCTCTTGGACGTCGCCACCGAGGTTCTGCAGGGCCGCCAGGAAGAGCAGCATGAACGTGCCACTGGTGGTGAAGACGGCCATCAGGATGAACGCGGACATCGCGACCGACGGCCCGGCCAGCCAGTCCCACCAGCTGACGCCGAGGGCGGTGTGGTCGGCCAGCAGGGCCGGGGGCTGCGTGACGCCGACGACGGCGAGCAGGTTGTGCAGCACGCCGCTGGCGTCGTTGAACCACGCGGGCCCGGTGATGCCGACGAACGAGAGCAGCTTGTTCACCGCGCCGCTCTGCGAGAACAGGAACAGCCACAGGACGGTGATGGCGACCGAGCTGGTCACCGACGGGAAGTAGAACGCGGTGCGGAAGAACCCGCGGCCGCGCAGCACCTGGCGGTTCACCAACACGGCGAGCAGCAGGGCCACAGCGGTCTGGATCGGCACGACGAGGATCACGTACCAGGCGTTGTTGCGCAGGCTCAGGCCGAAGTCGCGCTCGGCCAGGCCGCCGCCGCCGAGCAGGTCTCGGTAGTTCTGCGCCCCGACGAAGCCGACGCCGGCCGCGAAGGGGGAGCCCCGGCCGGTCCAGTCCGAGACGCTGACCCAGAGGGCCATCAGGACGGGCACGGCCAGGAAGAGGCCCAGGACGATCAGCACGGGCGAGACGAACAGCCAGCCCGAGAGGCCCTCGCCGCGCGAGACGGCGCTGCGCCGGCGGGGGGCCTTGGTCGAGATCGCGGTCATGGGGACTGCCTTTCGTGCGCTGTCTCGGGTCGATGGGTCGCGCCTCCTCGGATGATCGCCGACGAGGCGCGGCCCCGGGGGAGGCGGGGAGCGGGACCGGGGAGGGACGGAGGCGCGACCGCCCTGGGGAGGACGCGTCGCGGCCCCGGCCGCCCCCGTCGGGCGGGGAGTGCGAGGCACCGCGCCGGGGGAGGCGCGGTGCCCCGAGGGTTACTGGAGGATCGCCTCGAAGTTCTTCTGCGCGGACTCGAGGATCGTCTTCGGGTCTCCGTCCTTCAGGCCGGAGAGTTGCGAGTTGAAGTCGCTGATCACGGCGGCGGACCCGTCCTGCGTGGGCGTGCCCTGGGCGAACTCGACCGAGTCGAGGAACGCGGCCTGGTCGGGGTTGTCGGACTTCCAGGTGTCGGCGGCCGACTGGATCGAGGGCATGACGCCGAACGCGTCGGCGAAGGCGAGCTGCTGGTCGGTGCTCGTCAGCTGCTCGACGAGGTCGACGGCGGCCTGCTGGTTGGGGCTGTCGGCGGCGATGCCCCAGCAGTTGGTGAACTGCAACGTGCCCTGGCCGCCGGGGCCGGCGGGCAGCTCGGCCACCTGGTACGACACGTCGGGGTAGTCGTTGGTGAGTGCGCCGGTGATCCAGTTGCCCTCGATGGTCATCGCCGCCTTGCCCGTGCCGAAGGCCTCGCCGCCCCAGCCTGCGCCGAGGTCGCTCGAGAACGCGGCGTCGCCGCTGGTCAGCAGGTCTTTCACGTAGGTCAGCGCCTCGACGTTCTCGGACGAGTCGAGCGTCGCCTCGGTGCCGTCGGCGGTGGTCACCGCGCCGCCGGCCTGCGCCATGAACGCGCCCACCCGGGCGTACTCGGGGCTGAAGGCCAGGCCGACGTGGTCGGCCGTCGTGAGCTTCGCGGCGACCGCCTTCAGCGAGTCCCAGTCGGTCGGGACGTCGGCGTCGGACAGGCCGGCCGCGGCCCACATGTCGGTGTTGATGATCAGGCCGAGGGTCGAGAAGTCCTTGGGCGCGCAGTAGAACCGGTCGTCGAGCGTGAAACTGTCGACGAGGGTCGGGAAGAAGTCGCCCTCGTTGGCGAGCTGGTCGCCGTAGGCCAGCAGGCTGCCGTTGCCGGCGAAACCCGCGAGCGTGTCGGTCGAGACGTAGAACACGTCGGCCGGCTCGCCCGAGGCGAAGCCCTGGCTGAGCTGCTGCGGCAGGTCGGAGGCCACGCTGACCTCGGCGCCGGTGCCCGAGTCGTCGGACCAGCTCGCGACGGCGTCGGTGACGGCCTTCGTCTCGGCGTCTCCGCTCGAGCCGATCAGCACGGTCAGCGAGTCGTCGCTGCTGGTGAGGGCGCCGTCGCTCGCGGCGCCCGACCCCTCGCTGAAGCCGGAGCCGCAGGCCGTGAGGGTCAGGGCCGAGATGGTGGTGAGGGCGGCTGCTGCCGCCAGGCGGGTCGTGCGTCGTCGCATGGTGGGCCTCTCGTCGCGTCGTTGCGATGGTGCGGGTGCTGTGGTCGGGGTGTGGTGCCGGGGTGGCGCCTCGGGATGGAGCGGGGGCAGACGTGCGATTTGATCGATCAAATCCGTGTCGTCAGAGTAGGCAGGCCGCCCCGTGGGTGTCAAGACCGGAGAGCCGAGAGGCACCCGGGCGCTGGGGTAACGTGACCCGAGGCCGCCGACCGGCGCCGGGGTGGAGGGCACGATGACTCGGGTTCCGACACCGCGCCTCCCGACCGTCAGCGACGTCGCCTCGGTCGCGGGGGTGTCGCGGCAGACCGTCTCGAACGTGCTGAACGCGCCCGACATCGTCCGACCGGACACGCGGGGCCGGGTCGAGCGGGCGATCGCGGACCTCGGCTACCGGCCGCACGCGTCGGCGCGACGATTGCGCACCCGCAAGAGCTCGACCATCGGCATCCGGCTCGACCCCGTGCAGAACGGCATCTCGGGCGCGGTGCTCGACCGGTTCCTGCACGCGGTCACCGAGCAGGCCGACGCTCGCGACCACCGCATCCTGCTGTACACGGCGGCCGGGCCCGACGACGAGATCGCCCAGTTCCGCCGCCTGCTCGACGGCGCCGACGTCGACGGGTTCGTGCTCACCTCGACGTTCTTCGACGACCCGCGCACCGAATGGCTGATCGACGCCGGCGCCGACTTCGTCACCTTCGGTCGGCCCTGGGGGATCGACGACATGGGCGACCCGCAACACCGCTGGGTCGACGTCGACGGACGCGCCGGCCTCGCCTCGACGACCGACGACCTGCTCGACCGGGGTGCGACGCACGTGGCCTTCCTCGGCTGGCCCGCCGGCTCGGGCGCCGGGGACGACCGGAGGCGCGGGTGGCGCGAGGCGCTCGCGTCACGGGGCACGCTCGATCCGGCCTCGATCGACGCGCTCGACCTGGCCGTCGAGGACTCGGTGCCGCTCGCCTCGGCTGCGGTCCGGTCGGTGCTCGACGCGGGAGTCGCGGTGGACGCCGTGGTGTGCGCGAGCGACACCCTCGCGCTCGGGGCATCGGTCGTGCTGGGATCGTCGGTGCCGGTCGTGGGCTACGACGACACACCGGTCGCCTCGGCGCTCGGCCTGTCGAGCGTCGAGCAACCACTCGTCGACGTCGCAGGAGCCGTGCTCTCGCTGCTGCTCGACGACAGCGAGCCGCGGCACCGGCTGCTGCCGCCCCGCACCGTCTGGCGCTGACGCTCCCGGGCGCCGGCGCTACTTCTTCTTGCGGGGGGAGGTGCCGGTCGAGTTGCGGGCGGCCGAGCGGGCCTTGCGTGCCGCGGCGCCGCCTCCGCGGTTGCCGGCCGCCGAACCCGGTGCGCGCGGGGTCTGCTTCGGGCCGGGCTTGGTGCCGTTCTGCGCGGGCTGGACGTCGAGGCCTCGCTGCACCGCGCCTCCTTCGACCGCCGCCCCGGCGCGGCCGTCCGGGCCCGCGTCGGCGCCCAGGGCCCCGCCGGCGGCGCCCGACCGGCGACCGGCCGGCTCGAGCACGCGGCGCGGCACGGGGCGGGGGCGGATCGGCTCGCCACGGCGGTCCTGGCCGGGGATCGGCCGCGATCGACGCCCGTAGAGCACCTCGGACGAGTCGAGCAGCCACGGCACGAGCGAGATCGTCACGCCGTGCACGAGCATGAGCTTCTGGCGGATGCGGCGGCTCTTGTGGTTGTGCAGCGCGGCCTCCCACCAGTGGCCGACGATGTAGATGGGCGTGTAGACCGTGACGACCTCGCTGCCGTGCTCTTCACGGTGGGCCTTGATGTACTTGATCAGCGGCATGCTGATGTCGCGGTAGGGCGAGGCGACGATGCGCAGGGGCACTTCGATGTCCTGCTCGGCCCACTGACGCTGCAGGAGCGCCGTTGCTTCGTCGTCGATGCCCACGTGGATCGCCTCGAGCGACTCGTGGCGTGCGGCGATGGCGTAGTCGAGGGCCTTCAGCACGGGTTTCTGCATGGTGCCCACCAGCACGATCGCGTGGTCGCCGTGCGAGCCGAACTGCGTCGTGGCGTCGGGCTCGATCTCGACGAGCACGTCCCGGTAGTAGCGGTTCACGCCGAGCATCAGGACGAAGAGGATCGGCATGATGACGAACACCAGCCAGGCGCCGTGCGTGAACTTGGTCACCGTCACGACGATCAGCACCGACGCCGTGAGCAGGGCGCCGAAGGCGTTGATGCCGCGGGCGCGGTACACCGCTCCACGGTCGGCGCATCCCTCGCGCAGCATGCGGGTCCAGTGGACGACCATGCCGGTCTGGCCGAGCGTGAACGAGACGAAGACGCCGATGATGTACAGCTGGATCAGCCCGGTGACGCTGGCCTGGTAGACGAGCAGGATGGCGCAGGCCACCAGCGCCAGCACGATCACGCCGTTCGAGTAGATCAGTCGGTCGCCGCGCGTGTTGAGCGCCTTGGGGGCGTACTGGTCGCGGGCCAGGATCGACCCGAGCAAGGGGAACCCGTTGAAGGCCGTGTTCGCCGCCAGCAACAGCACCGCCGCGGTGCAGGCCTGGATCACGTAGAACGGGATGCCGAACAGCGACCCGCCGAAGACCGCGCTCGCGATCTGCGCGACGAGGCTGCGCTGCGGCGTGGTGGCGCAGTCGACGAACCCCTGGAGGTCGCAGGCGTCCTCGGCGTAGTGCACCTTCGCGATCAAGGCGACGGCGACGAGGCCGGCGAAGAGGACGATGGCGATGCTGCCCATCAGCACGAGGGTCTTCTGGGCGTTCTGCACCTTGGGCCGCCGGAACGCGGGCACGCCGTTGGCGATCGCCTCGACGCCGGTCAGGGCCGAGCAGCCGCTCGAGAAGGCCCGCAGCAACAGCAGGATGAAGGCGGCCTGCGTCAGCTGGTCGGCCTGCACCGTGTACTCGGCGCTCTCGGCGACGGGCGGGTCGCCGAGGGCGGTGCGCACCAGGGCGATGACGATCATGACGAAGACGCTCGACACGAAGAGGTAGGTGGGGATCGCGAAGGCCTTGCTCGACTCGCGCACGCCCCGGAGGTTGACGGCCGCCAGCAGGACGACGAAGAAGATCGCGAGCTCGACGCGCACCGGCGCCAGTTCGGGCACGGCCGAGATGATGTTGTCCACGCCCGAGGCGACCGACACGGCCACCGTCATGACGTAGTCCACGAGCAGCGCCGAGGCGACCACGAGCCCGGCCTTCTCGCCGAGGTTCTTGTGGGCGACCTCGTAGTCGCCGCCGCCCGACGGGTACGCCTTGATCAGCTGACGGTACGACGCCACCACGACCAGCAGCAGGACGACGACCGCGACGGCCACCCACGGCGCGAGGGTCAGGAACCCGAGGCCGCCGATCAGCAGGATCATCAGCAGTTCTTGCGGCGCGTAGGCCACCGAGCTGAGCGGGTCGCTGGCGAAGATCGGCAGTGCGAGGTGCTTCGGGAGCAGCTGCCCCTCGAGCTTCTCCGAGGGGAGGGGTTCACCGATCAGCCAACGCTTCGGCGACCGGGTGTCGTTGGTCACGAGCGGCGACTCTACTCCCGTGCGAGGGCCTGTCAACTTCGCTCGTGGACGGTTTATTCCCGGTCAGCGCGGGTCGGTCCGAACTGGTTCGTACCGGCCGCGGCTCAGGCGGGCGAGGAGGCGCGGGCCGGGGCGACCACGGAGGTCGCCACCCGGCGCCGGGCGAAGAGCGGCAACGTGATCGCCACGAGCGGGCCGATGAGCAGGGCCTCGGCCGCCGTGCCGATGCCGACCTGCCCGCCGAGCAGCCACCCCGCGACGAGGACCGTGAGTTCGATGACGGTGCGCGCGACGCCCACCCGCCAGCCCAACCGGGCGTGGAGGCCGAGCATGAGCCCGTCGCGAGGGCCCGGCCCGAAGTCGGCTCCGATGTAGAGGCCGCTCGCGACGGCGAGCAACAGCAGGCCGCCCGCGAAGGTCAGGCCTTGTGCCCACCACTCGGTCTGCTGCGGCAGGACGCGCAGGCCGAGGTCGGCGACCGGACCGATCATCAGGGTGTTGGCGATCGTGCCGAAGCGGGGTCGCTGGCGCAGGGGGATCCAGAGCAGGAGCACGACGAGGCTCGTGACGAACGTGACGGTGCCGAACGTCAGCCCGGTGTGGCGGACGAGCCCCTGTGACAGCACGTCCCACGGGGCGACGCCGATGCCCGCCCGGACCATGAGGGCGATGGCGAAGCCGTAGGCGGTGAGGCCGACGAACAACTGCAGCAGGCGACGCGAGAGGAGCATGGGGTCGATCCAATCGCTCGACTGGCCTGGCGGCAAGGGTCCAATCCGCCTAGGGTGGCTGCGTGACCACCCTCGACCACGGTGCCACCACGGTCTCGTCGCGGGCGCTCGGCGTCCTGCTCGACTCGTGGCGCGCCTCCTCGGTTCCCGGCTACCTGGCGCTCGCCGACCGCATCCGCCTGCTCGTGCTCGACGGCCGGCTGCCGGTCGGCACCCGCCTGCCGTCCGAACGCGACCTCTGCGCGCACCTCGGGGTCAGTCGCACGACCGTGGCCGCGGCCTACGCCGCCCTCCGCGACACGGGGCACGTCGACAGCGTGCGGGGCAGCGGCAGCGTCGTCCGGCTGCCGGCCCGCGCCTCGGTGCCGCGTCCGACGACGACCGAGGGGCTGCTCGACCTGACGAAGGCGGCGCTGCCCGCGGTCGACGGCATCGCCGAGGCGGCGCAACGGGCGGCGGGGCGGCTCGGCGCGTACCTGGACGACCCGGGCTACGACCCGGTCGGGCGGCCGGTGCTGCGCGAGGCGATCGCCGGACGGTACCGACGGCGGGGGCTCGAGACGAGTGCCGACCAGATCGTCGTGACCCTCGGGGCGCAGCACGCGATCGCGCTGCTCGCCCGCGTGCTGGTCTCGCGCGGCGACCGGGCCGTCGTCGAGGCACCCGGCTACCCGCACGCCTTCGAGGCCCTCCGTGGCGCCGGCGCCCGCCTGGTGCCGGTCAGCGTCACCGGCGACGACGGCTGGGACGAAGCGGCGCTGATGCAGACCCTGCGGCGCACCAGCCCGCCGGTGGCCTACCTGATGCCCGACTTCCACAACCCCACGGGCGCGACGATGCCCGCCGACCAGCGGGTGCGCGTGCTCGAGGCGGCGGCCGCCGAGGGCACCGTGGTGATCGCCGACGAGACCATGGCCGAGATGGCGATCGACGACCGTCGCGACGCCCCCTCGCCGATGGCCGCGTACGGACGCGCGGTCACGATCGGCTCGGTCGGCAAGTCGCTCTGGGGTGGGCTGCGCATCGGCTGGATCCGTGCCGAGCGCCCCCTCGTCGAGCGGCTCGTGCGCGCCCGCTCGGCGGGCGACCTGGGCACCCCCGTGCTCGAGCAGCTGGTGGTCGCCGAGCTGCTCGGCGACTTCGACCGCGTGCTGAAGGCGCGGGCCGGCCACCTGAGACGAGGTCGCGACCGCGTCGTCCACGGCCTGAGGGAGGCGTTCCCGTCGTGGCAGGTGCCGTCGCCGGCGGGCGGCCTCACCACCTGGGTGGGGCTCGGGGCGCCGGTCAGTTCGCAGCTCACCCTCGCGGCCCGCCGGGAGGGCCTGCTGCTCGCGGCCGGCCCGGTGTTCGGCATCGACGGGGCGTTCGAGCGGTTCCTCCGCGTGCCGTTCTCGTACGCCGACAGCGACACCGACCGGGCGCTCGCCGCCCTGCGCGCGGCGTGGGACGGGGTCGACGGGGTGCAGGCGCCGACCTCGCCCCTGCTGGCCGAGGTCGTCTGAGCCGGGTCCTGCGGTCGGCTCGTCCCCATCACGGTGGCCAGGCAGGGATCTGCACAGCGTGAAAGGAACCGCCGCCAGTTCCCAGAGAGGCTGGTGACAATGGAGGCGCGGTGCACGTCGTTCACCGCGCCTCCTCCGCTCTCCCTCTCACCACCGGAGCACCGTGCACCTGCTGTCCGTCTTCAGCCTGCGCAACCGCGCGCTGATCGCCCTCGTCACCATCGTCGTCGCCGTCTTCGGCGGCATCGCCCTCACCTCGCTCAAGCAAGAGCTCGCACCCAACGTGCAGTTCCCGCAGATCGCGATCGTCAGCTCGTACCCGGGGGCCACGCCCGAGGTCGTCAACGAGGACGTCTCGACCCCGATCGAACAGGCCGTCCAGATCATCCCCGGGCTCGAGGGCACCTCGGCGACCTCGAGCACCTCGCAGAGCACGGTCTCGGCCGAGTTCACCTACGGCACCGACCTCGACTCGGCCGAGCAGAAGATCCAGTCGGCGATCAACCGGCTCTCGCTGCCCGACTCCGTCGACACCCAGGTGGTCACGGGCAGCCTCGACGACCTGCCCGTCATCCAGATCGCCGTCACCGGCTACGACTCGGCCGACTCGCAGGCCCTCGTCGACCGGCTGACCACCGTCACGGTGCCCGACCTGCAGAAGCTCGACGGCGTCCGCGAAGCCTCGATCTACGGCGACGCCGGCCAACGCGTCACCATCTCGCCCGACCAGACGGCGCTCGCCGCCGCGGGGCTGACCACGGCCGCCTTCCAGGACGCCCTCGACGCCAACGGCACGCTGATCCCCGGCGGCACCCTCACGCAGGACGGCAAGACGCTGTCCATCCAGGCGGGTCAGAGACTCACGAGCGTCGACGAGATCCGCGCCCTGCCGCTCCTCGGCGGCACCTCGGCCACGACGATCGGCGACGTCGCCGACGTGCAGCTGACCGGCGCACCCGTCACCTCGATCAGCCGCGTCGACGGGCAGGACGCCCTCACGGTCGCCATCACCAAGACCCTCGACGCCAACACCGTCGACGTGTCGCAGACCGTGCGCGACGCCATCCCGGGCCTCGCCTCCGACCTGGGTGACGGCGTGGAGCTGTCGGTGGTGTTCGACCAGGCGCCGTTCATCCAGCAGTCGATCGACGCTCTCGCCGAAGAGGGGCTGCTCGGCCTCGTGTTCGCCGTGATCGTCATCCTGGTCTTCCTGCTGTCGATCCGGTCGACCATCGTCACCGCCATCAGCATCCCGACGAGCGTGCTCATCACGTTCATCGGGCTGCAGGCGGCGGACTACACCCTCAACATCCTGACCCTGGGTGCGCTGACGATCGCGATCGGTCGCGTGGTCGACGACTCGATCGTCGTCATCGAGAACATCAAGCGGCACCTCACCGCGGGCGTCGACCGGCTCGAGGCGATCAAGGTCGGCGTCCGCGAGGTGGCGGGTGCCATCACCGCATCCACGGTCACGACCGTCGTGGTCTTCCTGCCGCTGGCGTTCGTCGGCAACATCACCGGCGAGCTGTTCCGGCCGTTCGCCCTGACGGTCACCATCGCGCTCGTCGCGTCGCTGTTCGTCGCGCTGACGATCGTGCCCGTGCTGGCGTACTGGTTCCTCCGGGCACCGAAGGCCCGCAAGCACGCGCCGGGGGGCGAGGCCACCGCCGTCGAGGGGGAGACGGTCGAGTCGTTGACGACCCGCGCCTCCGACCCGTCCGACACCCGGCCGCTCGACCGCCTGCGTCGCGCGTACGTCCCGGTGCTGCGGGGCACCCTGCAGCGTCCGGTCGTGACGATCCTCGTGGCGTTGCTCGTCCTCGTGGGCACGGGCGCCGTCATCCCCTTCATGAAGACGAACTTCCTCGGGGCGAGCGGGCAGAACACCTTCAGCGTGACGCAGACCCTGCCGCCCGCGTCGAGCCTGCAGACGCAGTCCGACGCCGCCGACCGGGTCGAGCAGGTGCTCGAGGGCGTCGACGGCATCGAGACGGTGCAGCTGACCATCGGCTCGAGCGGGACGTCGATCGCGAGCTTCCTCGGAGGATCGGGCGACAGCACCGTCACCTACTCGATCACCACCGACGAGAGCGCCGACCAGGACGCCCTGCAGGCCGACGTCCGGTCCCGGCTGGACGACGTCACGGACGGGGGCGAGATCGAGGTCTCGGCGTCGAGCGGCTTCGGCACGAGCAACGACATCACCGTCGACGTCACGGCACCCGACCCCGACAGCCTGCAGACCGCGACGGACGCCGTGCTGAAGAAGGTGCAGGGGCTTCCCGGCACCGCCGAGGCCAGCTCCAACCTGCAGGCGGCCCAGCCGGTCATCGGCGTGCAGGTCGACCGCGTCGCCGCCGCGGCCCTCGGCTACAGCGAGGTCGCCGTGGGGGGCATCGTGTCGCAGGCCATCCAGCCCTTCCGGGTGGGGTCGCTCGAGATCGACGACAGCTCGGTCGACGTCTACACGGTCGACCCGACGCCGCCGGCGACCATCGACGAGCTGAAGGCCCTCGAGCTGCCGAGCCCGACCGGGCCCGTGCGCCTCGACTCCATCGCCACGGTCGAGCAGACGGCCGGGCCGACCTCCGTCACGACGACCGACGCGGTGCGTTCGGCGACCGTGACGATCACGCCGTCGAGCGACGACCTCTCGGCCGCAGGCACCGAGGTGTCCGACGCCGTGGCCGCCGTCGACCTGCCCGACGGGACCGACGCGACCATCGGCGGGGCGACGGCCGACCAGGCCAACGCCTTCTCGCAGCTCGGTCTCGCCGTGCTGATCGCGATCCTGATCGTCTACATCGTGATGGTGGCGACGTTCCGCAGCCTGATCCAGCCGTTGCTGCTGCTCGTGTCGATCCCGTTCGCGGCGACCGGGGCGATCCTGCTGCAGCTCGCCTCGGGCGTGCCGCTCGGGGTGGCGTCGCTGATCGGCGTGCTCATGCTCGTCGGCATCGTGGTGACCAACGCCATCGTGCTGATCGACCTCGTGAACCAGTACCGCGAGAAGGGTCTGCGCGTGCGCGAGGCGCTGCTCGAGGGAGCGTCGCGGCGGTTGCGGCCGATCCTCATGACGGCGGCGGCCACGATCTTCGCGCTCACCCCGATGGCGCTCGGCGTGACCGGGCACGGCGGCTTCATCTCGCAGCCGCTCGCCATCGTCGTGATCGGCGGGCTCGTGTCGTCCACCCTGCTGACGCTCGTGGTGCTGCCCGTCATCTACTACCTGTTCGAGCGCATCGGCGAACGCCGGGCCGATCGACGGGCGGCGGAGTCGGGCGAGGGCGCCGCGGGTGCCGAGCGTGCCGAGGGTGCCGAGACGGCTGCCGCCCGGGGGTGACCTCGGTCGGCGTGCCCGAGGAGGCGGGGCTTCCGGTTCGGGGGAGGCTCGGGTATCGTAGGTGGGTCGGCTCAAGACACCGCGCCTGTGGCGCGAGCACATCGGCACCTGGTGGTGCCGATCATGCACAGCTTTGAACAGCACGAGGGTTTGTAAGTCTTGTGGGCCGGATTCCCGTCGAGTCACGACGGGATGAATTCACGATTGTGAACGGTCCTGGTCAATGGCTGCCCGGGTATTTCTTCGCGTCATCTCTGACAAGCCCGGAAAGAACTCCTCCATGTCTCCTTACGACAACTCCCGCCCGCGCACCGACCGCACCGGTGGTGCCCCCAAGGCCGGCTCGAAGAGCCCCAAGCACCGCGGCCACCGCGCCGACGAGGCCGGGGCCCCTGCCCCCAAGAAGCGCTGGGACGCCAGCGAGCGCGCCGACCGCGGACGCCGCGAGTTCGGCACCCGTGACGGCGGCGGCAACCGTGCCCCCGGCGCGGCCCGCTCCGACGACCGCCGCCCCAACTGGGAGCCCCGCGAGAAGCCGGCCGGCGGCAACCGCTTCGGCAACCGCGACTTCGACAGCCGCAACGGCGAGCGTGGCCGCGACGCCGCTCCCCGCTTCGGCCGTGACGGTGGTCGCGAGGCCGCCCGCGGCTACGGCCGCGACGGTGGCCGCGACGCCGCCCGGGGCTCCGACCGCGGACCCCGCTCGTGGGACCGCTCGGACCGCACGGCACGCGACGACCGCGCCCCCCGCAGCTACGACCGCAGCGACCGCCCGGCCCGCGATGATCGTGCCCCTCGTTCGTTCGACCGCAGCGATCGCCCGGCTCGCGACGACCGTGCCCCTCGTTCGTTCGACCGCAGCGATCGCCCGGCTCGCGACGACCGTGCCCCTCGTTCGTACGACCGGAACGACCGCCCGGCGCGTGACGACCGCGCCCAGCGTTCGTACGGTGACCGTCCCGAGCGCGGTGGCCGCGCCTCCGGTGGTGTCGACCGCGACGCCCGCCCGGCCCGTAGCTTCGACCGCAGCGACCGCAGCGACCGCCCGGCTCGCGACGACCGCGCGCCTCGCAGCTTCGACCGCACCGACCGCCCGGCACGCGTCGGCGACCGCTCGAGCGACTTCTACCCCAAGCGCGATGCGGCGACCCACTACTCGCCCGAGGACGACGTCAAGCTCGAGAAGCTCAAGGCCGAGGTCGTCACCGCGGCCGACGTCGAGGGCGTGAGCTTCGGCGACCTGGGCCTCGGCGACAACATCGAGCGTCAGCTGGCCTCGATGGGTGCCGCGGCTCCCTTCGCGATCCAGGCCGCGACGATCCCCGACGTGCTCGCCGGTCGTGACGTCCTCGGCCGTGGCCGCACGGGCTCGGGCAAGACGATCGCCTTCGGCGCCCCGCTGGTCGAGAAGCTGATGGAGAACAACGGCGCGAAGAACCGCAAGATGGGCCGCAAGCCCCGCGCGCTGATCCTCGCCCCGACCCGTGAACTCGCGATGCAGATCGACCGCACCGTGCAGCCCATCGCCCGCTCGGTCGGCCTGTTCACCACGCAGGTCTACGGCGGCGTGCCCCAGCAGCGCCAGGTCGGTGCCCTCAACCGCGGCGTCGACATCGTGATCGGCACCCCCGGCCGCATCGAGGACCTCATCGACCAGGGTCGTCTCGACCTGAGCGAGGTCGTCGTGACCGTGCTCGACGAGGCCGACCACATGTGCGACCTGGGGTTCCTCGAGCCGGTGCAGCGCATCATCCGCGAGACCGCGACGGTCCGCCCCGACGGCGCCCGCGCCCAGAAGCTGCTCTTCAGCGCGACGCTCGACAAGGGCGTGGCGAAGCTCGTCGACGAGTTCCTGGTCGACCCGGCCGTCCACGAGGTCGCCGGCGAGGACCAGGCCAGCGCCACGATCGACCACCGCGTGCTCCTGATCGAGCAGCGCGACAAGACCGCGGTCATCGAGCAGCTCGCCTCGGGCGGCGGCAAGACCCTGGTCTTCGCCCGCACCCGCGCCTTCGCCGAGCAGCTCGCCGACCAGCTCGAGGACGCCGGCATCCGCTCGACGAGCCTGCACGGCGACCTGAACCAGGCCCGCCGCACGCGCAACCTCCAGCTGCTCACGAGCGGCAAGGTCAACGTGCTCGTCGCGACCGACGTCGCCGCCCGCGGGATCCACGTCGACGACATCGAGCTCGTCGTCCAGGCCGACATGCCCGACGAGTACAAGACCTACATGCACCGCTCGGGCCGCACCGGCCGCGCGGGCAAGGAGGGCACCGTCGTCACGCTCATCACGCGTCAGCGCCGCCGTCGCATGGAGGAGCTGCTCGACCGCGCCGAGATCGACGCCGAGATGATCGAGGCCCGCTCCGGCGACCGCCTGATCGACGAGCTCGCGGGAGTGCAGGCGTAGCGAGCCCTCCCCGGGGGCGCACACCGCGCCTCCTGCTCTCGGACCCCGTTCCGGAAGACGGACCCCGCATCGCGAGGGTCGATCGTCCGGAACGGGGTTCTTCGTCGTGGGGGCGCCGCGCGAGGCGGACGAGCCGAGGAGGCGCGCCGCCGGCCCGTGGCGGACGTCCCGTGGACGGGGGCGCGGCTGGCAGGCCGCACGCCCCCTAGTCTCTCGATGTGCCCCCGACCCGCGACCGCCCCGGCCTGCTGCGCGTACGCCTGGGGAACCGGCGGCGCTGGCACGTGGTCGACCCGTCGCTCGACGCGGCGTCGGCCGAGGCGGCGGTGGCCGAGCTGCGGCGGCGCAACGCGGAGACGTACGTCGGGCCGGTGCGGAGGGTGGTGCGGTACGCGCCGCTGCTCGCGTTCGTGCTGGTGGTCGTGGCGGGTGGCGCGGGCATCGACGACGTGGTCGATGCGTTGCAGCTGACCGAGGCGCTGGCGGAGGGGACCGTCAACGTCGTCGGCGGGATCGTCCTGTTCGGCGCCGCTGGTCTCGCCGCGAGGGGGGTGTGGGCGGTGACGACTCCCGACCTGCCGGTACCGGTCACGGCGCCCGGCATCGTCGAGGTGGACGACGAGCTGCTCGAGTGGGTCGGCGACGGGACACCCGCCTCGGACGTGTGGCGGCTGAACGAGGCCGTGTCGTTGTACACGGAACTCGTCGAGGCCTCTTGGACGGTCGAGGAACTCCTCCACGGGTACGTCGACGTGGACGGCGACGGAGCACTGGAATTCGTGGGCGACCCGGGACCTCAGCTCGAGTTCCCACTCGACCGCCGCACGGACGCCCGGCCGCTCGTCGCCCTCAGCTCGGCGATCGGCGACGCCGCCGAGGCGCTCCGGGTCGTCGCGGGACCGCTGGGGTTCGACCCCGACCCCGTGCTCATGAGGGACGACGCGGCATGACGGCCTTCGTGAGCGTCGCCCGCGCAGGCGACGAGACCCATTACCTCGTCACCGATTCGTCCGTCCCTCTCGACGTCGCCTTGGAGGTCGTGCGTCGCCGGGCCTTCGTCTCGAACGGTTCGGCGGGCAGCCGCGTGGCCTCCTGGGCAGGCGTGACGCTCGGGGTGGCCGTCGCCTGGTGGCTCGCCTGGGACGTGGCGGGCTGGCGGGAACCACCGTCGTTCGTCGTGCCCGCGGCCGCCGGAGCATCCGCGGGCGCGGCGACGTCGGCGGGTCTCCGTGCCCTCGCCCGCTGGATCGGCGGGCTCGGGACGCGCGGACGGGTGCGTGCCGGGCATCGCTCACGAGCAGAGACGCCCGGCGTCCTCGAGTACGTGCCCGTCGAGGTGCGGCAGTGGGCGGATGCCGGGCACGCCCCCGTGGCGGACGTCGTGGACCTCGCGAGAGCCTGCGTGGCCACGCGATCCGCGCTCACGTCGATCGAGTTGTGGCGCGACGCGACGTCCGACGGCAGCTGGGCGCACGCGGCCGCCGTCGTCGACCCGATCTTCGCCGCCGAGTACGAGGATCGCCGGGCCGAACTCGACGAGCTGGCTGCACGGCTCGGTTTCACGGTGCCGGCCGACTTCCCGCCGTCCCTCGAGGACTGAACCCGCGCCTCCTGCACTCGTGAGACCCCAGGGGGTCGCCGAGACACCCGTGCGCGCGAGAAGGTCTCGATGGATTGGTGGGGTCTCGGCGCGGCGGCGGGCGGCTAGCGGCGGTCGAGCAGGCCGCGCACGTAGGAGGCCTGGCCGAGGTGCTGCACGCAGTCGTTCAGGATGCTGACGAGACGGGCGCCGGCCGTGACCGGAGGGTCCCAGGCCTCGTCGACCACGTCGTCGTACGAGGCGCCGTCGAGGTCGTCGAGGTAGCCGCGCGTCCGCAGCGTCACGGCCTCGAGGTAGCCGATCAACAGCTCGGCGTCGACCCGCACCGCGGCCACGTCGGCCGGGGACATGCCGTAGCCCATCTCGGCGGGCGAGAACGGCAGCGCGAACGACTCGGCCCAGCCGTCGGCCGTCCAGACCTGCTCCGACGCGGCGAGGTCGGCGATCTGGACGTCCTGCCCCCGCGCGGTGTGCCAGACGAGCCAGGCGATCGTGTTCGCCTCGTCGTCGGGGCGCCAGGCGAGGTCGTCGACGGAGAGGTCGGCGACCGCCCGCACGGCGATGGCGGGGAGGCGCGAGAAGGCTTCGACGAGGACGTCCGAGGGGGTCATCGACCCACCCTACGACCGGCCGCGTGCGCCCGTGCAGGTCGCGCGGACCATCCCGACGGCACCGAACCACCGATGTGGCGTCGAACCACCGGAGTGCGTGGTTCGACGCCTCATCGGTGGTTCGACCCGGCGGTGGCGGTGGCGGTGGCGGCGTGGTCGCTCAGCCGACGGCGTCGTCGCCGGCCGCCGCGCGCGTCAACGAGTCGCCGATCGCACGCATCGCCGCCGCGAGGAAGTCGAGGTGGTTCGGGTCGACCGCGTCGCGGAACGCCCGGCGGTAGAAGTCGTGGATCTGGTCGATCGCCTCGCGTCCGGCCGGGGCCAGTTCGAGCAGCACGCTCCGCCGGTCGGAGGGGTGCGGCTGGCGCGAGATGTACCCGCCGCTCTCGAGCCGGTCGACCAGGCTGGTCGTCGCCCCGGTCGACAGCTCGAGGAACTCGGCGGCGCGCTTCGGGGTCGTGTCGTGGTCGGTGGCGATGAAGGTCAGGCAGCGGAGGTCGGTGGTGCCCATGCCGAAGTGGTCGGCGACGACCTTCTGCACGCGCTCGCCCTGTCGCTGCAACGACGCGTACGCCGAGAGCACGAGGGTCACGTCGAGCTGGCCCTCGTCGTCGAGGGGCGGTGGGGAGCCGGCGGGCGGCTGGGGGGAGACGTCGGACATGGTGGGCTCTCTGCTGGCGGGACGGCGACGCGAGGACGGAGCGAAGACGAGGAGGCGCGGCGACGGACGCCACGGAGGCCACGATACCTCGCCGAGTGAGTTGTTCGAGCTTCGAATCACCCGCCCCTGTGCAGCGAATGCCCAGCGCTCGGTCGTTGCCTTCCCCTTGTCGGGCGAGTATCTTCAAACCCAAGCAACTCGACGGCGGTATCGTCGCTCGAGCAGCTCGACCCGCCGCCGATGGTTCTCCCCCTGTGATCGGCGGTGGCCCGCACGGCCCGCGGCCCTGCGCGGATCGGGGTGATGGTCGACCGTGAATCGACCGCCACCTCCCAGGGGCGGAGGCGGCCCGACCGCCCCCGCCCCGGGGCGCCGCCCCTACCTCGCGATCGGGTTCGCCAGCGTCCCGGCGAAGATCAGCGACGACGACTGCGCCGCGAGGTCGACCATCTGGCGCGTGTCGCGCAGCTGCAGCCGGTTGAGGCAGGAGTGGTCGAAGCGCGCCGCCCGCAGGTCGACCGACCCCGGCAGGTCGGGGTGCTCGTCGGCGTGCCGATCGACGCATTCGGCCACGAGCGCCCAGAACCGGGCCGCGGGCAGCACGCCGTCGCCGTCGAGGATGGCGGCCAGGTGTCGGAACACCCCGTCGAACACGTCCGTGAACACCGCCAACGCCTTCTCGCGGTCGTCGACCGGGTGCACGGTCCGCCGCACCGCCTCGGGGACCTCGCGCGGGGCGACGACGACGATCTCCTCGCCGATGTCCTTCATGAACGCGGCCGTCGGCACGCACCCCTCGAGCACGAGGATGACGTTCTCGCCGTGCGGCATGAACGCCAGGTCGTGCGCCCGCAGGCAGTGCACCACCGGTCGGAGGTAGGCGTGCAGGTACGACCGCAGCCAGTCCTCCGCCGACAGCCCCGAGGCCTTCACGAGGGCCGAGGCGAGTGCGTCGCCGGCACCGTCGCGATGCAGCAGCGCCGCCATCGTGGCGAGCCGCTCACCCGGGCCGACCAGCGGCACCGGGCTCTCGCGCCAGAGCGCGGCGATCATCTTCCGGTGCGGCGACGACGTCGTCGTCCGGTGGTAGGCGTCACCGGTGTAGCCGACGGAGGCGCGCTCCCTCAGGACCCGGAACCGCGCCTCCTGCAGGGTCGCGTCGGTGTGCACGAGGTCGTGCACCCAGTCGTTGATGGCGGGCGTCGGCCTCATGTAGGCCGGCGAGAGACCGCGGACGAAGCCCATGTTCTGGATCGCCAGCGCCGTCTTGACGTAGTGCCGGTCGGGCCGGCTGCGGTTCGCGAAGGTGCGGATCGACTGCTGCGCCTGGTACGTGTCGTCGCCCTCGCCGAGCAGCACGAGGTCACGCCGGGCGACGTCGGGGGCGAACGAGATCGAGACGCGGTGCTGCCATTGCCACGGGTGCACCGGCAGGTAGTGGAACCCGGCCGGGTCGAGGCCCTTCGCGGCGAGGGTCGCGTCGAACCGGGCGACGGTCGTGGGGCCCAGCTCGGCCTGCCACAGCGTCCTCTCGTCGAGTCCTGCGCCGAGTGCGAGGTTCGTCACCGACCGACGCGCCGCCAGCCAGACCAGCCGGACGGGAGCCGCGGCCTCGGGGGCGAACGCGTGGAACTCGTCGAGTCCGAGGCCGATGCGCCCGGCGTTCGCGACGAAGCCCGGGTGCCCCTCGGTCATCGCCGCCTCGACCGTCTGGAAGTCCGCGGTGGTCAACCGCTCGGCGGTCGGGCCGCCCCGGTGACGTTTGTAGGCGGCGCTCGCCAGGGTCGACGAGACCTCCTCGAGGTAGGTGGCGAGCAGCGACTCGGGGATGCCGAGCAGGTCGTCGAGCTCGACGACCAACGCGAGGGCGTCGAGGGGCTCGGGGCGGCCGTCGATCGCGCGGGTGACCGTCGTCTCGTCGATCGCCCAGTGCTCGAGGGCCAGACGGCGGGCCGTGAACCGGTAGTCGATCCGGTGGCCGTCGTGGTCGAGGGCGACCCGCCAGGCGCCGTCCGTCGCGGCGGCGTCGTCGTCGACTGCGGGGGCGGTCGCGGCGTCGTCGTCGGCCACCGGGGCGATCAGCCGCTCGTGGGCGAACTCGCTCAGCGCCTTGGTCACCAGGTGCCGATGAGCCCAGTCCACGGGGCCGGGGGCGAGGTGCGCCGCCGCCCGGTCGTGTCGCGTCAGGACCGAGAGCCGAGCCGTCTTGTCGGGCAGCTCGACGTCGACGAGTGCCCGGAACCCCACCTCGTCGTTCTTCGCCGCGATGCGGTCGTTGGTCACGTCGGGCTCGACGACGATGCGCCTCGCCCGCTCGATCTCGAAGACGAAGTCGACGACGCTCGCCATGACGGCGCTGGTCAGGCCGTGCACCCGTTGCCCGCGCGGGGGAGCGACGAGCAGGTGCATGCCCACGTCTCCGGGCTCGGCGTCGTGCACCTCGGTCAGCAGCACCTCGGCCGGGTCGTAGGTCTCGACGAAGAACGTCGGTTCGCCGTCGACCCGCCCGAGCCAGGCCTGCTGGTGCGGGTCGGCGTCGATCGCGGCCAGGTAGGCGCGCACCTCGTCGGTGCTCAGGCCCGCCATCTGCCAGGCGGCCGATGCCGGGTGCGCCAACCACCGGCGGAGGCAGACGGCGTAGGGGTCCGCGGCGAACGGCTCGATCGTGACGAGACCGCAGGAGGCGCGGCGCGAGAACGCCACGCCCGTCGCCCCCTCGTCGGTGCGGGACGGCGCTGCGGGCGCCGCGGGTGCAGTGGGCGCCGCGGGCGAGGCGGCTGGCGCGAGTTCGGGCGCGAGCGCCTCGGTGTCGTGGGTGGTGCTCATCGGGTGACCCGCGCCTCCTAGGTCGCTGCCGGCGTCGGCGTCGGTGTCGGTGTCGGTGTCGGTGTCGGTCCGTCGGGCCGGCCGAAGGTCTGGAAGGCGATGCGGCGCTCGATCGGGTAGGCCTCGCGGCCGGTGATCGAGGCGATGATGCTCGAGTTGCGCCAGGCGCCGAAGCCGAGGTCGGGGGCGGTGAGGCCGTGGGTGTGCTCCTCGGCGTTCTGGACGAACAGCCGTCCCCGGCCCCCGTCGATCGAGTAGTCCCGGGCCACGGCGAGGCGGCCGAGGTCGTCCCGGTCGACGCGGTCGCCGAGGGCGTCGAGGAACGACGGCAGCCGTGCGGCGTAGCCCGTCGCGACGACGAGCGCGTCCGTGCGGCGGGTGGTCGTCGTGCCGAGCTGCGCGTGCCGGACCGTGATCTCGAGCTGCTCGTCGGCGTCGACCCACCGGGCGTCGACCAGCTCGGTCTCGGTCAGCAGGGTCGAGTCGACCGGCCCGTCGACGCTCAGCCGGTAGAGCGTGTCGTACACGTCGTCGACGAGGTCGCCGCTGATGCCCTTGTAGAGGCTGCGCTGTTCGCGGCCGAGGCGGTCGCGGGTCTCGCGCGGCAGCGAGTGGAAGTGGTCGGTGTACTCCGGGCTCGTGAGCTCGAGCGTGAGCTTCGTGTACTCCATCGGGAAGAACCGCGGCGAACGGGTGACCCAGTCGAGCCGGTGCCCCGGTCGGTCGCCGACGCGGGTCGTGTCGAGCAGGTCGCGGTAGATCTCGGCGGCCGACTGTCCGCTGCCGACGATCGTCACCGAGTCGGCGGCGCGCAGGCGGTCGCGGGCCGTCAGGTAGTCGGCGCTGTGCACGACCCGGCCGTGGGCGTCACCCCGGCCGTGGGCGTC
Source organism: Frigoribacterium sp. 2355 (assembly GCF_054060695.1). Classification (NCBI taxonomy): domain Bacteria; kingdom Bacillati; phylum Actinomycetota; class Actinomycetes; order Micrococcales; family Microbacteriaceae; genus Frigoribacterium; species Frigoribacterium sp. 2355. The sequence goes on along the minus strand of NZ_JBSSDL010000015.1, from coordinate 24,547 downwards.
GCCCCGGTCGGCGAGGCGCTGCAGCGGCTCGGGGAGGCGCGGCTCGGTTCCCACCCCCAGCACGACGTGTCGGGCGTGCCAGGTCTCGACGGCCTGGTCGGCAGCACGTCGCGAGGTCACGACGTACGTCCCGTCGGGCTGCTCGTCGACGCTCGTGACGCGTCGACCCCACCGCAGGGTGTCGAGCTGGTCGGCGACCCAGCGGCAGTAGGCGTCGTACTCCGCGCGGAGCGGGGAGAACTCCTCGCGGATGTAGAACGGGTAGAGCCGCCCGGTCGCCTTCAGCCAGTTCAGGAAGCCGAAGCGCGAGGTCGGGTCGGCCATGGTCACGAGGTCGGCCAGGAACGGCACCTGGATCGTGGCGCCCTCGATCATCATGCCGGGGTGCCAGGCGAAGCCGTCGTTCTCGTCGAGGAACACCGCGTCGACGTCGTCGAGCGGGTCGGTCAGGGCGGCCAGTCCGAGGTTGAACGGGCCGAGGCCGATGCCGACCAGGTCGTGGAGGCGCGGGGCGTCGCGCGGGGTGGCGGCGGCTGCGGCCGCAGCGGTGGCGGCGGCCGCAGCGGTGGCGGCGGTCATCGGGCGACCTCCGTCCCGGCGGTGACGAGGGCGGGGGCGGCGCTCTCGAGCAGGGCCCACGAGGAGGCGCGGACCAGCTCGAGCACGCCCCTCACGTCGTCGAGACCCGCGTCCGGGTTGAGCAGCGTCAGCTTGAGGCAGGGACGCCCGTCGACCACGGTCTTCGCGACGACCGCCCTGCCGGACTCGAAGAGCACGCGTCGGACGAGCGGGACGAGCCGGTCGGCGGTGGCGTCGTCGACGCCGGCCGGCTGCCAGCGGAACAGCGCCGTGCTGAGCTGGGTCTCGGCGAGCAGCACGAACTCGTCGTCGCCCCGCAGCAGGTCGTGGGCGCCGGTCGCGAGGTCGATCACCCGGTCGACCAGCTCGCCGACGCCGTCGGCGCCGAGGGCGCGGAGCGTCGCCCAGAGCTTGAGCGCGTCGAACCGTCGGGTCGTCTGGAGCGACTTCGAGACCTGGTTCGGTTCGGGGTCGGTGAGCGGGTTGAGGTAGTCGGCGTGCCAGGCGACCGGGTCGAGGTCGTGCCCGTCGCGCACGATGAGGGCGCTCGACGACACCGGCTGGAAGAACGTCTTGTGGAAGTCGACCGTGACCGACCGGGCGTGCTCGATGCCGTCGAGCAGGTGCCGACGCGTCGGCGACACGAGCAGGCCACCGCCGTACGCCGCGTCGACGTGCAGCCACACGCCCGTGCGGTCGCAGACCTCGGCGACGGCGGCGAGCGGGTCGAGGCAGCCGCGGTCGGTCGTGCCGGCGGTCGCGACGACGGCGACCGGCAGGTGTCCGGCCTGCACGAGGGCGTCCAGGGTGACCGCGAGGGCCTCGGGTCGCATCCGACCGGCGTCGTCCGTGGGGACGGTCAAGACGGCGTCCTCGCCGAGGCCGAGCAGCCGGGCCGACTTCTGCACGCTGAAGTGGCTCTCGGCGGTGGCGACCACGACCATGCGGCCGAGCAGGTCGTGCAGTGCCGTGGCGCGCGGCACGGGTCGGTGGCCGGGGGCGGCGGTGCCCCGCAGCCGCGCCTCCTCGTCCCTCGCGTCGGCGCGGGCGCGGGCCGTGGCGTGCTCGCGGGCGAGCAGCAGGGCGTGCAGGTTCGACTGCGTGCCGCCCGAGGTGAAGACGCCGTCGCGGGTGGCGGGGTCGAAGCCGATGCGCTCGGCGGTCCAGTCGACGAGTCGTCGCTCGATCAGGGTGCCGACGGCGGACTGGTCGTAGGTGTCGACGGAGGGGTTGACGGCGGCGAGCACGGCCTCGGCGGCGACCGCGGGCAGGGCGACCGGGCAGTTGAGGTGCGACTGGTAGGCGGGGTCGTGGAACCAGACGGCGTTCGCCGTGAAGAGCTCGTCGACCTCGCGCAGGGCGTCGTCGAGGCCGGTGCCCGGGGCGTCCAGGTCGACGGCGTCGACGAGGTGTTGCAGGTGCGCACGGCTCTCGCCCGAGAAGGGTTGGCGCGTCGTGCGGAAGCGGTCGGCGATCCGGGCGACGGCGGCGCCGGTGAGGCGCTCGTACTCGTCGGCGGTCGCAGTGGTCAGCAGTGCGGACGCGTGGCGTTCGGACACGGGTCTCCTTCGGATCGTGGAGCGGTGGGGCAGGGCGCGGTGTCGCGCGTCGTTCTGGTCGTGCGGGTGGTGCGGGTGGTGCTGGTCGTGCGGGTAGTGCGGGTAGTGCGGATGGTGCGGGTCGTTCTGGTCGTGCGGGTGGCTCGACGTCGGCGTGCCCGTCGGAGGCGCGGTCGACGACGTCGGATGCGACCCGCGGTTCATTAGGTTAGCCTTACCTTATGTCGACCCGCCGTCCGCCCGTCAAGCCCGCCGACCCCCGAGTGCACCGCCTCGAGGTGCTGCGTTCCGAGCGCGTCTCGCCGAGCTTCCAGCGCGTCACCGTCGTCGGCGCCGACCTCCACGAGTTCGGCGGCATGGGCTTCGACCAGTGGTTCCGGCTGTTCCTGCCGGTGCCCGGCAGCGACTCGTTGAGGCTGCCTCGGGCGACCACGTCGCTCTGGTACGCGCAGTACCTGGCGATCCCCGAGGCCGAGCGGCCGCACTGCGCGAACTACACGGTGCGCGAGTTCCGGCCGGCGGGTTCGGCCGGGACGGAAGCGGGTGCCGGTGTGGGTGCGGGTGCGGGTGCTGGTGCGGGTGCTGGTGCGGCCGGCGCGTCGCGTGCCGAGCTCGACATCGACTTCGTGTTGCACCGTGGCGAGTCCGGCGAACTCGAAGGAGGCGCGGCGATCTGGGCCTGCGCCGCCCGCCCCGGCGACGCCCTCGGCCTGCTCGACCAGGGCGTGCTGTTCAACGCCCCCGACGACGCGACCGAGATCCACCTGGTCGCCGACGAGACCGGGCTGCCGGGGACCGAAGGCATCGTGCGATCGCTGCACCGCGCCTCCGTGGGATCGGTGATCCAGGAGGTGCCGACCCGGGCCGACGTGCGTCCGCTCGACGCGCCCGACGGCGTCGAGGTGACGTGGGTGGTGCGGGACGAGCTCGACGCCCGGGAGCTCGCCGGCCTGGGGTCCGGCAGCCGGGCGCTCGGCGGCGACGACGACGACGCAGACGGTCGGGGCGCCGGCGGCGACGGGGGTGTCGCGCCGGGGGAGGGGGCGCTCGCCGCACTGCTCTCGCGGTCGGCGGCCGACCCACGGGCCTACGCCTACGTCGTGGGCGAGTCCGCGCTCGCGACCGGCGGACGGCGGCACCTGCACGCGTCCGGGCTGCCGAAGAACCGCATCACGTTCTCGGGGTACTGGAAGCGCTGAGTCCGGGACCCGCCGGCGAGGTCGCACCACCGTCGCGTCGGGGAACCACCTTCTCGCGTGGTTCGACGACGCGACGGTGGTGCGACGTGGTCGCGGACGAGGGCGCTCGAGGGCGAACCGGTCACGAGGCCGCGGTCACCAAGCCGCGGTCACCACGCCCCGGGCGCCAGCCGCGGTCACCACGCCGCGGGCAGCGGGTCGCCGGCCGCGGGCGGGTGCTCGACGAGGGCGACGGCATCGTCGCGGTCGACGTGGCCGGGGAAGTTGTACCGCGCGAACCGGCCGGTCGGGTCGTGGATCGAGGTCGGCATGGCGACGGAGGTGCGGCGCAGCGCCTCCGCCAACACGGCGGTCGAGGTCGGGTCGAGGGTCGCGTCCTTCCGGTCGCGCAGGATGAACTCGACCCGCGCCTCCTTCGCCGTCAGGCGCAGCACGAGCACGCGGCCGCCGTTGCCGACGGGCGCCGTCGTGAGGACGGCACGATCGACCTGAGTCAGCGGGATCGGCCGGCGGGTGCCGGCGCGCAGCTGCCCGGAGTCGAGGTCGACCCAGGGCTGCGGCGCCAGGGCGTTGCGGATCAGCGTGATCACGGCGACGATCCCGACCGTGACGCCGATGGCGATCAGCAGGGCGAGGTCCCAGCGGAAGGTCGTCTCGGCGATGCGGAAGAAGAAGTTGACGCCCTGGAACGCCGCGAGGAACGCGAAGGCCGTCGTCGCGCCGACCCACGTCGACCACCAGCGGCGCTCGCCGACTCGCACCCAGCCGTGCGGGAGCTCGGCGGGTGCCGGTTCGGCGGGTGCCGGGTCGTCGGGAGGCGCGGGCGCGTCGTCGGGATCGCTCACCTCGCCGACGCTAGCGCGTCCCGGGGGCGCGAGTCGCACCGTCGACTGAACGTCCCACCGCGAACATCGGCGGTGCGACGTTCAGCGGACGGTGCGATGCGAGCCCACGGCGCGGCGCGGCGCGGGGGAGCCGAGGAGGCGCGGGTCAGCCCCGCAGGACGCGCACCTCCCAGGGCGCGAGCGTCAGCCCGCCCCCATCGGGCACGTTGCCGATCACGACCTGCGGCACGGACCGGCGCCGCAGCGCCGGGTGGAGCGCCGGGTCGAGCTCGTACGCCTCGCCGGACCAGTTCGCCAGCACGAGCAGCTGCTCGTCGCCGAGCGTGCGGGTGAACGCGTAGAGCCGTCCGTCGTCCGGAGCGAGCAGCTCGAACGACCCGAGTGCCACCACGGGCGACTCGTGCCGCAGCGCGATCAACCGCCGGTAGTGCTCGAACACCGATCGGTCACCCGCCGCACGGTCGGCGTCGACGTTCACGGTGTCGTGGTTCGCGACCACCTCGATCCACGGGGTGCCGGTGCTGAAGCCCGCCGCCGCACCTCCGGACCACTGCACGGGGGTGCGCGCGTTGTCGCGGCTGCGGAAGCGCAACGCCTCGAGCAGGTACTCGGGGTCGGCTCCCGCCGCGACCGACTCGTCGAACCAGTTGATCGACTCGATGTCGCGGTACTGCTCGACCGCGGTGAACCCGGCGTTCGTCATGCCGATCTCGTCGCCCTGGTAGACGTACGGCGTGCCCCGGTGCAGGTGCAGCACGGTGGCGAGCAGCGTCGCCGACTCGAACCGGTACCGGCCGTCGTCGCCGAAGCGCGAGACCGACCGCGGCTGGTCGTGGTTGCCGAGGTAGAGGCTGTTCCAGCCCTGGTCGGCGAGGCCCTCCTGCCAGCGCGACAGCGAGCGCTTGAGCGCCACGAGGTCGAACGGGAGGTTGTCGAACTTCGAGGCCGGTCCGTGGTCGAGGCCGACGTGCTCGAACTGGAACACCATGTCGAGCTCGTGCCGGTCGGCGGCCGTGAACAGCCGGGCGTCGTCGACCGTCACCCCCGGCATCTCGCCCACCGTGATCAGCTCGCGGTCGGTGCGGTGGGCGAAGACCTCGCGGTGCATCTCGCGCAGGTGGTCGTGGATCTGCCCGCCCATGACGAAGTGCGGGGCTCCGGGCGCCAGCGACGAGGGCTCCTTCGCGATGTGGTTGATGACGTCCATGCGGAACCCGTCGACGCCCCGGTCGAGCCAGCGGTTCATCATGTCGTAGACGGCCCGGCGCAGGTCGGGGTTCTCCCAGTTGAGGTCGGGCTGCTTCGACGCGAACATGTGCAGGTAGTACTGGCCGGTGGGCTCGTCGAGGGTCCAGGCCGGGCCGCTGAAGGCGCTGCGCCAGGCGGTCGGGTGCGTGCCGGCCCCGGGCGTGCCCGCGGCGTCGGTCCCCTCGCCCGACGGCACCGGGTCGCGCCAGAGGTACCAGTCGCGCTTCGGGGAGTCGCGCGACGACCGGGCCTCGACGAACCACGGGTGTTCGTCGCTCGTGTGGTTGACGACGAGGTCCATGACCAGCTTCATGCCGAGCGCGTGCACCTCGTCCATCAGGGCGTCGAACTCGGCGAGCGTGCCGAACAGCGGGTCGACGTCGTCGTAGTCGCTGATGTCGTACCCGTTGTCGGCCTGGGGCGAGCGGTAGATCGGCGACAGCCAGATCACGTCGACCCCGAGGTCGTGCAGGTGACCGAGCCGCTGCCGGATGCCGCCGAGGTCGCCGACCCCGTCGCCGTTCGAGTCGGCGAAGCTGCGCGGGTAGATCTGGTAGACCGTCGCGGTCGTCCACCAGGCGGGCGGGGTGGGGACGGGCGGGGCGGTGACGGGCGGGGCGTCGTGCGCCGCGCCTCCCGCGGTCGTGGGGGTGGTGTCGTTCGTCGTCGAGTCGCTCACGCGCCCAGCCTGTCACGGTCGGCCTCGGCGACGCTGCGGCGCCGAGACCCCAGGGGCATCGGGGGCTCAGGAGGCGCGGGGACGGAGGCGGGGAGGCGCGGGTGCGGGGTCAGGGCGCGGCGCGGCCGAGCTCGCGCTCGAGCAGCTCGAGGTCGATCTTGACGTGCTCGCGGGCGATGGCCGCGGCGTCCGCCGCACGCCCGTCGCAGATCGCGGCGACGAGTGCCTCGTGGTCGGCGAGGGCGCGCAGCTCCATCTCGCGCATGCCGTCCGGCCCGCCCCAGAGGTGCGCCGGCGCCGAGATGCTCACGCGGGCCTCGAGGTCGAACAGCACCCCGCGCAGCGTGGCGTTGCCGGCGGCCTCGGCGATCGCGACGTGCAGCGCCTCGTCGGCCTTCTGCGACGCGAGGCCCGACGCCGCGCCGCGGTAGCCCTCGAGCCGGTCGTGCAGCCGGTCGACGTCGTCCGGGGTGCGGTTCTCGGCCGCGGCCTCGGCGACGACGCCGTGCAGTCGGCTGATCGCCTCGCTCGTGTCGCGCAGGTCGGACCAGCGCGCGGCGAGCGTGCGGCGCACGACGTCGGTGCCCGACCCCGGTGCCGGCGCCTGGACGAACGAGCCGCCCCCGCGCCCGCGCTGCGTCACGATCAACCCCTGCTCGACGAGCCGGGCCAGGGCGGCCCGCACCGTCATGCGACCGACCCGCAGCGAGGCGGCGAGGTCGCGCTCGGCGGGGAGGCGCGAGCCGGGCAGGTACTCGCCGATCGTGATGGCCGTGACGAGGCGGTCGGTGAGGTCGTCGACCCTGGTCGTGGGGGCGAGAGGGGCCCCGAGGGCGCCACCGAGGGCGCCGTCGACCGGGACGTCCGAGCGCGCGCCGCCCGCGCCTCCTCGGCTGTCGTCCTGGCCCATCGCGTCCCCGTCCCGGCTCGCCGACCCGTCGTGCGTGCAGCCGTCGAGGTCTCGTCGTGTTACGAGCAGATTAAGGCATCGCGAAAGGTCTTGTCGCGAGACCTTAGCCGGGTGCATGCTCACCCGCATGTCCACGATCACCACCGGCACCGCCGCCTTCCACGACGCCGAGACCTGGTACCGGGTCACCACGCCCGACGAGCCACGCGAGGGTGCGCTGCCCCTCGTCGTGGTGCACGGCGGCCCGGGGATGGCCCACGACTACCTGCGCAACCTCGAGGCCCTCGCCGACGAGACCGGCCGCACCGTCGTGCACTACGACCAGCTCGGCTGCGGCCGCAGCACCCACCTGCCCGACGCGCCCGTCGACTTCTGGCAACCGAGCCTCTTCGTCTCGGAGTTCGCCAACCTCGTCGCGCACCTCGGCCTCGAGCGGTACCACCTGCTCGGCCAGTCGTGGGGCGGCATGCTCGGGGCCGAGATCGCCGTGACGACACCGGACGGGTTGGCGAGCCTGGCCATCTGCAACTCGCCCGCGTCCATGCAGCTCTGGGTCGAGGGCGCCGCCGAGCTGCGCGACCAGCTGCCGACCGACACCCAGGAGGCGCTGGCACGCCACGAGGCGGACGGCACGACCACCGACCCCGAGTACCTCGCCGCCACCCAGGCGTTCTACGAGCGGCACGTCTGCCGCGTGGTGCCCATGCCGCAGGACTTCGTCGACAGCGAGGAGCAGATGGAGGCCGAGCCGACGGTCTACCACACGATGAACGGGCCGAACGAGTTCCACGTCATCGGCACGCTGCGCGACTGGACCGTCGTCGACCGCCTGCCGGCGATCACGACGCCGACCCTCGTCGTCGCGGGCGAGTTCGACGAGGCGACGCCCGCCACCTGGCAGCCCTTCGTCGACGGCATCGCCGACGTCCGGTCGCACGTGTTCGCCGGTGCCAGCCACTGCTCGCACCTCGAACAGCCCGAGGAGTTCCGGGCCGTCGTCGCGCCGTTCCTGACGGCGTACGACGAGCTGCGCGACGCCGCACGCGCCTCCTGACCGGCGCGGGCCGCGCCTCCTGAACCGACGCGGCCCGCGCCTCCCGCACCCCGACCCCACCCGCACCCCCGACCCCACCCGCACCCCCGACCCGCACCCGCATCCGCACCGACCCGATCCCCACCCGAGCGAGAGAGCACACCATGTCCCTGCCCACGAAGGCCGCCTCCGGCGGTGAGCTGAGCAACCAGCAGCAGCTCGAGCAGTACGGCTACAAGCAAGAACTCAAGCGGTCGGTCTCGACCGTCGACCTGCTCATCTACGGCTTGATCTTCATGGTGCCGATCGCGCCCTGGGCGATCTTCGGCACCGTGTACAACGCCTCCTCGGGCATGGTGCCCCTGGTCTACCTGGTGGGCCTCGTCGCGATGATCTTCACCGCGCTCGCCTACGCGCAGATGGCCAAGTCGATCCCGCTCGCCGGGTCGGTCTTCTCGTACGTCGGGCGGGGCATCCACCCCGTGGCCGGGTTCTTCGCCGGCTGGGCCATCCTGCTCGACTACCTGCTCGTGCCGACGCTGCTCTACGTCTTCGCCGCCGAGTCGATGATCGGCATCTTCCCGGGCACCGCCCGCTGGATGTGGGCGCTGATCTTCGTCGCCGTCAACACCGCCGTGAACCTGCTCGGCATCAGCTCGATCAAGCTGATGAACCGGGTGTTCCTCGCCATCGAGGTCGTCTTCATCGTGATCTTCGTCATCATCGCGGTGACGGCGCTCAACGGCGGCACGATCCCCGGTGCCGAGTTCACGACCGACCCGATCTGGGACTCCAGCAAGGTCACCGCCCCCCTGATCGCCTCGGCGTTGTCGATCGCCGTGCTGAGCTTCCTCGGCTTCGACGGCATCTCGACCCTCGCCGAGGAGAGCACCGGCAAGCGCGGCGGAGCCGGCAAGGCCATGATCATCGCGCTGTTCATCGTGGCGTTCTGCTTCATCCTGCAGACCTGGCTGGCCAGCGCGCTCGCCGGCGGCCGCGACTCGTTCCCCGAGGGCGAGGCCGGGAACGCCTTCTTCGACCTCGTGCGCGAGGCGTCGAACAGCGGGTGGGCGACGGCGTTCTTCGTCGTCAACGTCTTGGCCGTCGGCATCGCGAACGCCATGGCCGCCCAGGCCGCGACGTCGCGTCTGCTGTTCTCGATGAGCCGCGACGGGCAGCTGCCGGCGTTCCTGTCGAAGATCAACACGCGTCAGGTGCCGCAGGCCGCGATCCTCGTCGTGTCGGCGCTCTCGGCCGTGCTCGTGTTGTTCTTCGTCGGCCAGATCGACGTCATCTCGTCGCTGGTCAACTTCGGGGCGCTGTTCGGCTTCATGCTGCTGCACGTGTCCGTCGTGGTGCACTACGTCGTGAAGAAGAAGTCGCGCAACTGGTTGCTGCACCTCGTCGTGCCCGTGGTCGGGTTCCTGATCATCGGCTACGTGCTGGTCAACGCGGCACCCGAGGCCAAGATCGGCGGGCTCGTCTGGCTGGTGCTCGGCGCGGGCGTGTTCCTCTACTACCGCAGCCGAGGAGGCGCGGCGCCGTCCCTCGGGCAGGCTGCGGACGAGCCGGCGGTCACGTCGGTGCCCGCGGCCGACTCCGAACGGCGCGACGCATGACCGCCGAGGACGCCGCCCGCGACGGGATCGACCACTTCCTCGGCAAGGAGCACGGACGCCCCGGTTTCACGGCCACGGTGCCACCGGCCCTGCGCATCGAGCCGGGCACCGGCGAACGCATCGGGTTCGAGACGAGCGACGCGGTCTACGCCGAGCTGCACCGACACCACGACCTCGCGAAGCTGTCCGTGCCGATCAACCCGGTCACCGGGCCGGTCTACGTCGAGGGCGCGAAGCCGGGCGACGCGCTCGCCGTCACGGTGCACGAGATCCGACTCATCGAGCACGGCTGGTCGGTCAGCCTGCCCGGGTCCGGGGCCCTGCAGCACGTCATGGGCGACGAGATGTTCACCCGCCGCGTGCCGATCGACTCCGACGGGGTCCACGTCACCGACCGGCACGTGTTCGAGGCCCGGCCGATGATCGGCTGCATGGGCACGGCGCCCGCCGAGGGCGAGAACTCGACGATCATGCCCGCGTACGCCCAGGGCGGCAACATGGACGTCACCGAGAACACGGTCGGGTCGACGGTCTACCTGCCGGTCATGGTCGAGGGGGCGTACCTGTCGATCGGCGACGTGCACGCGATCATGGCCGAGGGCGAGTCGTCGTTCGTGGCCATCGAGGCCGAGGGCACGGCGGTCGTCTCGATCGACCTGGTGCCCGGCCTCGGCCTGCGGGCGCCGCGCATCGAGACCGCCGACGACTGGATCTTCGTCGGCCTCGGCGACCCGGTGCAGGAGAGCATCCGCCGCGGGTACGAGGACGCCTTCTCGTTCCTCGTGGACGACCACGGCTGGTCGCGCGGAGACGCCTACGCCGTGCTCAGCGCCGTGGGGCACTCGAGGCTCGGGGGCCCGACCGGCTCGGTCGCCCCCGACCCGTTGCACCCGTTCGACGCCGTCGGCGCGGTCACGCTGCACCGCGTGCCGAAGCACGTGCTGTAGCGCCCGTCGCGAGTGCGCCGCGCGTGCGCCGCGCGTGCGCCGCACCGCCGACCGGACGGGGGGGCGCCGCCCCGGGGGGGGGGGGGGGGCGGGGGGGCCGGGGCCCGGGGGCGGGGGGGGGGGGGCGGCGGGGCCGGGGGGGGCGGGGCGGCGGGGGGGCGCGGGCCGCCCCCCCCCCCCCCCCCGGCCCCCCCCCCCCGGGGGGGGGGCCCCCCCCCGTCCGGTCCACGGTGCGACAGGTGCAGGAGGCGCGGATTCAGCCGAAGAGGCGCGTCGCGATCGAGCCGATCAGGTCGTCCGTCGGCACGTTGGTCTGGTCGACGGTGACGACGACGTCGTCGCGCAGCCAGTAGGTCTGCGCGCGGTCCACCGGGTAGAGGGGGTCGGGCGTCACGAGTTGGCAGCTGCGCCCCTCGTGGACCGAGGTGCAGGTGTAGCCCTGCGAGGCGAGACCGTCGAGGGCCGCGGCGCCGGCGGCGGGCTCGAGGTGACCCATCGCGACCGAGATGCCCGAGACGTCGGCCCGCGGGTCGCGCCAGAGGCAGGACAGCTCGGTCGCCGCCCCGACGACGTCACGAGCGCCGGCCCCCGCGGGCGGGGTGGTCGGCGTGACCACGCCCGAGCTGGTGCCCGAGCCGCCGAACTCGACCGGGTTGAGCGGGATGTCGCCGAAGGTCGAGGCGTAGGTGGCCTGGTCGACGATGTCGGTGCAGTCGACCGGGAGGGCGACCGGGCCGGCGGTCTCGGTGGGCGTGGGTGCGGGTGTGGCGGTGGCCGTGCCGGTGGTCGAGGACGGCGACGCGGAGTTCGTCTCGGACGGGCTCGGCGTCGCGTCGTCGGCCCCGCCCGTGCAGCCCGCGGTCAACACCATGATCAGGCAGGCCGTGGCCCCCGTGCCGATGGCGGTGCGCATCGTGGTCGTGCTCCTCATGGTCGTGCCCTCCTGGCCTCCGGTCGTCCCCCGGCGGTCGCTCTCGACGCTACAGACCGGTCCGGCCCGAGCACTCGTCCCAGAGGATGAGGTCGGGCCGGCCAGGATCACGATCGCGTCACGAGGCGTCAGTCGTCGAGGTGCGCCAGGGCGTAGTCGGCCTCCTCGGCGGTGAACTGTTCGCCGTACTCGCTGACGAGCTGGTTGCGCAGCACGTCGCCCGTCATGCCGTCCGCCGCGTAGGCCTTGGCCTTGCGGACTGCGTTGGCCTGCCAGTCGGCGTCGACCGTGTCGACCGCGTACTGCGCCGCGGCCTCGGAGGCGCCGCCGGCCACGAGCTTCGCGTAGGTCTCGAGCTTGCTGCTGCCGAGGCCGTTCGCGATGGTCTCGGCGTCCGCCAGGGCGTCCGAGTGGTCGGCCGGCACGTCGGCGGCCGCCGACGACGGCGTGGCCGACGGGGTGGGCGCAGGCGTCGACGAGGTGCGGACGGGGGCGGGCTCGGAGGTGGCGGTCACGGCCGGGTCGTCCTGCTGCACGCTGTCGATCGCCGCGCCGAGGCCGACGGCGACGACGATGGACACGATGGTGGCGACGGCTCCCAGGCCGAGGCCGATCCACGCCATGACCTTCGACTGGTGCCGCAGCAGCGCGATGATGCCGAGCACCACGGCGGCGAGTCCGACGATCGTGCCCACCACGGGCACGAGGCCGAGCAGGAACGCGACGACGCCCACGACGAGGGCGGCGATCGCGAGCCCGATCGGGCGGCCCGGTCGCGGCGGCGGGGTCGACGTCCCCGTCGCGGGGTAAGAGGTGGTCGGCTGGTCGGCGGAGGGGCGTCGCTCGTCGGAGCCGCCCCCCAGCGGGCTCTCGGTCGTCATGCTCCCAGCCTGCCAGGTGGCGAACAGACGGGTTCACCCCCGAACGGGGCGCGTCGGCGGGCCGGGGGACGCCAGGCGCATCGTCCGGGGCGGGGACGAGACGCGTCGCCCGGACCGGGTGCGAGACTGGTCGGCAACGACACGGCCGTCACCGACGACGGCGCACGGCGGGCCGCACGACGCCCGCCCCACCAGAGAGGGTGGCCGATGGGCACGCAGCACGAGCAGGCGTCCGAGCACGCACACGACGCCGGGGCGACGACCGACGAGAGCGGCGGGAGCGACGCGACCCGCGCCTCCTCGTCCGGGGTCATGGGCGAGTCGGGCACCCCGACCGGCGATCTCGTCGTGCACACGGTGCGCGTGCACCGCAGCGACCAGCCGTTGGCCCGTGAGGACGAGCTCGCGTGGCGCCTCGCCGCGCTCGCGACCGACGACGCACCCGTCGACGACGACGTGACCGAGATGGTGATCAACCGCCTGATCGACAACGCCGCCGTCTCGGCCGCATCGCTGCTGCGCGCGCCGGTCGCCGTCGCACGCGACCAGGCGCTCGCGCATCCGCCGACCACCGGAGGCGCGGGCTCGCAGGTCACGGGCGTCGCGCCCGAGCACCCCGTCTCGCCCGAATGGGCCGCCTGGTCGAACGGGGTCGCCGTGCGCGAACTCGACTTCCACGACACGTTCCTGGCGGCGGAGTACTCGCACCCCGGCGACAACGTCCCCGCGCTCGTCGCCGTGGCCCAGCACCGCGGACTCGACGGTGCGGCCCTGCTACGCGGCATCGTGACCGGCTACGAGGTGCAGGTCGACCTCGTCCGGGCGATCAGCCTGCACGCCCACAAGATCGACCACGTCGCCCACCTCGGTCCGTCGGTCGCGGCCGGCCTGGGCACGATGCTCGGGCTCTCGACCGAGGTGGTGCACCAGGCGATCGGCCAGGCGCTGCACACGACGACGGCCACGCGGCAGTCCCGCAAGGGGGCGATCTCGTCGTGGAAGGCCTACGCACCGGCCTTCGCCGGCAAGGCCGCGGTCGAGGCCGTCGACCGCGCGATGCGCGGCCAGGGCAGTCCCGCCCCGATCTACGAGGGTGAGGACGGCGTGATCGCCCGGCTGCTCGACGGACCCGGGGCGTCGTACGACGTGCCCCTGCCGGCGCCGGGTGCGTCCAAGCGGGGCATCCTCGACACGTACACGAAGGAGCACTCGGCCGAGTACCAGGCCCAGGCCTGGATCGACCTCGCCCGGCGGCTCGGCCGCGCGCACCCCGCCCTCCGCGACCCGGCGCAGGTGCGCCGCATCGTGCTGCACACCAGCCACCACACGCACGTCGTGATCGGCTCGGGCGCCGGCGACCCGCAGAAGTACGACCCCACGGCCAGCCGCGAGACGCTCGACCACTCCATCCCCTACATCGTGGCCGTCGCCCTGCAGGACGGCGAATGGCACCACGAGCGCAGCTACGCCCCGGCCCGGGCGCAACGTCCCGACACCGTCGAGCTGTGGCAGCGCATCACCACGGCGGAGGACCCCGCCTGGACGGCCCGCTACCACTCGACCGACCCCGCCGAGAAGGCGTTCGGCGGCCGCATCGAGGTCGAGTTCGTCGACGGCACGACCCTCGTCGACGAGATCGCCGTCGCCGACGCCCACCCCCTGGGGGCGCGGCCCTTCGGACGCGAGGACTACGTGCGCAAGTTCCGCACGTTGGCCGAGGGCGTGCTGCCCGACGCCGAGGTCGAGCGGTTCGTCGACCTGGCCACGCGCCTCCCCTCGTTGACGGCGGCCGAGGTGCGGCAGCTGGGCATCGTCGCTCCCGACGCCCTCGCGGGTGCCGCCGCCCAGCCGGGCGGGCTCTTCTGATGCTGTACTCGACGGTGTCGCCGGCGGACAAGCGTGCGGCGTTCCGGGCCGGGCTGGCCGACGAGCGCACCCTGGTCTTCCCCGGCGCGTTCACGCCGCTCACCGCGCGCCTGATCGAGCAGAAGGGCTTCGACGGCGTCTACGTGTCGGGCGCCGTGATGGCCAACGAGCTCGGGCTGCCCGACATCGGCCTCACCACGCTCACCGAGGTCGCCACGCGGGCCGGGCAGATCGCGTCGATGACCGACCTGCCCGTGCTCGTCGACGCCGACACCGGGTTCGGCGAGCCGATGAACGTCGCCCGCACCGTCCAGGCGCTCGAGGCCGCCGGCGTGGCCGGACTGCACGTCGAGGACCAGGTCAACCCCAAGCGCTGCGGCCACCTCGACGGCAAGCAGGTCGTGGACGCGGCGACGGCGGCCGGGCGCATCCGGGCCGCGGTCGACGCGCGCCGCGACCCGTCGCTCGTGATCATGGCGCGCACGGACGTCCGGGCGCTCGACGGGCTCGAGGCCGCGGTCGACCGGGCCCGGGCCCTGGTCGACGCGGGGGCCGACGCGGTCTTCGCCGAGGCGATGGCCGACCTCGGCGAGTTCGAGGCGATCTGCTCGGCGCTCGACGTGCCCGTGCTCGCCAACATGACCGAGTTCGGCAAGAGCGCCCTCTTCACGCACCAGCAGCTGCACGACGTGGGCGTGAGCATGGTGATCCACCCGGTGTCGTTGATGCGTGCCGCGATGGGCGCGGCGTCCCGGGCGCTCGACGCGCTCGTGGCCGACGGGTCGCTCGACTCGCAGGTGCCGACGATGCAGACCCGTGCCGAGCTCTACGAGCTGATCGACTACCCCGGCTACGCCCGCTTCGACGCCGGCGTCTACGACTTCACGCTGGAGGGCTGAGGTCGGGCGCCGGTGCTGGACGCCGCCGAGTGGACAGCGCGCCGCGTCATGCGGCGGCGCGCTGTCCACTCGGCGGTTCTCGGTGCGCATAGGTCGTCTCGTCGACATGACGCGGTGGGCGGGCGGTCGTCCACAGCGAAGTTCTGGAGGCGCGGCCGGGTCCGATCGACGCGCGAGCATCGAGGGATGGACGACGACCTCCCCGATCTGATCTTCTCCGCCACGCCGGGTGCGCAGTCCCGTGAGGCGCGCGCCCTGCGACGCGACGCCGCCGCGGGACGTCTCGTGCGCGTCCAACGGGGCGTCTACGTGGCGACGGAGGACTGGGGCCGACTGAGGCCCTGGCGTCGCCACGTCGTCCGGGTGCGGGCCGCCGTGTCCGCGCTCCCCGCCGACTGCGTCGTGTCCCACGGCTCGGCCGTCGCCGTGCACGGGCTGCCGAGCGTCCAGGGCGACCCGCGCCGGGTGCACGTGATCGACCGACGTCGGGCCTCGACCCAGTGCACGCCGGTCCTCGTCAAGCACGGGGCCGGTCTCGAGGACGACGAGATCGAGTCGGTGGGCGACCTGCTGGTCACGAGTGAGCTGCGCACCGCCTTCGACGTCGCGAGGTCATCCGGGTTCGACGACGGCGTCCTCTGTCTCGACGGCGTGATGCGTCGTCGGCTCTTGGTCGAGAGTCGGCTTCCGAGGGCCGCCGAGATGCGCACCCGAGTCGACGATCTGCGTGACGAGTTCCGGCTCCGGTTCGGGGCGATGGCCGACGGCGTGGTCGGACGGCGGGGTGAGCTGGCACTCGGGCGAGCGATCTCGTTCGCCACGCCCCTGTCCGAGAACGGCGGGGAGTCGCTCGTGCGAGTCGCGTTGCATCGGCTCGGTGCGCCTCAGCCGATCCTGCAAGAGGAGTTCTTCGACGCCCGGGGATTCGTCGGACGATGCGACTTCTTCTTCGAAGAGTTCGGGTTCGTGCTCGAGTTCGACGGTTTCGGCAAGTACTCGGACCCTCGCTTGCTCGCGGGCTCGTCCCCGGCCGAGGTCGTACGCCGTGAGAAGAAGCGCGAGGCTCGATTGTTGGGCACGGGGCGGGTCCGACGCATCGAGAGATGTGACATCGACGACGCGCTCGATCCGCGACGGCTGGCGGCGATCGTGCGCCGTGGCGGGGTGCCGCTGCGGTCGGGCCGCACCTCGGCGTCGTGGTCGTGAGGGTGCGCTATTCGCACAGCGTCGTCGGCGCCACGGCAGCGAACCGCCGAGTGGACAAGGCGCCGTGTCGCGCGGCGGCGTCGTGTCCACTCGGCGGTGCAGAGCGGTGCAGAGCGGTGCAGAGCGGTGCAAAGCACTGCAAAGCGGTGCGGTGGGGTTGGTTGGGGCGGACTAGGCGAGGTCGGTGAACAGGGCGCTGACGAACTCGGTGCGCTCGACCATGCCGTGCACGCTGATCCACTCGTGTCGGGCGTGCGCTCCGCCACCGACGCCGCCGACCCCGTCGAGCACCGCCAGGCCCAGTGCGGCGGCGAAGTTGCCGTCGCTGGCGCCGCCGACCGACACCTCGCGCAACTCGAAGCCGAGCGAGGTGGCGACCCGGGCGGCGCGTTCGTAGAGCGCGCCGGTCGCGACCGAGCGCTCCATCGGCGGGCGGTTCCAGCCGCCGGTGACCTTCAGCGTCGCGGCGGGATCGTGCGCCGCGAGCCCGGCGAACACCCGCTCGATGCGCTCGGCCTCGGTCGACGAGGTGACGCGCACGTCGACCATCGCGCGGGCGTAGCCGGCCTTGACGTTGGTGCGGGTGCCGCCCTGCAGCACTCCCACGTTCAGCGAGGTACCCGCCTCGACGTCGGCGGCCGCGTGCAGGGCCAGGACGACGCGGGCGATCTCGTCGACGGCGCTCGCACCCGAGCGCGGGTGCAGGCCGGCGTGCACCTCGACCCCGAAGGCCTCGACCTCGAAGATGCCGACGCCCTTGCGGGCGGTCTTGACGGCACCGTCGGCGGCGGACTCGAAGACGAACACCGCGCCTCCTCGTCCGACCTCGCGCTCGATCGCCTCACGCGAGGCGATGCTGCCGACCTCCTCGTCGCCGTTGAGCAGCAGGCGCACGTTCGGACGCGGCAGCCCCAGGCGGTCGCCGATCGCGAGGGCGTTGCCGAGCTGGATCAGCCCGGACTTCATGTCGAAGACGCCCGGGCCGGTCATGCGGTCGCCCTCGACCGTGACGGGCCACCCGGCCAGCGTCCCCTCGGACCAGACCGTGTCGTAGTGGCACAGGGCCGACACCCACTCGGTCGAGCCCGACGGCGACGGGTAGTCGAGGGTCACCGTGTCGCCGTAGCCCTCGACGACGTGCACCCGGCGCTCGGCCGGCGGCCCGACGGTCTCGCCGAGCCAGGTCTCGATCCAGCGGAGCCCCGCCTCGAGCAGGTCGACGTCGTCGGACGGCGTCTCGAGGCTCGCGTAGGTCGTCAGGTCGGCCACCATCGCGTCGAGGCGGGCCTCGACCTCGCGACGGAGGGCGGTGACCTGGTCGGGCTGCAGGGCGTCGTGGCTCACGGTCTCGCTCTCGTCGGGCCCGCCGCGGTGTGCGGGCATCTGACCATCTCACTCCCGTGGGCGGGGCGGCGACCGGTGGGGAGGCGCGGCGCGGGACCCGAGGAGGCGCGGCGCCGGACCGAGGAGGCGCGGACGGCTCTGTCGGAGGCCCCCGATACAGTCGGGGGCACCGACTCCGGCACCCGTTGCCGCACCGACCGCGACATCCACGAGAGGGGCGCCGTGCGCATCCTGCACACCAGCGACTGGCACCTGGGGCGCACGCTGCACGGGGTCGACCTGCACGAGCACCAGCAGGCCTTCGTCGACCACCTGGTGGGGCTCGTGGTCGAACGGTCGATCGACGTCGTGGTGGTCGCGGGCGACGTGTACGACCGGGCCGTCCCCGCGGTGCCCAGCGTGCGCCTCCTCGGCCGGGCCCTCGCCGGCCTGACCGAGCACGCCACCGTGATCGTCACGCCGGGCAACCACGACTCGGCGGTGCGTCTGGGGTTCGCGGCCGAGCTGATGCGCCCGGGCCTGCACCTGCGGGCGTCGGTCGACCTGCTCGACGAGCCCGTCGTCGTCGACGACCCGGACGGGCCGGTCGCCTTCTACGGGCTGCCCTACCTCGACCCCGACAGCGTCCGCAGGTCCCTGGCACCGGCGGGAGCCGACGAGCCGTTGCCCCGGTCGCACGCGGCCGTCGTGGGTGCGGCGATGCAGCGGGTGCGCGACGACCTCGCCGGGCGACCCGGCACCCGGTCGGTCGTGGTGGCGCACGCGTTCGTCGTGGCGGGGCCCGCAGCCGACCGCGAGCCCGAGGGCGCCCCGGCACCCGAACGCAGCGAGAGCGAGCGCGACATCCGGGTGGGCGGCGTCGACTCCGTGCCGTCGGCCGCGTTCGACGGCGTCGACTACGTCGCCCTCGGCCACCTGCACGGTGCCCAACGCGTCGGCCCGTCCGGTCGCCTGCGCTACTCGGGTTCGCCCCTCGCCTTCTCGTTCGGCGAGCGGAACCAGGTCAAGTCGTCCACGATCGTCGAGCTGACGGCCGACGGCTCGGTCTCGGTCGAGCTCGTCCCGGCCCCCGTCCCGCGACGACTGGCCGAGGTGACCGACTCCCTCGACGCCCTGCTCGACGGGCGCCACGACGACCTGCGCGACGCCTGGCTCCGGGTCTTCGTCACCGATCCGGTGCACCCCGAACGGCTCTACACGCGGGTGGCCGAGCACTTCCCGCACGCCCTCGCGATCCACCACACGCCCGTCGGTGCGGTCGAGGCCTCGGCGCTCGCCGCCGTCACGGCCGAGTCCGACCCGATCGAGGTGGCGGCCGAGTTCGTCGCCTTCGCCTCGGGCGGGGCGGCGAGCGAGACCGAACTCGCCGTGGTGCGCGGCGCCTACGAGGCCGCACTCGCGAGCGAGGTCGGCGAATGAACCTCCACCGGCTGACCCTGAGGGCCATCGGGCCCTACGCGGGCGAGCACAGCATCGACTTCGCCGCGCTCGGCGCCTCGGGCACCTTCCTGCTCGAGGGTCCGACGGGTTCGGGCAAGTCGACCATCATCGACGCGATCGTCTTCGCCCTCTACGGCGGGCTCGCCGGTTCGGCCTCGACGCCCGACCGCCTGCGCAGCCACCACGCCGCCCCCGACGTCGAGCCCTTCGTCGAGCTCGTCTTCGAGAACGGCGCGGGCGTGCACCGCATCCGACGCACGCCCGCGTACCGCCGTCCGAAGGCACGCGGCACGGGCACGACGCCGGCGAACGCGACCGCCAAGCTGTGGCGCCTCTCGTCGCCCGACGCCGTCGACGGCGAGATCGTCTCGATCAGCACGCAAGAGGCCGGCGCCGAGGTCTCGCGCATCCTCGGCCTCACGCGCCAGCAGTTCGTGCAGACCGTCGTCCTGCCCCAGGGCGAGTTCGCCGCCTTCCTCCGCTCGACCGGCGAGAAGCGCAAAGAGGTCCTGCAGTCGCTCTTCGGCACCGAGATCTACGAACGCACCACGGCCGAGCTCGTCGACCGGCGGAAGGTCGCGAACGCCGCCGTCGCCGCCGCCGACCGCGACATCGAGCTGGCGCGCGCAAGACTGCTCGAGGCCAGCGGCCTCGAGGCCGAGGCCCTCGACGAGGGGCTGGCCGCCGACGGCGGGGTCGCCCTGCTCGCGGATCTCGAGGCCCAGGCCGTCGCCGCGTCGGCTCAGCGGTCACGGGTGGTCGAGGCCCGAGACGCGGCACGACGGTCGCTCGATGGCGTGCGGGCGCTGGGGGCGGCACTCGACCGACGAGCCGACCTGATCGTCCGGCGGACGCGTCTCGACGAGGGTGACGGCGAGATGGCCACGGTCCGCTCGCGCGTGGCCGCGGCGACCCGGGCCGCGACCGTGACCGACGCCCTCGCCGCGGTCACGCGAGCGACCGAGGCCGAGCGTGATGCGGCGTCACGCCTGGCCGAGGCCGCCGAGGCCGCCGGGGTCGTCGCGGCCGCCGGGGCCGCCGGGGCCGTCGCAGACGGCGAGACGAGGGCGGCGGACGGCGAGATCCCGATCCGAGCCGACGTCGCCGCCCGTCGCGACGCCCGACTGTCGGAACTCGCCCTCCTGACCGAGGCGGCCCGGACCGAGAAGGCCCTGCCCGGTCGCCGGACGGCCCTCGAGGCGGCCGAGCAGTCCCTGATGGAGGCTGACGAGCGGCGCCGGGAGCTCGACGCGCACCTCGTCGCGGCCCCCGCCGTGCGGGCGTCGCTCGTCGTCGAGCGCGACGCCCTGGCCGACGCCTCGACCGACCTCGTCGCCGCCGAGCAGGCGACGGCCGAGGCGCGGCTCCGCCTGCGTGACCTCGACGACCTCGACGCCCTCGGCCGGGCCGTCGACGCGGCGTCCGCACGACTGGCCGACGACTCGGCGGCGGCCCTGCGGGCCCTCGACGACGAGGCGGGCCTCCGCCGTCGGCAGATCGAGGGCATGGCGGGTCACCTGGCCGCGGCTCTGGTCGTCGGCGACCCGTGCCCCGTGTGCGGCTCGCGAGAGCATCCGGCCCCGGCGGCTCCCGGCACCGAGCACCCCACCGACGACCAGGTCGAGGCCGCGTCGCGGACGTCCCGAGCGGCCGAGGCCCGTCAGCGCGAGTCCGCCGCACGGCACGCGACCGCCGAGGGGCGGGCCGCGGAGGCCCGCCGCGCCCTGGGCGACCTGACCCGCGACGACGTCGAGTCCGACCTGGCCCGGCTCGCTCTGCGCGTGTCCGAGGCCACCCGGGCCCGTACCGCCCTCGCGGCGGCCGAGGCGGCGCTCGTGGCCCACGACCGCGAGGTCGACGAGCTGCGGGCCGAGCGGGACGACCTCCGCGAGCGAGCCGCCACCGGCCGGGAGCGCGTGGCCGCCGACCGGCGGGCCCTGCTCGACGACGAGGCCGAGATCGCGCGACTGCTCGACGGTCGGGCCCCGACCATCGCCGAGCTCACCGCAGCGGTCGGTGACGGGGTCGAACGCGACACGCGCCTCCTGACCCTCCTCGACGCCGCCGACGTGGCGTCCGACGCGGCGGCCGTCCGACGTGCCGAGCTCGCGGCCGCCCTCGAGCGCAGCGGGTTCGACGACGTCGACCAGGTCGCCGACGCCGCCCTCGAGGCAGGCGACCTCACCGCCCTCGAGGCGCGGGTCTCGGCGCACGAACGCGAACGGGCGATCGTCGCGGCCGGGCTGGTCGAGCCCGAGGTCGCGGTGCTGACCGGCGACGAGGTGGCGGACGTCCCGTCGGCCGTCGAGGCCCTCGACCGGGTCGAGGCCGAGCTCGACGAGGTCACCGACCGCGCGACGCGCACCGGCGACCGGGCCGAGCGGGCGCGCCAGGCCCTGGCCGCCCTCGAGGCCGTGACGGCCGCGGCCGACGCCGCCGTCGAGCACGCCCGGGCGGTGGTGCGCATGGCGAACCTCGCCAGCGCCTCGACCGGCGAGAACGTCAAGGGCGTGACGCTCGGCACCTACGTGCTGCTGCGACGGTTCGACGAGGTCGTGGCGGCGGCGAACGTCCGGCTGTCGGTCATGTCGAGCGGGCGGTACGAGCTCGCCTCGTCCGACGAGCGCGAGGTCGGGTCGCGCTCGCGCAAGACGGGGCTCTCGCTCGTCATCCGGGACGCGACCACCGACACCACCCGCGACCCCGGCAGCTTCTCGGGCGGTGAGACCTTCTACGCCTCGCTCAGCCTCGCCCTCGGCCTCGCCGACGTCGTGCAGGCCGAGGCCGGCGGGCTCGAGCTCGGCACCCTGTTCGTCGACGAGGGGTTCGGCTCGCTCGACCCCGAGACCCTCGACGCCGTCATGAGCGAGCTCGGTCGCCTGAGTGCCTCGGGGCGGGTGATCGGCATCGTCAGCCACGTCGACGAGCTCAAGCAGCGCATCGCCGACCGGGTCGAGGTGCGCCGTCGCCCCGACGGGTCGTCGGTGCTCCGCTCGACGGCCGGCTGAGCAGGCAGGGCAGCGCGGATCGGCTGAGCGGGACGGGTCGGCTGAGCAGGGCATCGGGGCGGGGCAGCGCGGCGGGCCGGCCGGCCGGGGCGGCGGTGCGTGCCAGCCGAGCGGGCGACCCCCGTCCGAGGGTGTTCACCCGCGCGCACGGCCTCGTTCACGTGGCGGCCACCCGGCAGGAGTCTGCTGGTCCCCGCCCCGCGGCGACTCCGTCGCGTGGCGACCGGATCACGATCACGATCACAGGAGCAGAACCGTGTCGAAGAACACCCCGAACCGCCGGCGTGTGGCCCTGACGACGGGGGTCGTCGCGACGGCCGCCGCCGCCGCCCTCGCCCTCAGCCCCGTCGCCGCGTTCGCGGCCACCCCCGCGAACGTCGCCCAGAACGGTGGTGCCGCCCGCAGCATCGACGACAGCACGCAGCTGCTGCTCGACTCGGTGGAGGCCGGCCCCGCCAAGAACGTCATCCTGCTCATCGGCGACGGCATGGGCGACAGCGAGATCACGTCGGCGCGCAACTACGCCTACGGCGCCGGCGGAACGCTGCCCGGCATCGACGCCCTGCCCCTGACCGGCCAGTACACGACGTACTCGGTCTACCGGGACGGCGCGAACAAGGGCAAGCCCGACTACGTGCCGGACTCCGCGGCGACCGGCTCCGCCTGGGCCACCGGCACCAAGACCTACGACAACGCCATCTCGGTCGACGTCGACGGCGTCCCGCAGGACACCCTGCTCGAGATCGCCAAGGCCAACGGCAAGAAGACCGGCAACGTCTCGACCGCCGAGCTGCAGGACGCCACCCCGGCCGTGCAGGCCGCGCACGTCGCCGCCCGCAGCTGCTACGGCCCCGACAGCGTCACCCAGTGCGGCGCCGACGCGCTCGACCAGGGCGGCCTCGGCTCGATCAGCGAGCAGATCATCGGCACCCGTGCCGACCTGACCCTCGGCGGAGGCGCGACCTCGTTCGGCCAGTCCGCCCGCGCCGGTCAGTGGCAGGGCGACACCCTGTTCGCCCAGGCGCAGGACCGTGGCTACCAGGTCGTGCGCGACGCGGCCGGCCTCGACGCCCTGACGACCGCCGACCAGGCGCAGCCCGTGCTCGGCACCTTCACCGACGGCAACTTCCCGACCCGGTACGCCGCCACCACGGCGACCGTCGGCGGCGCCGACCTGGCCCCGCAGACCTGCCAGCCGAACCCGGCCCGCCTGTCCACCGGCCTCTCGTTGCAGTCGCTGACCGAGAAGTCGATCGACCTGCTCGACACCGGTGACCAGGGCTTCTTCCTGCAGGTCGAGGGCGCCTCGATCGACAAGCGCGACCACAGCGCCGACGCCTGCGGTCAGATCGGTGAGGTGCTCGACCTCGACGAGGCCGTCCAGTCCGCCCTCGCCTTCGCGAAGGCCGACGGCAACACGATGGTCATCGTCACGGCGGACCACGCGCACACCAGCCAGATCGTCGACTCGACGCCGCCCGCCACGCTCAGCACCGCGCTGACGACGGTCGACGGCACCACGATGAAGATCGCCTACGGCACCGCCGCGGCGGGCGGGTCGCAGCAGCACACCGGCACGCAGTTGCGCGTCGCGGGTTACGGCCCCGGTGCCGCGAACGTCGTCGGCCTGATCGACCAGACCGACAACTTCTTCACCATCGTGAACGCCCTGCAGCTCGACCGCGACCTCGACGGCCTCAGCACCGACGCGACGATCTCGGCTCCGACCGAGGTCGCCCCCGGCGCCGAGTTCCCGGTCAGCACCGCCGGCCTCGCCGGCGACCGCCAGGTCACGGGCACGCTCGACGTCGACGGCACGGTGACCGACCTCGGCATCGCCGACGTGATCGACGGCGTCGCGACCTACACCGTCACCGCCCCCACCGAGCCCGGCAGCTACACGATCACGCTGACCGGCACGCAGAGCGGCACGACGCTGGCGACGACCGTCGCCGTCGTCGAAGGCGCCGTCACCCCGGCTCCGACGACCCCGCCCGCGGCGGTCCCCGGTGACGGCTCGAGCGCAGGAGGCGCGGGGACGGCCGGCAACGGAAGCGGCCCCCTCGCGTTCACCGGCTCCGACGCCCTGCCCGCCCTGCTGCTCGCGCTGATGCTGGCCGGCACCGGTGCGGCCCTCGTGCTGCGTCGCCGCCACCGCGCGGCGTCCGTGCAGGACGGCGTGCAGCTCTAGGCGTTCCCCGCCCCGACACACGGGAGGCGGGGGGGCCCCCCGCCCCCCCCCCCCCGCGGGGGGGGGGGGGGGGGGGCCCCCGGGGGGGGCCCCCCGGGGGGGGGGGGGGGGGCGGCCCGCGCCCCCCCCCCCCCGGGGCCGGGGGGGCCCCCCCCGGGGGGGT